>NZ_JAANHO010000049.1:0-284 GCF_011800725.1 Bacillus sp. EKM208B | reverse complement strand
TGGCAGGAAGTGCTCGGTCTTGACCAGATCGGCGTAAGCGATAATTTCTTCACGCTCGGCGGCGACTCGATCAAAGGCATCCAAATGGCGAGCCGTCTGAACCAGCACGGCTACAAATTGGAGATGAAAGACCTCTTCCAGCATCCGACCATCGAAGAGCTCGTCTCCTATGTGGAGCGGACGGAAGGCAAGCAGGCCGACCAGGGACCTGTCGAAGGCGAAGCGGAGTTAACGCCGATCCAGCGCTGGTTCTTTGAACGAAACTTTACCGACAAACACCACTG
>NZ_JAANHO010000048.1:0-292 GCF_011800725.1 Bacillus sp. EKM208B | reverse complement strand
GAGGATTAGCTCAGCTGGGAGAGCATCTGCCTTACAAGCAGAGGGTCGGCGGTTCGAGCCCGTCATCCTCCACCATTCCTATCATACATAAGTTGGCGTATTAAGCCGGTGTAGCTCAATTGGTAGAGCAACTGACTTGTAATCAGTAGGTTGGGGGTTCAAGTCCTCTTGCCGGCACCACCTTTATATGTTATACTATATAAGTCTCTTGTAATAAGAGCCATTAGCTCAGTTGGTAGAGCATCTGACTTTTAATCAGAGGGTCGAAGGTTCGAGTCCTTCATGGCTCACC
>NZ_JAANHO010000047.1:0-302 GCF_011800725.1 Bacillus sp. EKM208B | reverse complement strand
GAAACTGCTTCAGATCAACGTATTTAGATAAGCTTCCAAGCGGGCTCGAACCGCTGACCTCTTCCTTACCATGGAAGTGCTCTACCTGCTGAGCTATGGAAGCAATGGCTCCGCAGGTAGGACTCGAACCTACGACCGATCGGTTAACAGCCGATAGCTCTACCACTGAGCTACTGCGGAATATTATAAGCTTCATAAACAAAAACATGGTAGATAAAATAAAAAAGCTTGGCGGCGTCCTACTCTCACAGGGGGAAACCCCCGACTACCATCGGCGCTGAAGAGCTTAACTTCCGTGTTCG
>NZ_JAANHO010000046.1:0-304 GCF_011800725.1 Bacillus sp. EKM208B | reverse complement strand
ATGGTAAACATCACGTCAAACAGCGGATTGCGTGACAGATCACGGCGTACTTCTACTTCCTCTACCAATTCTTCAAATGGGTATTCTTGATTCTCATACGCATTCAATGCCAGCTCTTTGATCTCGCTTAAAAATTCTAAGAATGTTTTTTCAGCCCTTGGATACCCTCTCATTGCCAGCGTATTGACAAACATGCCTGCGATCGTCTCGGTATCCGGATGCACCCTGCCTGAGATGGGTGTTCCTACCACGATATCTTGTTGCCTGCTGTATTTATGCAGTTCTATCATAAATACAGCCAGTA
>NZ_JAANHO010000045.1:0-310 GCF_011800725.1 Bacillus sp. EKM208B | reverse complement strand
TGCGTTTAACCGTACAGAAGCGGTTGAACCGCCGGCTCCGACGCTTCACGGGCTGTTCACCCGCCGCGCCGCGCTTTCGCCGCATCGTCCGGCGCTCCGTTTTCCGGGCGGTATGCTGACGTACGCTGAGCTCGATCAGTACACAGACAGGCTCGCCGTTTGGCTCCGCCAAAAAGGCGTCCGCAAAGAAAGCATGGTCGGCGTACTCGCTGAACGCTCGCCGGAGATGGTGGTTTCTGTGCTTGCCGTGTTAAAAGCGGGCGGCGCCTATGTGCCGCTTGACCCGGAGTATCCTGAGGACAGGCTGCGC
>NZ_JAANHO010000044.1:0-335 GCF_011800725.1 Bacillus sp. EKM208B | reverse complement strand
GTCTCCTCCAGCCGGCCGCGGTCAAGCGGGCCCGTCAGTTCCAGCACAGCCGGCATATTGTAGCCGACACCGCCGTCTTCAAGCTGCTGGAGCACATACATCCGTTTCTGCGCTGAAGACACCGGGTAGGTGTCCTGTTTTTGCGCAGGCTGAATCGCTTCATACGGGCTCTCTTCCAAGTCCTGAATGACCGAAGCGAGCTCTTCCACCGTCGGCCGGGCGAAGATGTCCTGTAACGGCACCTGAACACCGAACTCTTTGGCGATGCGGGAGACGAGAGCCGTCGCTTTTAACGAATGGCCGCCCCGCTCAAAAAAGTGATCCCGGATGCCGAC
>NZ_JAANHO010000043.1:0-346 GCF_011800725.1 Bacillus sp. EKM208B | reverse complement strand
CCATTAGCTCAGTTGGTAGAGCATCTGACTTTTAATCAGAGGGTCGAAGGTTCGAGTCCTTCATGGCTCACCATGTTTTTCTTGCGGATGTGGCGGAATTGGCAGACGCGCTAGAATCAGGCTCTAGTGTCTTTACAGACGTGGGGGTTCAAGTCCCTTCATCCGCATTGCCAAACGCGGAAGTAGTTCAGTGGTAGAACATCACCTTGCCAAGGTGGGGGTCGCGGGTTCGAATCCCGTCTTCCGCTCCAACTATACTATACCATCCATGCCGGGGTGGTGGAATTGGCAGACACACAGGACTTAAAATCCTGCGGTAGGTGACTACCGTGCCGGTTCAAGTCCG
>NZ_JAANHO010000042.1:0-351 GCF_011800725.1 Bacillus sp. EKM208B | reverse complement strand
CCATTAGCTCAGTTGGTAGAGCATCTGACTTTTAATCAGAGGGTCGAAGGTTCGAGTCCTTCATGGCTCACCATGTTACGCGGGTGTGGCGGAATTGGCAGACGCGCTAGACTTAGGATCTAGTGTCTTATGACGTGGGGGTTCAAGTCCCTTCACCCGCATTATACAGGATAGATATCCTGTATGCGGAAGTAGTTCAGTGGTAGAACACCACCTTGCCAAGGTGGGGGTCGCGGGTTCGAATCCCGTCTTCCGCTCCAACTATACCATCCACGCCGGGGTGGTGGAATTGGCAGACACACAGGACTTAAAATCCTGCGGTAGGTGACTACCGTGCCGGTTCAAGTCCGG
>NZ_JAANHO010000041.1:0-359 GCF_011800725.1 Bacillus sp. EKM208B | reverse complement strand
AGTCAGTGGCAAGGCATCAATCTGCATCATAAAGCCAGGTAACATATACTCAGGTAATTTGTCTCTCAAATCATTTTTGATTTCAGACATATCCAGTTGCTGCTCTTGATTTGTCGGGATCAGGTAGGCACATATACTCTTGTCACCGCCTACTTCCAATGCAACAACGGCTACATCAGATATACCCGGCTGATTCCTTAGAACGCTCTCGATCTCGGACAACTCGATCCGGTATCCTCGGATTTTAACCTGTTCATCTATTCTTCCCAGGTATTCGATCTCCCCGTTAGGCAGCCATCTCGCCAAATCTCCAGAGCGGTATAACTTCCCTTCGCCATATGGATTGTCGATAAACTTCT
>NZ_JAANHO010000040.1:0-374 GCF_011800725.1 Bacillus sp. EKM208B | reverse complement strand
GCAGACAAAAAACGGGATAAGACCATACATAAACTCGGAAAGCTTGATCACGATCTAACGAAAGAATACGCAGAAACCGAGGCAAATGAACATTTCATTCAGGCAGATTTTCAGCAGCTCCAAAATGCTACAGGCAAAGGGAAAAATGTAACACCACTTCACTATAACGCCAAGGCGTACAGAGAAAGTGACATACATAAGAAAAAAGGCGAGATTGCAAGACACTCAGACACATATTTAACGTTTAAGAAGGAAGAAGCGAAAGAGCGGGAAATCAAGGATCTAAAGAAAAAGCTGGCTGACGGTGTGACCGATCCGGATGAATACTTGGAAATTGCGAAGAAGATCGGTTACGAGAATCTTGAACCTTCCCA
>NZ_JAANHO010000004.1:0-499184 GCF_011800725.1 Bacillus sp. EKM208B | reverse complement strand
CATTGACCCGTATACAAACTACGGCAGACCGGGAACAAAATATGAAAAAATGGCCGAACATCGGATGAAGAATCATGATATGTACCCGGAGACGATTAACAACCGTTAATTTTCAGAAGGAGTACGGTCTCGGAATATAACCTAAATACCCCCGCCTTTTAAGCGGGGGTATTTTTCGTCTGTGCCACGCCGCCAAAAAGGTGCATGATATTTGCACAGAACTTCTATAAGGAAAAGAGAGATCATTTGGAGAAAAGAAAAAGACGAGTAAACCCGGGGGGAGTGTACTCGCCGCTTCAATACGTGACGGGTGCTGGATGGCAGCTCGTCTGTTTTATTATAAAATAGGGAACGTATGTTTGTAAAGACCTGCGCTGTTTTTTCTCATTCGGAGCGGATCGATTGTAAAGGAATGGTCAGCATGATAGCATGTCCTGTAAAAAGAAGGAGTGTTCGTTATGGAGCCGTTAGAGTTAAACGGTGTAAGGCTGAAAATGTATGATTGTAAAGAAAGTGCGGGCAAAAACGGCCGCATGATTTCATTTGTATTGAAGGTGACCTCTGAAACGTATCATGATATTGCCGTCCTTTTGTATGAAAAAACATTTGACATCAAGGCGCCCGAGCGCGGGCTTGAATTCCGCGGTAAAATAACCAACTACTATACATCCGTCACAAATCTTTACAATAAAGATGAGACCGGTGATTTTTATGTAGAAATGACCGAGATCTGAATTCATTTGAAAAAGCTGCCGGGCGGCAGCTTTTGTGCGGGATATGTAAATGGTTCGGATGTTCGGGGGGGTTTAATAGGAGTCTCTGATGATTTTATAATTCTTATGGTTGACGACAGTGAGGGAATCTAATTCAAGGTCACGATAATTATCCATGATGGTTACATCAACGATGACGGAGTTTTCATTTACTTTTTCAACAATACCGGTTAATCCGTTTTTAAATTCAATGACGTTTCCAACCTTAGCAATTTTCACGAGCTTCCTCTCCTTTATCATAAATCCTGTTTGAAAATATTTTGCAGTATTTTCTTTAAGAAGTAAAGCGATATGGGTATCAGCCCGCTCAATCATTGTCCCGGCGGGGGAAAGATGGTATATTGTTTTTCGGGAAAAAGCCGAGAAAAGGAGGCTGTATTCGTTGCTGCCTGAGGAAATTTCAGAACGTATCAACCAAATGCGCACCGGTGAAATCAAAGAATTCAGGGTGCAGAAAGAACATTTTCTTGCATTTCGAGCGGTTTTGTCGAAGCAGGAAGATTTTAAGCATTTCCGCGGTATTGCCCAGCAGGGCGGAGATGTTATATTTCAGTATTTAGAACAGCCAAGAAGCTGACGGCTCCTCGCACTTGAGGAGTCTTTTTTTTGTTTTTTAGTTTCTCATTTCATCTGGCTGTAACAGATGTAAACAAAATGTAAAATCCCTCCGATGGATACTTTTACTGCTATTTGGTTAATGTTGTGAAAATGACGGCTGTTTTCCTGCCAATAACAAGGCTGTTAACGAACTTCTTCCATCATAAAAGCTGATTGGGAGCACTGGAAAATCTTTAACCGTGAATTTGCGCACAGCTCTTGTTAAGGTAGTGAAGTATTTAAGGAGGAAATCGTATGACGACAAAATTTGCTGCCTTGGCTGTCTTTTTTCTATGTTTTATGCCTGCATCAAAAATTGAACATACAGAAGCTCTGTTTACTTTTGCGAAGAAGCCAAAGCAAGAACCCAGCACACTGGTTGCTGATTTAAATAAAAAAAGCTCGGTTCCGAAGCTTTCAAAAACGGATCATAAGCATTCTATCCAACCGATAAAGCTGTCATCTCACCAAGAGAAGAAAGCCAAACCGGAAGAGACGGCTTATCAGCCGCCGAAAAAAACGTATTCCCGCGCTGACAGACAACTTCTGGCACGTCTCGTTCACGCAGAAGCGAAAGGTGAATCTTATAAAGGGAAGGTTGCGGTAGCCAGCGTAGTGCTGAACCGCACTGAAAAAAACGGCTTCCCGGATACCATTCGGGGTGTGATCTATCAAAGGAATGCATTTGAACCGGTAGCAAACGGAAGCATTAATCAAAAGCCGGATAAGGATTCCGTCGCCGCCGCAAATGAGGCGCTTGACCATCCGGGCAGAGAAACGAACGCGTTGTTTTTCTACAATCCGAAAACGGCATCTGACCACTGGATCCGTTCCCGAAAAATTATCGAACGGATCGGCAGACACGTATTTGCGATGTAAGCATAGCGGGATCAAAAATATCCCGGCTATGCTTTTTTCAATTTTGAGAAATCGAAAATATTTTCAGAACTTGTCTCATATGATGATGGAAGAACGAGAGACAAGGAGAGACACCATGAATCGATTTGTGAAAGGGATCATTCTTTTATCCATCGCCGCCTTTTTCGCGGAATGTCTGGAATTTGTCGTGAATATGATACTGGCGCGGGAGCTTGGCGAGCATGGGATGGGGCTTTACATGAGCATTCTGCCCACCATTTTTTTAATTATCGTGATCGCCAGTCTGGAGCTTCCGATCTCTATTTCAAAATTCATCGCGGAATCCAATCAGAAGCTGCATGAAAGCATGCTCCGGCATGCCTTCAGAATGACCGCCGTTTTTACCGCGTTTTCAACCGCGGCCGCAAGCATCGCGCTGCCGTTCATTCCTGTATTTGATACGTATCACCCGTTTATTAAAGGGATTGTCATCGGGCTGATTCCAGTCGTCGCTTTTACATCCATCGCCAGAGGTTATTTTATGGGTGTGCAGCAAATGGGAAAAATCGCGGTTGCGAATGTCTTGAAAAAAATCATTCAAGTGCTTTGTCTGTTTATCTTTTTTCAATGGTACTCTTTTGAAATTGATATGGCCGTGCTCATTTCGTTATTTGTGCTGGTCGCAAGCGATGTTGTGGTGTTCGTTTACTTGTATACGCAGTTTATTTTGGCGCGGAGGGCGCTTTCCGGCCATCAGCACATTCATCTTCGCGGGAAAGACGTGCGGAAACGCCTCCTGGCCGTATCCATCCCGACAACGGGACTTCGTATATTTCATGCGGTGACAAACGCCATTGAACCCTTTTTAGTGAAAGGAGCGCTGCTGGCGTCCGGGGCAGCCGGGACAGCCGCGATTGATCAATACGGCATGCTTGCCGGTGTAGCGATGACAATCGGTTCGTTTCCCGCATTTATCGCCCATTCGCTGATGGTCGTCATGATTCCCAGCATTTCAGAAGCGTATGCGCTGTCCCAATATGATATTGTGCTGAAACGGCTGAGACAAGCGATTTTTATTACATTCGGCTACGGCATTCCGGCAGTCTGGGTCATGTTTCAGTTCGCGGGCCCGCTGACCCATTTGTTTTTTCAGTCTCCGGAAGCGCAGTATTATTTGCAGCTTTTGTGGCCGTTTTTTCTTTTTCACCTGTTTGTGATGCCGCTTCAGGCCTGTCTGATCGGCATCGGCCACGTGAAAACGGCGTTTTATCATAACGTATGGAGCAGCATTGTAGGGCTTTCGATGATGTATGTGCTCGGTTCTATGCCGGAATTGCAAATGCTCGGCATTATACTCGGCATGAATACCGGCATGATTCTTCTGACAAGTTTACATTACGCGACGATCTGCAAAGACCTCGGTGTCTCCGTGTTTTTGACGGGCGGCGGAAGAACAGCGCCCCGGATCGAAAGCTGAAAAGGCTGATACATTTCAATAAGGAAGGGCAAGCTATCCGAAACGCGTGAAAGGAAGATCATATGCATAAAAACCGCCTAATTGTATGTGCAGTCCTTTTGATAGCTGCCGCCGTCTGGATGCCTGAAGCAAACGCCTCATCAGAAAAACAGGCAGTTCCCGCCGTGTTTCTGATGAAGACGATTGAAGGAGACGAGATATCGATTCCGAATAAAGGGCAGAAAACGATATTGCATTTTTGGACATCGTGGTGTCCGCCGTGCAAAAAAGAACTGCCGCAGTTCCAAACGTATTATGAACAGCATCAGTCCGATGATGTAAGCCTTGTAACGGTAAATCTGATGAATGCCGAGCGAAACAAAAATACCGTTCAAAACTTTGTCAGTCAGCACCATCTCACTTTCCCGATTGTTCTTGACACGAAAGGCGAGCTTATGAAGGAATACGATGTCATGACGATTCCCACGTCATTTCTGCTGAATGAAAAAGGAGAAATCGAAAAAAAGATCGTCGGTCCGATGACCGCCTCACAATTAAAAGAATGGTCAGAGAAATAAAAAGGTGCGGGAGGAATTCCTCCCGCACCTTTTTTGCATATAATGAACAGCTGAAGAAACACTAATGATAATTATTATCAAAAAGAAATTAAAACAATTACAATTGAAATCTTCCGCCGGCATGCTATAATAAAGAAAACACTGCGATAACACTGTGAAAATGCTGCCTGTCAGGCGGCTGTTTTGCTTTTATCGGGGAATTGAAGATGATTTGCGTTCTCAATTAGAGAGGAGAATTCATAATGAATGAACAAGTGATGACACAAACCCATTCACAACAGCACATACAAGAAGAGCGGGCCGGAAAAAAGTGGCTCCAGCATGCAGAACTCATTGCGGCGCTCGTATCCGGCGTCCTTATTCTTGCGGCCTGGTTTTTTACCGAAACAAAAGGCCTGTCCGTCACTTTGTATATCCTTGCCTTCCTGATCGGGGGATTTGCAAAAGCGAAAGAGGGAATTGAGGATACCATTGAGACGAAGGCGTTAAATGTGGAACTGCTGATGATTTTTGCGGCTGTCGGCTCCGCCCTGATCGGTTATTGGGCGGAAGGTGCTGTTCTTATCTTTATTTTTTCGTTAAGCGGCGCGCTTGAAACATATACGATGAATAAAAGCAGCCGTGATTTAACCTCTTTGATGAAACTGGAACCGGAGGAAGCGACTCTGCTTGCGGACGGACGGGAAAAGCGGGTGCCGGCTGCTGAACTTAAGATCGGTGACATGATCGTCATTAAGCCGGGCGAACGCGTAGCAGCAGACGGGATCATTGAGTCTGGCGTGACGAGCCTCGATGAATCGGCGCTTACGGGTGAAGCGATGCCGGCGGAAAAAACAGCCGGAGATTCTGTGTTTACAGGAACGGTAAACGGAAACGGCTCCTTAACGGTCCGTGTGACGAAAACAAATGAACAGTCTTTATTCAGAAAAATCATCCGGCTGGTGGAATCAGCCCAAAACAGCGTGTCACCGGCTCAGGCATTTATTGAGCGGTTCGAAAGTGTCTATGTCAAAGGCGTGCTGTTAGCCGTGGCTTTGCTTTTATTCGTTCCTCATTTCGCTTTAGGCTGGAGCTGGAGTGAAACCTTTTACCGGGCGATGGTGTTTATGGTGGTCGCCTCCCCGTGCGCGCTTGTCGCTTCTATTATGCCCGCTGCGCTTTCCCTTATCTCAAATGGGGCCCGCAACGGATTATTGGTTAAAGGAAGTGTGTTTTTAGAGCAGCTGGGAAGCGTACGGATGATCGCTTTTGACAAAACCGGCACGGTCACTAAGGGACAGCCGGCAGTCGCGGCATTTCAAGCTGCGGAAAATGTGAGTGAAGATGAGATCATGCAGGCGGTGTATGGGATAGAAAAGCAATCAAGCCACCCGCTTGCAAAAGCGATAGCTGAATTTGCCGAAAGCCGGGGCGCCGCGCCCGCAGGACATCTATCGATTGACGAGACGTCCGGATTCGGTGTTCAGGCTGAAATAGAAGGCGTCAAATGGATGGTCGGAAAAGCGGGATTTGCAGGTGAAGATGCGGCAGATGCTTTTTTGCAGACATCGGGAAAAGAATTAAAGGATAAAGGCTTTACACTGGTCTTTGTCAAGAAAGATGACCGGATTGCGGGCTGCTTTGCCTTAAAGGATCAAATCCGACCTGAAGCGAAAGCCGTGATGGCTGAGCTTGAATCACTGGGCATTCAAACAGCCATGCTCACCGGCGATCAGTCTGAAACTGCGGCTGCCATTGCAAAAGAGGCGGGCATGACGACGGTTGTTGCCGATTGTCTGCCGGACCAAAAGGCAAAAGAAGTGAAGAAGCTGAAAGAAACGTACGGCACAATCGCCATGGTGGGGGACGGCATTAATGACGCGCCCGCTCTGAAAACCGCTGACGTCGGTATTGCGATGGGCGGGGGAACGGACGTGGCTCTTGAAACGGCTGACTTAGTCCTTATGAAAAATGATCTTCACAAGCTTGTGAAAATGTGCAGACTCTCAAGGAAAATGAACCGGATTATTAAGCAGAATATTGTTTTCTCGCTCTCGGTCATCTGCCTTTTGATCTGCGCTAACTTTCTGCAGGTGATGGAACTGCCGTTTGGCGTGATCGGGCATGAGGGGAGCACGATTCTGGTCATACTGAACGGACTGAGATTATTAAAATAAACATGACAGCCGCACACGGGCGGCTGTTTTTTTAATGTTCGTTCACAGCATAAACGCCGGAAAACTGATAGAATGAATAAAGAGTCACTTTGGTAAGGAGGAAAAGCAAAAAATGAACAGATTAAAACGTGTTTCATCTTGGCTGAAAAAAGAAGGACATGATGCGGCGTTTATACATACAAAGGAAAACGTATTTTATTTAACTGATTTTTACACGGATCCGCATGAGCGGTTAATGGGATTGTTCCTGTTTCAGGAACAGGAGCCGTTTTTCGTTTGTCCGGGAATGGAAGCCGGACAAGCCCGAAGCGCCGGGTGGGAGCATGGTATTATCGGCTACGGCGATCACGAAGATCCGTGGGAGCTGATCAAAGCCGAGCTCACAAAACGAAATGTGCGGCTTGATTCCATCGCGGTTGAAAAGGATTCGATCTCTCTTTCCCGCTCAGAACAGCTCAAACAAGCTTCAGGGGGCGCGGCATTTGTTTCGGCAGAAGAAACGCTCAACCAATTCCGTCTCGTAAAAGATGAGAAGGAAATCAGCATTCTCAGGGAAGCGGCAAAACTCGCGGATTACGGAGTTGAAGTCGGTGTCGCGGCGCTTAAAGAGGGTGTGAGTGAAACCGAAGTACTCGCGCAGATTGAGTTTGAGCTGAAGAAAAAAGGCGTGCAGGGCATGTCATTTTCAACGATGGTGCTGTTCGGGGAAAAATCAGGCCAGCCCCATGGAAATCCGGGTGCAGACCGGTTGAAAAAAGGCGATTTCGTTCTGTTTGATCTGGGCGTTATTCTTGACGGCTACTGTTCAGACATTACGAGAACATTCGCATACCAATCAATCAGCCCGAAACAGGAAGAGATTTACGAAACGGTGCTTAAAGCTGAACAGGCGGCGCTTCAATTAAGCAAACCCGGCGTCAGAATCGGCGATCTTGATTTAAAAGCCCGCGGCATTATTGAAAAAGCCGGATACGGAGACTATTTCCCGCACCGCCTCGGCCACGGACTCGGGATTTCGGTTCACGAATATCCATCAATGAGCAGCGCGAACGACACACTCCTCAAAGAAGGCATGGTCTACACGATAGAACCGGGGATTTACGTGCCGGATGTCGGCGGCGTGCGCATTGAAGACGATGTGTTCGTCACAAAAGACGGCGCCGAAGCATTAACGCAGTATCCGAAAGAATTAACGATTCTGAAATAGAAAGCTTTGTGATAAAAAAGGACGGTTCTGGAACGCAGCGTCCTTTTTTATCACCTTTTAAATGAAAAAATCATCAAAATGCTGAAATGGTTTGATGTCATGCTTTTCATTCAGGGGCCGCATGGCAAGGTAACTGCCGCCGACTATGGCCAGACACAAACCGATTAAGCAAAGAATCCCCATCGCTGTTCTTCTCCTTTCAAACGAATAGGCTGTATCTGTTTCTAGCTTACTGTATGAAACGCATTCCAGATCAAGGGAAAAAAAGAAAGGGGGGACGCCATGGCTACGATCAGAGACATTGCCGGCGCTGCCGGGGTTTCCGTTACAACGGTATCAAGAGTGTTAAACGATCATCCTTATGTAAGTAAGGACAAAAGAGAAAGAGTGAAAAAAGCGATGCAATCGCTCGGATATACGCGCAACATTCATGCTGTGCATTTATCCAAAGGTTTTTCCGATATGATCGGCGTTGTGCTTCCGTCGGTGAATCTTCCGTATTTTGCAGACCTTGTTGCAGGTATTGCCGAGGCTGCCGAAACGTCAGGCGTGCATCTTTCTTTATACCAGACAGATTATCAGCAGCAAAAAGAACGTTTTGCCTTATCACAATTACAGGAGCGCCAAGTGGACGGCCTGATTATCTGCTCCAAAGCAATTCCTGATGAGCATCTGCTTACCGTGAAAGAACCGCTCATCCTCTGCCAGTACACTGATGCGGCAGGGCTTTCCTCCATCAGTAATCCGCATCGGGAAGCATTTCGGCACGGTCTGGATTATCTGATAGAAAAGGGACACCGGAAAATAGCGATCAGCCTGGCCAGAAAAAAGGGAAAAAACAGTCAAGTACGCATTGCCGCATACAAAGAGGCGCTGAAGAAGATCGGGCAGCCTTACAGGGAAGAGCTGGTTGTGGAAAAGGCGCTGACGCTGCTTGACGGGAAAGCCCTTTTTCATAGATGGAAGAGCTGGGATGACAAACCGACTGCGCTGTTTGCGGCGAATGATCAAGTATCCGCAGGTCTTTACCTTGAAGCCAAGGCAAACGGGACACGCATCCCGGAAGAGCTTGCGATTTTGAGCATCGACAATCATGATATCAGCAAGATGTTAGGTATTTCCACAATAGATATACAAACAAAAGAAATGGGAAAGCAGGCTTTTCACATGCTTGAGAACCGGATCAGCGGCGGGCCTCCGGCAAGGAAAGTTCTTGATTACCGACTTATTGAACGATCAACCGTCTAAAAAAAGAATTGACGCGCTTTCCGTTCGTTTTGTACGATATGAGGTATTGAATGACAAAGGAGCTGAGGATCATGAAGGGGTCCTTTACAGTTGAAAAGGTATTAAATAACAATGTGCTCATCGCAACACATGATAGATACAGTGAGGTCGTCTTAATCGGAAAAGGGATCGGCTTTGGAAAAAAACAAGCGGATGTCATTGAAGATAAAGGGTATGACAAGATGTTCATCTTAAAGGATGAAAAAGAACAAAAACAATTTAAAAAGCTCCTCGGTTATGTGGACGAGACACTTGTCGACATCTCCAATGACGTCATTTATCATATCAAGAAGCGGACAAGCCAACCGTTAAATGAGCATATCCATATTGCGCTGACTGACCATATCGCCTTTGCGGTAAAGCGGCTGCAGCAGGGCTTTGACATTAAAAACCCGTTTCTTATGGAAACCGAAACGCTTTATCCGGAAGAATTCCAAATTGCCCGTGAAGTCGTCGGCATGATTAATGAAAAGACGGGAATCTGCCTTCCGGAAGGAGAGATCGGCTTTATCGCTCTGCATATCCATTCCGCCCTGACGAATCGGCCCCTTTCAGAGGTCAATCAGCATTCACAGCTGATGTCCCGGCTCGTTCAGGTGATAGAGGAATCTTTCCAGATGAAAGTGAATAAAGAAAGCGTCCACTATTTGCGGCTGATCCGGCATATCAGATTTACCATAGACAGGATTAATCGGGAAGAGCAGACAAAAGAACCAGAAAAGTTAATGTTATTATTGAAAAATGAATACCCGCTATGCTACAATACTGCTTGGAAACTGATAAAAATCTTGCAGCAAATACTGAAAAAACCAGTTCATGAGGCGGAAGCGGTTTATCTCACGCTTCATTTGTACCGATTAACCAATAAAATTTCATAATTTCAGTTGAAACCTTAAAAACGTGTCACTGATTCGATCAGGCATGAGTGATTGAGGGTAAAAAACGGGAAGAACGATCCCGTTATTTTGCACACCCTTTTTACTCATGCCTTTTTTGTTGTGTAAAAGGGCAAATGTAAACGGTTAAACTGAAGACTTGCGCCAGTGAATTCGTTGTCATGAATTTTCGCTGTAAGGTCACACTAGCTAACAGAGGAGGTACATCTTTTATGTTTAAAGCATTATTCGGCGTTCTCCAGAAAATCGGCCGTGCTCTTATGCTTCCGGTTGCGATTTTACCGGCTGCGGGGATCTTGCTTGCGTTAGGGAATGCCATGCAGAACAAAGATATGATTCAAGTCATGCATTTCTTAAGCAATGATAACGTTCAGCTTGTGGCGAACGTCATGGAAAGCGCCGGCCAAATCGTATTTGACAACCTGCCGCTTCTTTTTGCAGTAGGGGTTGCGATCGGTCTTGCCAACGGAGACGGTGTTGCCGGAATCGCGGCTATTATCGGATACTTGGTCATGAACGTATCCATGAGCGCCGTGCTTATGGCAAACGGCAGTATTCCGTCTGACAAAATTGAACGGGCAAAGTTTTTTGCGGAAAACCATCCGGCCTATATTAACATGCTGGGGATACCCACTTTGGCGACGGGCGTGTTCGGCGGTATTATCGTCGGGGTTCTGGCCGCGTTATTGTTCAACAAGTTTTATAAAATTGAACTTCCGCAGTACCTCGGATTCTTTGCGGGTAAGCGGTTCGTCCCGATTATCACATCAATTTCCGCATTAATTCTCGGTCTTATTATGTTAGTGATCTGGCCTCCGATCCAGCACGGTCTGAATTCCTTCTCCACGGGTCTTGTGGAAGCGAATCCAACCTTGGCGGCCTTTATTTTCGGGATGATTGAGCGGTCATTGATTCCGTTCGGTCTTCATCACATTTTCTACTCGCCGTTCTGGTATGAATTTTTCAGCTATAAAGATGCCGCCGGAGACATCATCCGCGGAGATCAGCGGATTTTCATGGCTCAGATCAAAGACGGCGTGCAGCTGACGGCGGGAACATTTATGACGGGGAAATATCCGTTTATGATGTTCGGTCTTCCGGCGGCAGCACTTGCAATCTATCATGAAGCGAAGCCTGAAAAGAAAAAACTTGTAGCCGGAATCATGGGTTCTGCCGCTCTGACAAGTTTCTTAACGGGAATTACCGAGCCGCTTGAATTCTCATTCTTGTTTGTGGCTCCTATCCTGTTTGCGATTCACTGCGTTTTCGCGGGGCTTTCCTTTATGGTCATGCAGCTGCTGCATGTAAAAATCGGTATGACCTTCTCAGGCGGTCTGATTGACTACTTCCTGTTCGGAATTCTGCCTAACCGGACGGCTTGGTGGCTTGTCATTCCGGTCGGCTTAGGATTAGCCGTCATTTACTACTTCGGTTTCCGGTTTGCGATCAGAAAGTTCAATCTGAAAACGCCGGGCCGTGAAGAAGAGGCTGCGGATGAAGGTGCGGGCGCCTCAGGCGAAGCCGGCGACCTTCCTTATGAAATCCTGCAGGCAATGGGTGATCAGGAAAACATTAAGCACCTTGACGCTTGTATCACGAGGCTCCGCGTTACGGTCAACGACCAGAAGAAAGTGGATAAGGCCCGTCTGAAACAGCTTGGCGCCTCAGGCGTTCTTGAAGTCGGAAACAACATTCAGGCCATTTTCGGCCCGCGTTCTGACGGTTTAAAAACACAGATGCAGGATATTATCGCCGGACGCACGCCGCGCCCTGAACCGAAAGTATCCGCGCAAGAAGAAGTCAGCCAGCAGGTTGAAGAGGTTATCGCAGATCCGCTCCGAAACGAGCAGGGTGAAGAAGTGTTCGCTTCTCCGATCACCGGCGAAATCCATCCGATTACCGATGTGCCTGACCAGGTGTTCTCAGGAAAAATGATGGGTGACGGTTTTGCGATTCTTCCTGAAGAAGGAATCGTCGTATCGCCTGTCCGCGGAAAAGTGCTGAATGTTTTCCCGACAAAACATGCGATCGGCCTTCAGTCTGACGGCGGAAGAGAGATCCTCATTCATTTCGGAATCGACACAGTCAGCCTGAAAGGTGAAGGATTCACTTCGTGTGTTTCTGAGGGTGACCGGGTTGAACCGGGGCAAAAACTGCTTGAAGTTGATCTTGAAGCGGTTAAACCTCATGTTCCTTCATTAATGACACCGATTGTCTTTACAAATCTTGCCGAGGGTGAAGCGATTTCCCTTTCGGCCGAAGGTACCGTAAAACGGGAACAAAAAGATATTGTGAAAATCGGAAAATAAGCATATAAATACGCCGTGCTTGTCAGATGACAAGTACGGCTGTATGATATAATATTGTGTAGTAAAATAGCTTTAATTTAAAGGAGAATGATAATCATGGCACAAAAAACATTTAAAGTAACAGCAGATTCCGGAATCCACGCTCGTCCTGCGACAGTTCTTGTACAGACTGCAAGCAAATACGATGCTGACGTAAACTTAGAATATAACGGCAAAACAGTAAACCTTAAGTCAATCATGGGCGTTATGTCTCTAGGTATCGCTAAAGGCGCTGAAATCACAATTTCCGCTTCAGGCGCTGACGAAAACGATGCTCTTAACGCTTTAGAAGAAACAATGAAAAGCGAAGGACTCGGCGAGTAATGCAAGAATTAAAAGGAATAGGCGCTTCAGCCGGAATTGCGATTGCGAAAGCATACCGGCTTGAAGAGCCGGACTTAACGGTTGAAAAGAAAAACATTGCTGATGCTGCGGCTGAAGTAAGCCGTTTTGATGAAGCGATTGTACGTTCTAAAGAAGAGCTTGAAAAAATTAAAGAGCATGCTTTAAAAGAACTGGGACAAGACAAAGCTGACATTTTCTCCGCGCACCTTTTAGTTCTGAGTGATCCTGAGCTGTTGAACCCGGTAAAGGAGAAAATCAGCACAGATTCAGTCAATGCTGAATTCGCTCTGAAAGAAACAGCTTCCATGTTCGTTACTATGTTTGAATCAATGGATAACGAGTACATGAAAGAGCGTGCGGCGGATATCCGTGACGTAACAAAACGTGTGACGGGGCACCTGCTGGGCGTGGAAATTCCGAACCCGAGCATGATCTCAGAAGAGGTTGTTATCGTGGCTGAAGATTTGACACCGTCTGATACGGCGCAATTAAACCGCCAGTTTGTAAAAGGTTTTACAACTGATATCGGCGGACGCACTTCACACTCCGCGATCATGGCCCGTTCGCTTGAAATTCCGGCTGTTGTCGGCACAAAAGCGGCTACAGGGACAATTGAAAACGGTGTTACGGTAATCGTAGACGGCATCGATGGTGATGTGATCATCGATCCTTCCCGTGAAACGTTAAAGAAATATGAAGAAAAGCACAGTGCTTACCTGGCGCAAAAAGCTGAGTGGGCGAAGCTCGTCAATGAACCGACTGTTTCTAAAGACGGCCATCATGTAGAGCTTGCCGCAAATATCGGCACACCTGACGATGTAAAAGGCGTTCTTGAAAACGGAGGAGAAGCTGTAGGGCTTTACCGTACGGAATTCCTTTACATGGGACGCGACCAGCTTCCGACGGAAGACGAGCAGTTTGACGCTTATAAAACGGTTCTTGAGCGTATGGAAGGAAAATCAGTTGTCGTGCGGACATTGGATATCGGCGGCGACAAAGAGCTTCCATACCTGCAGCTCCCTAAAGAAATGAACCCGTTCTTAGGCTACAGAGCCATCCGCCTTTGCCTTGAAGAGCAAGAAATCTTCAGAACTCAGCTTCGTGCGCTGCTTCGTGCAAGTACATACGGAAACTTAAAAATCATGTTCCCGATGATTGCGACAGTAAACGAGTTTAAACAGGCGAAAGCGATTCTTCTCGAAGAAAAAGAAAAACTCGTTGAAGCCGGCGTAGCGGTTTCTGACGATATTGAAGTCGGTATGATGGTAGAGATTCCGTCTACAGCCGTTATCGCAGATCAGTTTGCCACAGAAGTTGACTTCTTCAGTATCGGAACAAATGACTTGATCCAATACACGATGGCTGCTGACCGCATGAACGAGCGCGTAGCTTATCTGTATCAGCCATACAATCCGGCGATCCTTCGTCTGGTCACCCTTGTTATTGAAGCCGCTCACAAAGAGGGCAAATGGGTCGGCATGTGCGGAGAAATGGCGGGAGACGAAATTGCGATTCCGATTCTTCTCGGCTTAGGCTTAGATGAGTTCTCAATGAGCGCTACATCCATCCTTCCGGCAAGAACGCAGATCAGCAAGCTTTCTAAAAAAGAAGCTGAATCATTCAAAGAAACAATCTTGTCTATGAGCACGACAGAAGAGGTTGTCGCATTCGTTAAAGAAACATTCAATAAGTAATACAAAAGCCAGACGGTGTAAGCCGTCTGGTTTTTTTCATATTCGGAAAAAAGGGGGGAACAATAACTTTCAACAGGAGGGATTATTATGACAAAATCATTTGCAGCGGGGGATACGGTGTATGTGATTTACCGCAATCCGCATGCCGCCAATGTTGCCCATATTAAAGAGGCGGAAATCGTCCATCACCCGTATCATGAGGGAGAACTTTCTCTGTTTTTATACGAAACCTATCATCCGCTGGCCGAAGATGACGCGGTCTTTTCGACATATGAGGAAGCGGAAGCGCTTTACAGCGAGCTTTTTGAAGAAGACCGGTATCATTGATCAAAGGAAATGTTTACAACGCATATTCACTCTCTTTTGGACGGAAAGTAACAACATGAGAATATGTAAAGGGAGTGTCTGTCTATGCTGAAGCCGTTTGTGCCCCAGCTTGTTTATATTGAACCGAGAGCGCTCGAATACCCGTTAGGACAAGAGCTGAAGAATAAGTTTGAAAACATGGGGCTTGAGATCAGAGAAACGACATCGCATAATCAAGTCCGGAATATTCCGGGAAAAAATCACTTGCAGCAATACCGGAACGCGAAATCAACATTGGTAATCGGCGTCCGGAAAACACTGAAATTCGATTCTTCAAAGCCGTCCGCCGAATATGCCATTCCATTTGCGACGGGCTGTATGGGGCATTGTCACTATTGCTACCTGCAGACGACGATGGGGTCAAAGCCTTACATCCGGACATATGTCAATGTGGAAGAGATTCTGGATCAGGCTGATGAGTATATGAAAGAACGGGCGCCGGAATTTACAAGATTTGAAGCCTCTTGTACATCTGATATCGTAGGAATCGATCATCTGACACATACATTAAAAAGAGCCATTGAACATTTCGGACAAAGCGAATTGGGACAGCTCAGATTCGTGACTAAATTTCACCACGTCGATCATTTGCTTGATGCAAAACATAACGGAAAGACTAGGTTCAGATTCAGCATCAATGCGGACTATGTCATTAAAAACTTTGAACCGGGAACTTCTCCGCTCGACAAACGGATAGAAGCCGCCGTCAAAGTCGCTAAAGCGGGCTATCCGCTCGGTTTCATCGTGGCGCCGATTTATATTCACGATGGCTGGGAGGAAGGCTATAAGGAACTGTTTGAGAAACTTGACGCGGCGCTTGATGAAGGCGTTCGGCATGACATCACATTTGAACTGATCCAGCACCGTTTTACAAAACCGGCCAAACGGGTGATTGAGAAGAACTATCCGAAAACAAAGCTTGAGCTTGATGAAGAAAAGCGCAGATACAAATGGGGACGCTACGGAATCGGCAAGTATATATACCAAAAAGACGAAGAGCATGCTTTAAGGGAAACACTGGAGTCTTATATCGAAACCTATTTCCCGAAAGCGAAAATCGAATATTTTACGTAAGGCGGAGCTGTCGGCATGACGGCTCTTTTTTTGCTGCGCCAAATGGCGGAAATTTTTGATATTTATTTCAAGGTTTATTCATTTTCTTGGCCGAAAGACCGATATAACTCTCAGGAGGGGATGGTTATGTTTAAAAAAATGCATATCAAAATTGCTGTGTTTGTCTCGGCAATGCTTATTGTAACGGTTGCTTTTTTAACGGTTTCTTCATATTTGACATTAAAGCCGATGATGACGGAGGAAGCAAAACGTACGACAGAGAATGTCACCAATTCACTCGGTCAGAACATTGAGCTTCAGCTGAAAAATGATGAGACCGTATTAATGAGATTAGCAGGCGGTGAATTGTCCCGGTCTTTTCTATCAGATGGGAAGAAAGAAACCGCGCGGCTTTTTAACGATGAGTTAAAACAGATCGGACAGAATGACAAATATGTCGCGCTTGCGTATGTCGGAACCGCAAACAAACAAATGTTTACATATCCAAAGGCCGATTTTGCCAAAGACTATGATCCGACAAATCGAACGTGGTATAAGATGGCGGCCGAAAAACCCGATAAAGTTGTCTGGACTGACCCTTATAAAGATGCAGTGACGGGAGACATGATTGTGACGGCGTCAAAAGCCATTCAAAACAGCGGAACCATCGTCGGAGTGGCGAGCTTAGATCTGAAGCTGTCCTCCATTCAGAGCATGGTCAACGAGCAAAAGGTTCCATATAAAGGATTTGCGTTTTTGGCGGATGAAAACGGTTCTCTGCTGGCGCATCCGGAAAAACAGGGAAAAAATATTTCGGAAGATCAGACGTTAAAAGACATCACTACGGATAAAGAAGGCATCAAAGAGCTGCAGGGGAACATGGTCGTCTACCAAACGGTAAAAGAAACAGGGTGGAAAGTCGGAACGCAGTTTGAAAAAGATCAGCTGATGGGAGTAGCCGACAAAATGAACACGGTGAGCATTTTTATGTCACTGATCGCCCTTGTGATTACGATCGGACTCAGCTATTTCCTAGCAAAAACGATAACCGGGCCGATTCAGCAGCTGATCGCCAAAACAAATTCAGTCTCAGCCGGAGATTTAACCGTCCGCGCCCAGACGAAATCAAAAGATGAAGTAGGCGAGTTAACAAAAGACTTTAATCAAATGGTTGAAAATATGAAAGAGATGGTCGAACAGGTTAAGGCCTCCTCAGAAAATGTGTCTGATACATCTGACCAGCTAACCGTCATTTCACAAGAAACAAATGAAACGAGCGGACAAATCGCAAAAGCGATAGAGGAAGTCGCCGCCGGAGCGACAGAGCAAGCGTCAGAGGTTGAGACGATCAACGAAAAATCAGAAAATCTCTCAGTCAAAATAAAAGGAATCGCAGATCGCGCAGGCAGCATAAAACAACTCTCAAAATCTTCAGAGGATGCCAGCTACAAAGGACTGGACGCGCTCGGGCAGCTGCTGATGAAGTCAAACGAAGCCAATTCAGAAACGAAAAAAGTAGAGGCAATGCTGAATGACCTGGAAGAACAAACGAAAAACATAGAAGAAGTCGTGACGGCAATATCCGCCATTTCAGACCAGACGAACCTCTTGGCGCTGAATGCGAGCATTGAAGCCGCAAGAGCGGGAGAAAGCGGCCGGGGCTTTGCCGTCGTCGCGGAAGAAGTCCGAAAGCTTGCTGAACAATCAGCTCTTTCTTCCGGCCATATCAGTGAAACGGTCCGGCTGATTCAATCTGAGACAAAAGAAGCGTCACACGCAATGATTGAGGCAAGCAGAATGAATGATGAACAAAACAGCGCCATTCATGAAACGGGTGAGGTTCTCAATCTGATTACGACGGAAATGCAGTCTCTCGTTCAAGGTATAGATCATATTTACAATGACATTCAAAAAATGAGTGAAGAACAAGCCGCGATTCAAGAAGCGATTCAAAGCATCTCCGCCATTTCTCAAGAATCTGCGGCAGCGGCGGAAGAAGTGAATGCTTCTACTGATGAACAGCTCGTTACGCTTGAAAAAGTGAAGCAATCGACTGATATGTTAAAGAGCGCAAGCGAAGATCTGATCAGCGCTATTTCTAAATTCACCTTGTAACGCGGACTCTATCAGCCTATAATATGGTAATATAGACATGAGAGAATGATATTATGAATCGCATCAGGGGAGGAAAGCGCAGTGAACAAAACGGTCGGATTTATCGGTTTGGGCGTCATGGGAAACAGTATGGCATCGCACATTTTAGAAGCGGGCTATCCGGTTTTAGTCTACACGCGGACGAAACAAAAAGCGGAAGAGATTCTGAATAAGGGAGCGGTCTGGCAGGAGACGGTCAAAGACCTTTCAGAGAAAGCAGACATCATTATTACCATGGTCGGCTATCCGAGTGATGTCGAGGAAATCTATCTCGGCGAAAACGGCATTCTCCGGCACGCAAAAGAAGGGGCGTTTGTCATTGATATGACGACATCAAAACCGTCTCTGGCGAAGAAGATAGCGGAGAAAGCCAAAGAAAAATCCATTCACGCCCTGGATGCACCCGTTTCCGGCGGAGACATCGGCGCGAGGAACGGAACGCTTGCCATTATGGCCGGAGGAGAAAAAGAAGCGTTTGAAGCATGCCTGCCGCTTTTCTCCGTTATGGGGGAAAACATTCAGTATCAAGGGCCGGCTGGCAGCGGCCAGCATACGAAAATGTGCAATCAGATCGCGATTGCAGCGGGAATGGTCGGAGTGGCTGAAGCGATGGCTTACGCTGAAAAATCCGGTCTGAACCCGGAACAAGTGCTGAAAAGCATTACAACCGGAGCGGCTGGCAGCTGGTCATTGTCAAATCTCGCCCCCCGTATGCTGAAAGGCGATTTTGCGCCCGGATTCTACGTGAAACACTTTATTAAAGACATGGGCATTGCCCTTGAAGAAGCGGAGCTCATGGGAGAAGAAATGCCCGGATTGGCTCTTGCCAAATCATTGTACGACAAGCTTTCCGCGCAAGGAGAAGAAAACAGCGGAACTCAAAGCATTTATAAGCTTTGGGTGAAATAAAAAAGATTGCCTGCAGGGGCAATCTTTTTTATTATTTATTTTCCGATGAATTGCTGTGTCCAGATGTTTCCTGATTCTACGTAACCGACACCGATTTGAGTGAACTCAGGATTCATGATGTTCTTTCTGTGGCCTTCACTGTTCATCCAAGCTTTAACGACAGCTTCAGGAGTCGGCTGTCCTTTGGCGATATTTTCACCGGCGGTTTTATAAGTGATTCCGAAAGACTTCATCATATCGAAAGGTGAGCCGTAAGTAGGACTTTGGTGATCAAAATAGTTTTTGTCTTTCATATCTTGTGATTTTGCGTGAGCTGATTTGCTTAATTTTTCATCAATCTGCAGAGGTTTTAAGCCTTGCTTTTGTCTCTCTGCATTTGTCAATTCAACGACTTTCTTTTCGTACGCACTGACAGAAGAAGGAGTTTTCTCGCTGCTGTTGTTTGTGTTATCTGTCTGTTTTGCATTGTCAGCCGTCTGGTTTTGATCGGCTTTCGGTTTTTCGGCAGCTGTCGGAGCCGTTTTTGCCGGTGTTTCTTTTTGAACGTCTTTAACTGTCATATCAGAATGCTTTGCGTGTTTTTGCAGCAGATGAGTCAGTTCTTTCTCATTTTTAACGTTCAGCTTTTTCACGCTCGTTTTCATATGTAGTTTTTCAACAGCCTCTTGAAGAGTCAGATGCTGTACAGTGTTTCCTTTTTTCACGGTAACGACGTGCTGGCATGACAGCTCTTTGGCAGATGCCTGCTGAATGCCTCCGAATGTAATCAAACTGACTGCCGCGGCGGCAGATAAGAGAAATGCTTTTTTCATAAGTTTATAGCCTCCCAGAGAAGTTGTTTTTTTCTACATGAAAAATCTTATCACAGCTTTTTTGTCATAATGCAGGCAGCCATTTCCTTTGACAACAAACTCTTGTCATAATTGTAATTGAGCGCAGAAAAACGGCTCTATACCGGGAAAAACGATCTGTATTTATTTTTTAAAATCCGTTACATCTCTTCAAATTATTTGAAGTGTTAGATATATTTTAAGATAATTTGATCTTGACAGTTTTTTTTACCCGTTTTCGCTGTAACAACTTTTACAAAAATGTTACAATTAAAATCTGTTTATGTAAATATATTCAATGATTTGAGAGGTGTAACAGAAAGTGGCTGAAGTCGCGCGCGAACCAAAGAAAAAAACGAAACGTTACAGAGCGCTGAGAATGAATCTCTATTTTTTGATTGTTTTTCTTCTCTTTACGGCACTGATTTTTAAACTCGGCATCGTCCAGATTGTCGAAGGGGATAAACACCGCCAGGATGCGGAGAAGGCAAATGCAAAAACCGCCTATTATCCGACACCGCGGGGAAAGATGTATGACAAGCGGAACAGGGTGGCGGTTGATAACCAGGCTGTGCCTGAAATTGTATATGTATCCACCTCAAAAACCTCGGCAAAGGACAAATTGAAAACGGCAAAAAATCTCGCCGCACTGATTCATATTGATACTGAATTTATGAAGGATCGAAATATCATTGATTACTGGCTTGCCGCACATCCGAAGAAGGCGGAAAAGCTTATGAAGGATTCAGAAAACAGCCTGAAATCCCAAGAAGTGTACAAACGCCAGATTGAACGCGTCCCGAAGCAGGAGATTGATGCGATCAAAAAAGATAAAAAAGAGCTGGAAATCGCGGCGATTTATACGCGTTTTTCAAGCGGCAACGCTTATCAGCCGCAAGTCGTCAAATCAATGGACCCGAATAAGCTGAACGGAAACGGAAACAGCGGTTCACTGCTTGACGAGCATGAAAACAACAAGCAAAAACCGAAAAGCGACCTGACATATGAAGAAGTTTCCGTCGTATCTGAGCACCTGAAAGAGCTCCCCGGCATTGACGTAATCAATGACTGGACGCGGAAATATCCGTACGACAAAACACTGTACTCTCTGTTCGGCGGTGTGACGACACCGGAACAGGGATTGTTGGGCGAACGGAAAGATTACTATGTCACAAGAGGCTATTCACTGAATGACCGAGTGGGAAAAAGCTACATCGAATATCAGTATGAAGACTATTTAAACGCGCATAAAGAAAAAGTAGAGTATGTGGAAAACAGCAAAGGTGAGGTCGTCAGCCAAAAGCCCGTCGATGAAGGCAGCAGAGGCTACGATCTGCAGCTCTCGCTCGATATGGAACTACAGTCGAAAGTCGAAAAAGTCATTGAAAAAGAGCTGAGAAGAAGCCGAGCCGCAGGCAACTATATGGTTGACAGAGGATTTGCCGTCATGATGGACCCGAACAACGGGGACATTCTCTCAATGGCGGGGAAACGAATCGATCTCGAAACAAATAAAACACAGGATTTTGCGATCGGAGCATTTACGACCCAATATGAGATGGGCTCTTCTGTTAAAGGAGCGACTGTTCTTGCAGGTTACCAAAGCGGCCTCCCGCATTATAAAACGTTTGTCGATGCACCGCTTAAGTTTAAAGACGGCACGGAAAAGCAATCGTGGACACAAATGGGGACCATTACTGAGCTTACCGCGCTGCAAAGAAGTTCAAACATATATATGTTTCATGTGGCCATGCATATCGCGGGCATTACTTACGTTCCGCACGGCACGCTGCCGGCCGGATTAGACGATATTAAGAAAATGCGCAACTATTACGCCCAATTTGGCTTGGGTGTGAAGACCGGGATTGATCTTCCGCAGGAATCAGCGGGCATGCAGTCAAATCCGCAAATGGTCGGGGGATTGCTGCTGGACTTTGCGATCGGACAATTTGATACATATACGCCGCTTCAAATGGCTCAATATATTTCAGCCATCGCAAACGGCGGGTATCGCGTCCAGCCGCGGATCGTCACAAGCATTCATGAACCGGACAGCAAAAACAAGATTGGAAAAGCGATTGAACAGCGAGATATTAAAATTTTGAACAAAGTAAATAACAGCCCGAGCGATTTTGACCAAGTTCATAAAGGAATGAAGTTGGTCACAAGCTCACCTCAAGGAACGGCTTATTCAACATTCCAAGGTTCCGGCGCTGATGTTTCCGGAAAAACGGGAACCGCGCAGACGCACTATTACGGCACGAACAAAAACTGGTGGGGGCAAGAGACGTATAACCTGACCTTTGTCGGCTATTATCCGTCAGAACATCCACGAGTGGCATTCAGCGTCGTCGTTCCGTCTGTTCGAGATGATAAAGATCATATCAGTAAAAACATTGCCAAAGGAGCAGTTGATGCTTACAAAGAGCTTGAAAAGAAATACAATAAAAAATAACAAATGAAAGGGCGGCCGAACATCTCGTGCGCCCTTTCTTTCATTCAGGAAAATTGACGTTCACAATAAGAATAGAAGGAGAATGCTCATTTTTTAGCGAATCAATCTAGTGGAATTTCTTTTTATACCAGTCCGTGTCCAGCCTGCAGTGCGAGTATAATGCAAAGGAGGGATTCTGTGGAACAGGATACTCAGCATGTCAAACAGTTTCAATCGAAAACCGATCTTCATGCCGTTTTGACGTCTAACGGGCGTATTATGTATATTTCTGCAAACTGCAAATCGTACTTCAGTTATTCTCAGGAAGAGATGATCGGGTCATTTCTCAAAACGTTCCTGCATGAAGAAGATCAATTTTTGGTTGAAAGTTACTTCTATAATGAGCATCATTTGATGCCTTGCACCTTTCGTCTTATTAAAAAAGATCATACCATCGTATGGCTTGAAGCGGGTGTGGAAATTGTCACACCGCAAATGGAGGGGACGGATCGGGAAATCATCCTCAAAATCAAGGTGCTTGAGGAGAAGATGCCCCGCCGGCCTTATATGTATGAACAAAAGAAGCAAAAGGCAGAACAACAGTCGGAAGATGCGGCTGGAAACGGCGAATTCGAGCGTCTTGTCGAAATGCTGCCGAATCCTTTATATGTCAGCATCAACGGCACAATCGCCTACGCCAACAACGCGATGCTTGCCATGCTGGGAGCTGAAAGCAAAGACGAGGTAATCGGCAGGCGCTCTTATGAGTTTATTGAAGAAGAGTATCACGACATTGTGAAAAACCGAATTGTGCGGATGCAAAAAGGAATGGAAGTCGGAATGATCGAACAGACGTGGAGAAGGCTCGACGGCACGCCCGTTCATTTAGAAGTAAAGGCGGCACCGACGACATATAAAAATCAGCGGGCGGAATTGCTGCTTCTGATTGATATTTCTTCACGGAAAAAATTCCAAACGATTCTGCAAAAAAGCAGAGAGCGTTATCAGCTCCTCATTCAGAATTCAATTGACACGATCGCTGTGATTCACAATGATAAATGGGTATTCATGAATGAGTCGGGCATTTCGCTGTTTGAGGCTGAAACATATGAAGATTTAATTGGGAAAAACGTCTATGATCAGCTTCATCCCTGTGATCATGACGGCGTGAAACAGCGGATCCAAAATATTATCAACCGAAAGACCGAGTCAGAAATTATTAAGCAATCGTGGTTTACCTTTAAAAACCGGCTGATCTACACGGAAATGGTCTGCATTCCGACGACGTTTTTCGGAGAAACGGCCGTGCAGGTCATTCTGCGTGATATTTCTGAGCGGAAGCAGACGGAGGAATTAATGCTGAAGTCGGAGAAGCTGTCAATCGCAGGGCAGCTGGCGGCGGGAATCGCTCACGAAATCCGCAATCCGCTGACGGCGATCAAAGGATTTTTACAGCTCATGAAGCCGACGATGGGGGAAAACGAACATTACTTTGAAATTGTGTTTTCTGAACTGAGCAGAATCGAATTAATTTTAAGTGAGCTTTTAATGCTTGCCAAACCTCAGCAAAACGCCGTGAAAGAGCGTGTCAACTTAAAGAAAATTATAAGTGAAGTGACCGCTCTTTTAGAGACGCAGGCGAATCTTAAAGGGATTTTTATCAAAACGGATTATGAACATGACAGCATGTATATTAACGGTGATCAAAATCAGCTGAAACAGGTGTTTATCAATCTGATTAAAAATGCCGTTGAGTCGATGCCGGATGGGGGAACGGTTCACATCATCATGACAGAAGATGAGTATTCCGTTAATGTGACGGTGAAAGACGAGGGTGACGGGATACCGGAAAACGTGCTGAAACGAATAGGCGAACCGTTTTTGACAACGAAAGAAAAAGGAACCGGCCTGGGGCTTATGGTCACATTCAACCTTATTAAAAACCATCAGGGAGCCATCCAAGTAGACAGCAAACCGGATAGAGGCACGGCCTTTCATATTACATTCCCGAAACAATAAAAAACAACGGCGTTATGCCGTTGTTTAAATAGTCTGCATGGATTCTCTCGTTTTTAAAATAAATGCTTCCAGCCGGTCCAAGCCTTCTCTCAATGTATCCAGTGAATATGCGAATGACAGCCTCACATACCCTTCACCCAACTTTGAAAACGAGCTGCCGGGCACAAGAGCCACACCTGCATCCTCTAAAAGAGCCATACTAAAATCAAACGATGACATTCCGAATGACTTAATGGAAGGGAAGATATAAAATGCGCCTGACGGCTTTACGACGTCAAGCCCCATTGAAACAAGACGGTCATATACATAGTCAAGCCGCTTTTTATACTGTTCTCTCATAATAAGCGCATCATCAACACCGTTTGTCACCGCTTCAAGAGCCGCTTTCTGAGAGATTGAAGACGCGCATGTCACACTGTATTGGTGAACTTTTAAGATGTGCTTGGCAATTTCTTTCGGTGCGAAAATGAAACCGATTCTCCAGCCCGTCATGCTGTGTGATTTTGACAGGCCGTTGATGACGATCGTCTGGTCTCTCAAATAAGACGCGATCGAATAATGCGGTCTGTCATAGGTTAATTCGCTGTAAATTTCATCAGACAGGACAAAAACATTTCTGCCCTTCAGGACGGCTGCGATGTTTTGCAGCTCTTCCTCAGACAATGTCACTCCGGTCGGATTTGACGGATAAGGAAGAATGACGCATTTTGTTTTTGGTGTCAGCGATTCTTCAATGAGCCGCGCCGTCAGCTTAAATCCGTGTGTCGTCGTATCCACATGGACCGGAACGGCGCCCGACATGCGGATGATCGGTTCGTAGCCCGGATATATCGGTCCGGGGAGAATAACTTCATCGCCTGGAGATAAAATCGTCCGCAAAGACGCGTCAATCGCTTGGCTTGCCCCGGTTGTGACGATGATTTCAGTTTCAGCTTCATAATTCAAATCAGCTTTTTTCTTCATATAAAGCTGTACGGCCTGTCTCAGCTCAAGGCCGCCCGCATTCGGAGTATATGCCGTGGCGTTCTCGTCGATTGCCTTTTTGGCAGCCGCTTTGACATGGTGCGGCGTGAAGAAATCCGGCTGGCCGATCGTAAGCGAAATGACATTGTCGTGCTGAGCTACAAGATTTGAGAATTTGCGAATTCCTGAAATTTCAATTTCTTTTACATTCGGATTAAGCAAATGTTCCATAATTCATCACCTTATACTATATATTGAGTTTATCCTATTTTACCACTAGCTGAGCATTTGTCATCTTTTTATTGAACTATCCCGAGTATATGTCCGATATGTGAAAACATACCTTCTTTCAGAAAAAAATAAGACAACCAGCTGAAATGATTGTCTTCATTGTATCATGATCTATCTATTGTGATATGTGGCGAATGTCATTAATACCCGTATTCAAAGCTGACGTCTTCCCGCCATAAGATGTATGGAGCGGACTTGTCGGGACGCTCTTTCGCCTCTTTTTTCATTTGCAGGTAAGCCGTTTTGCTGATATCTTCTAACACCGTCATTTGATCTTGGTCGAATATGACTACTGTACCCATTTATTACACCCTTCTTCCTGAAAAATCCTTGACTATTTTACCACTCGATGTCAAAAAGTCAATGGGATATCAGAAAAAAGCATTTTTTTATAAAGAGTTCATGGCCAGTTGGACCGAATACATTCACTTTTTCCGTTTCCAGCCGATATATACAGTACAATACTGAATGCGGATAGCGAGGGATTGAATTGTCTTTACAACAATACGATATTTTATTGGATTCAGGCACAAACGAATTAGAAATCGTCAAATTTGAAGTAGGCGTCAATACATTTGGCATAAATGTGATGAAAGTCCGGGAAATCATTCAGCCGGTAGATGTCACATCTGTGCCTCAGTCTCATAAAGACGTAGAAGGGATGATTAAGCTGAGAGGCGAAATTCTTCCCGTCATCAGTCTGTATTCCTTTTTCGGCGTTGATGCCGAAGGAGCAAAAGACGATAAATATATCGTAACGGAATTCAACAAACGGAAAATCGTCTTTCACGTCGGTTCCGTTTCACAAATCCACAGGGTGTCCTGGGAGGCGATTGAAAAGCCGACTTCCCTGAACCAGGGCATGGAGCGGCATTTAACGGGAATCATCAAACTGGAAGACACGATGATCTTTCTGCCTGATTATGAAAAGATCATTTACGATATTGAATCGGCATCCGGAGTTGAGACTTACCATGTCCATCAGGAAGGATTTGATGAAAGACGGGCGGGTAAAAAACTGATCATCGTTGAAGATTCGCCGCTTCTGATGCGTCTTTTGACGGATGAGCTGACTGAGGCGGGGTACAGTGAAATCGTTACGTTTGAAAACGGAAAAGAAGCGTATGATTACGTCGTGGAACTGACGGATAACGGAGAAAACCTGTCAGACCATATTGACATGATTATCAGTGACATTGAGATGCCGAAAATGGACGGGCATCGTTTGACGAAGCTCCTTAAGGATAACCCGCAAAGCTCTGATGTGCCGATTATGATTTTCTCGTCCCTGATTACGGACGACCTGCGCCACCGGGGCGAAGTAGTCGGAGCGGATGAACAGATCAGCAAGCCTGAAATCAGCGAGCTCATTAAAAAAGTGGATACGTACGTGATTGAATAGAAAAAAGCCGATGCATGACGCATCGGCTTTTTTGCGGCGGAATTAAAAATAACTCTCACCAAGTTTTTTAAATACGGGTTTATGATAAGCGGGCTGCTGCCTGTTGGCGGCAAGCGGTTTTTCCTTTAAGCCCACATATTTTTGCAATACGTTTTTCGCTTTTGTCAAAGACATTTGTGCTTTAGGATTGCGGTACGATTGATTTAACGTACCTAAATGCGGAAGATGCCGGAAGTCTTCTTTTGTTGGAGGCATGTGAAAATAGTAGTCTCCGATAGAGATAAGTACGTCTGACTGCTGTTGGCTAAACCTGGGATTATTTGAAAAGTGAAGCCCTATTTTTTTCCCTTTGCCTTCTTTCACAAGCTTTTGTAATGCCCGTTTTTTCAGCAGATAAAGGTATTTAGGGTTGGGGGCGGTTTTTGCATGGCGGTTCACAGTATAAACAGCTTTTGAAAGATTCTCGATGGTTGGCTGCAGCTCTTTCGAATAAGCGTGGTCGTCCATTATTTCTCTCCTTTGCATTGATCAAGTTCATATATAGATTATACTTTTTTAGCGTTGAAATGCAAATATTGATTATAAAAATACGCCTTTTTCTGATGAAAAGGGCGCATCTTTTTCCTTTATTAGACAGGATTCGCATGTTTTTCGGAATCAGCCTTTAATGATTGCTGCACATCGACCTCTGCTGCCTCGGCGCTGTATTTCGGAAGAGCGATAAAATAGAACACAAATACCGCTAAAATCACGATTCCCATGCCGTAATAAAGGTAATCAATATTGGAAACGAATTTCGGAAATAACAGGGCAACCAGTCCGAGTGTAATCGATTGGGCAAACATCATAAAAGGATCCTGCCAGCCGCTGACCCGGCCCATTATTTTCGGATGAACAATTTTCGGCATCCAGCCGCCGATGGCGATATTGACAGGGCCGATGCACATGCCGAGGACGAAAGCCGCCGCATAATAAATCCACAGCTTATCCGTATAGCCGAGGACAAAAATGAGCAGTCCGGCTGCCAAAATAGGAATCGACATCAAATGATGCGGTTTGACTTTTTTCGCGATCATCGTTCCGATCACACTTCCTGCAAGCAGGCCGAAGCCGAGTGCGACGGTGAAGATGGAAGTATGTGATTCGTAATGATCAGGCGCAAGTCCGTACTTCATCGTAAACATCGGCAGTACGGCAAAGCCGCCGTTGACAAAACCAAAGATAAAAAAGCCGAAAATAAGGGAAGCAAGCAATTTGTTTTTAACAATATATACGATCCCTTCCTTAAAATCAGCGACCGAGTCTTTCAGAAACGAATCTCCCCATTTAAAAGGGCCGTTCGGCTGACGGGCTTCTTTCGGAATGCGGCAGGCGCGGATCAGAAAGCCTGATACAATAAAGCTGACAAAATCAAGGATAATGGCTCCGTGAATACCGATCGTTTTATACATAAACGCGCCTATACCGACGCCGAATACCATGAAGATGCTGAACAGGATCTGGTTAAGTCCCGCCGCTTTCGCGTAATGCTCCTTAGGCAGAATAGCTTGTACAAGGCTGGCTTCCGCCGGGAAAAAGAACTTGGTCACGGCGCTTCTGATGAACAAAATACAGAACACGAGAGGGATGCTCCCGGTGTATAATGCGGCAAACAATACGATCGTCAGTCCGGCTCTGATCCAGTCACAATTCTCTGCGACCTTTTTCCTGTCAAGCCGGTCAGCTGCGACACCGACAATCAGAAATACGAAAACTGTCGGCAGTGAATACATCAGCTCAGCCAAAGTCGTGTATGCCGGCTGATTTGAAAAATGGTCCAGCAAGTAAAAAGCGAAAGCCATATTACCTACAGTCGTTCCCATTTGAGAAGCGAGTGCTGCGAAAAAGAGACGGACAAAATTGCGATTTTTAAATATATCCATAAACACGCTCCTTACCCTAAAGGTCCCACTTTAATATATTATCATCAGCTCGTTCCATTAACAAATAAGATCTTTCTATCTTATAATAGTCACCCTTGTTCCATTAGGAACGGCAGCGGCAAGTTTAGTGACGTCCTGATTATACATTCGGATGCATCCTTTTGATACCGCTTTGCCGATGGAGGAAGGATTATTTGTTCCGTGAATGCCGTAATGAATTTTAGAGAGGCTGAGCCAATAAGCGCCGAACGGGCCTCCGGGCTTAGGCTGGCGGTTCACGATGTAAAATTCTCCGGTCGGCGTGGTCGTCAATATTTTTCCGACTGCGATGGGGTACGTACGGATGAGCCTGCCAAGGCGGTATAACTCCAGTTTCTTCGCTCCGATATACACGATGATGGAGTAGGGAATGGTGGATGGGTCAGGAAGATTCGGTATGATAATGTGCTGTCCCGCGTATATGACCGATTGGATTGAGGGATTTGCCTGAAGGAGAGCAGCAGCGCTTATTCTGAAGTCTTGCGCAATGCTGGAGATGGTTTCTCCTTGTTTCACTTGATATGTCAGCAGTTTCATCACCCTCCTTTTTGCTCTTTTCCATATACATATTACGGAGGGGGTGTCTGTGTATCAGGATAAAAGTCTTATTTTTGCTCGGTTTTCAATGTGAACAGCGTGATTTCCGGTCTGGCTAAAAATCGATACGGCAGTCTTGTCGTACCGAGCCCGCGATTGACGTAAACGGCTGTGTCATGAAGCGTATACATGCCGTCGGTATACGTTTTTCCGTAAGGAGGCGTAATGAGAGGGCCGAAAAACGGGAGCTGGACCTGGCCGCCGTGGGTGTGTCCCGACAGCTGGAGGTTTACGGGATATCCGCCTATCTCGAGAGCGGCATCAGGCTCGTGGACGATTAAAATGGAAAACGCATCTTCGGAAAGGCGGGACAGGGTGCCTTCATAATCGGGTTTTCCGAGCATTACATCATCCAAAAACGCGAGTTCAATCCGGCTTCCGTCTGTCAGCTGCACCTGACGATAGCCGTTTCGAAACACTTGAAAATCAGCAGCTTCCATCAGAGCCTTGTACGTGTTCGTACCGTAGCCTCCGTGGTCATGGTTTCCGTAAACACAAAGTTTGCCGAAGGGAGCTTCAAGATTTTGCAGCACGGCGAGTGCATGCTGGTGATCATTAAATAAATGCGGCTTATCAATTAAATCTCCCGTAAAGATGAGCAGATCGGGTTTCAGCTGATTGATCTTTTCCGCTGCTTTATTCAAGTCACCGGATGTAAACACATCACTGAGATGCGTATCGCTGAATTGAACGATTTTAAAATTGTCAAAGCCGCGGGGGATCAGGCGGTTGGTGATTGTATGCCGGGTGATTTCAATCATGCGCGGTTCAATATACCGGGCATAGCCGTAGCCTCCGCAAGCCGTTGCAAGAGCTGCACCCAAAACACCGAATCCTCTTTTTAAAAATGTTCTTCTGGTCATTTTCTCCATATGTAAAACCAACCTTTGTCAGAGTTGTTCTATTATATCATCAGCTTGGCTGAAAAATCCCTTCTCAGCATGTAATGACGCGGAAAGACATCTGTGATAAAATTATGAATGATTATTCATTCAATAAAAGGGGTGGGTTTGTTATGGATAAGAAAGCGGTAATCATTACAGGCGGTTCAAGCGGCATGGGAAAAGCAATGGCGAAAAAACAGGCTGAATTAGGATGGCACGTCATGGTGACAGGGAGGAACCATGAAGCACTTGAGGAAACAAAAAAAGAAATTGAGACCTTTGAGGGGCAGGTCGCCTGTTTTCAAATGGATGTCCGTTCTGATTCCGCCGCTTCAGACATGATTACAGAAGCGAAAAAAGTCTTTGGCCGGCTCGATGCGCTGATTAACAATGCGGCCGGCAACTTTATTTGCCCGGCAGAGAAGCTGACGCCCAATGGATGGAAAGCTGTTATTGAGATTGTTTTAAACGGCACATTTTTCTGCAGCCAAGCCGCGGCAAGGCATTGGATCGAGCAGGAGCAGAAGGGCGTCATCTTAAATATGGCCGCTACATACGCATGGGGAGCGGGAGCGGGTGTCGTTCATTCCGCTGCAGCCAAAGCGGGGGTATTGTCACTGACAAGAACGCTGGCCGTTGAATGGGGGAGCAAATACGGCATCCGCACAAACGCGATAGCCCCCGGCCCGATTGAACGGACAGGCGGTGCGGAGAAGCTGTTTGAATCGGAAAAAGCGGTGTCCCGCACTATGAACAGTGTGCCGCTCGGCCGGCTGGGCACACCGGAAGAAATCGCCGCGTTGGCAGCGTTTTTGCTATCTGATGAAGCGTCCTATATAAACGGGGATTGTATCACAATGGACGGGGGGCAATGGCTGAATCCTTATCCGTTTTAATTTTTCATATATCGATTATTTTGCAAAACAAGCGAACGTTAAAGCCGCCGTTCGCTTGTTTTATTTTCTATTCGAAATTATGATATAATTTTGAAAGATTAAGGGGCGGTTAATTGAAGAAATTATTAAAATGGTTCGTTGTACTATTTGTAAGCAGTTTAGCTATCATCTTTAATATTTGGTACTTTATTATTTGTGCTTTTACTCCGGAGTATTATCAAAATACCAATCTTACATCTGATGAAATAATCAGATTTGAAAAGCTATATCACATAGATTTTCCTGATGAAACGAAATGTATTAAAGCCAGGGAGTATTTGAGTGGGCTCGGAGGCGATACATCGGCTGTATTATATGTGTCTCTGCCAACCAAGCTGGCGGAAACAATTTTATCTGATTATACGTATATGCCAATAAATCATACTGATCATGCCGGTTCAATGTATGGAGTTGACGTTTCCGAGAGTGTTGGCGGGTTAACAACTCTTACATTTGGCACTTTAGATAAAAAAGGAACTTTCTTTCAGTTGAAACATGATGATGATTGGATATTTAACAGCACTGATTGGAGCCATTATTTTTGGACAGCTGCCGGTTATAATGCTCTTATATTTATCCTTTTATTTGTGATTGTGAAACAAATGAATAACGTCCTTAATGAACCGGTCTGAAGAGTGATCTTAAAAATATCCCCCTTTTATTTTAAGCTGCTGCCATACTGCCTCCTTTTCCCCTAATCTAAACATTTGTGGTGCTGATATAATTGTGTATAATCAGACAAAGATAGAGAAGCAGGTGATAACATGTTGGACCCACTTGATATACTGACGAATATTGATGATGTCATTCCGTATTACCAAGCGATTTTTAACGCTGAAGAACAAAGAGTCGTAGGCTATGAGGTGCTTGGGCGTATTTTGGCAGATGCGGAGATTGAGAGCCTCGGGTCGTTTTTCTTAGATTCCGGCATTCCGGAAGAATATAAGCTTGAGGTCGATGACAGAGTCATCAGGCAGGCGCTGGAGCGGTTTAAAGAAGCTGACCGTGATCTGTTGATTTTTATCAATCAGGATGCGAATGTATTGATGCTTGACCACGGCGAAAGCTTTCTTGAGCTTTTGAAAGAATACGAAGAGCAGGGCATTGAATTGAACCGTATTGTGCTTGAGATCACCGAGCACAATTTCGAAGGCGACATTGAACAGCTGTACCATATGCTTGCCTATTATCGTACATACGGCATTAAAATCGCGGTGGACAATATAGGTAAGGAGAGCAGCAACCTGGACAGAATCGCGCTCCTTTCACCGGACCTTCTGAAAATAGATTTGCAGGCGCTGAAGGTATCTCAGCCGTCACCATCATATGAGCATGTGCTGTACAGCATTTCATTGCTGGCGAGAAAAATCGGCGCCGCGCTGCTGTATGAAGATATAGAAGCTGATTTCCAGCTCCAGTACGCATGGAGAAACGGAGGCCGATTTTTTCAAGGCTATTATCTGCAGGCGCCGAGCGGCGATTTTATAGACCGGAGCCTGTTAAAAGCACGCTTGAAAACGGAGTTTCAGCAATTTATTACGAGAGAAAAAAAGAAGCTGGAAACGGTATATGAACACTCTGAGAATTTTTATAAGCGGGTCAATCAGGCAGTTTCCGAGCTGAAGAAAACCCATCAGGCGGACGATGAGTTTATTAAAAAACTGGCGGAAAACCTGACCGACTGCTGCTTCAGAATTTATATGTGTGATGAAGAAGGCTATCAGCTGACGGGAAATGTGTTCAAGCAGTCCGGCGAATGGCTTTATCAGCCTGAATATATGGAGAAAAACTGGAGCTGGCGTCCGTACTTTTTAGAAAACATCATGAAGATGCGGAATTCAAGAAAAGGTTTTTTCAGTGACCTGTACAGTGATATTGAGACGGGTGAGATGATCAGAACCTTTTCATACCCGATGGATGACAATATGTATTTATTTATCGATCTGCCTTACTCTTATTTATATGAACAGGACGGGTTACTTTAAAGCGGCTGCTGTATGCCGCTTTTTTTATAAGTGTGAAAAAGTTTTAAAAAACGATTGACAATGATACTGATAATCATTATCATTTAGTTATAGAGAGAAGTTACTCTCTGTTCCCCAACCCCTCTATCAGATCAAGATCCGAAAAAACTTGGCGCTACCCCCGCCAAGTTTTTTTATGCCGTCTGCGCATAAAAAGGCTTCTTCTCACATACATCTGACAATGGCGGCTCAAAAAGCGAAAAATTTTTTTTGAAAGGTGTATGACATTCCGAAAAAAGCTTCAAACTATTCGAAAACACGGTTTTCCCGTTTATTTCTTTTTGAAAATCCAGCGGGAAAATGCCATCCCGGTCTACTTTATGGTATGATGCTCTGTAGAACTTGTATTATAATAAATACTTGTTGATTTGAAGTTGTTTTTTGAAAGGAGTCTTTTTTTAGAATGTCACAATTAATGGGTATCATCACACGGCTGCAAAGTCTGCAAGAAACAGCGGAAGCGGCGAACGAGCCGATGCAGCGTTATTTTGAAGTTAACGGCGAAAAAATTTGCAGTGTTAAATATTTCGAAAAAAATCAAACGTTTGAACTGACGGTTTTCCAAAAAGGTGAAAAACCTAACACATATCCGTTTGATAACATTGACATGATTTCTATTGAAATTTTTGAGCTCCTTCAGTAATTTGATTTGATTTTTCAGCTGACCAAGCTTCCGGTCTTCCGCAAGCGGAGCTTTATTAAATGATGCAAAGGAACGTGCTTGTTCGTTTGGTTGTAGACTCTGGAAAGAGGAGTGTCCGTACATGGCTGATTCTTTTCTGTTTTATAATCTTTCTGAGGCACAGATGACCTTTCAAGACGTGACGGAGCGGCTGAAACGCTTTGTCAATAAAGACCCCCGTTCAGCATACGTGCTGTCTGTAGGGACTGATTCACAAGTTTACCGCGACTTCACAAAGTTTATTACGGCTATACACTTGCACCGTACAGGCAAGGGAGCTTGGGGCTGTTTGAAAAATCACGATCTTGCAAGACCGATACATAGCCTTCGCGAAAAAATTTCGCTGGAAACCGCGTTCAGCCAGGAGATGGCTGCGCATATCCTCGACGGCCGTCTTATGGAAATGACAGATTTGCTCTTGCCTTTTGCGGATGAAGGGGCGGATCTTTCATTTGAAGTGCATCTGGATATCGGTCAAAAAGGGCTGACAAAAGAATTGATACAAGAAATGACCGGCCGCATTACCTCGATGGGCATTGAAGCGAAAATCAAGCCCGATTCCTGCACAGCATTCAGTTATGCCAATCGTTACACAAAATAATATTTCATACAGAATCCGCAAAATGTCGAATTATGCGGTTGACGATTTTTTTCTGTTTACTTATTCTAGCGGTAGAGCTGAAAGCAAATTTCACCTTGCTTTCAGAGGTATTCAGTTAAAAATAGGGGGCCTGATTACGTATGAGTCTTATCAGTGAACGATTTACGGAAGAAGAACAGAAACTTCTGCTGAATATCCTGATCAATCAAGAATATGCCATTGAGCTTTTGACCAGCGAAATCAACGATATAGAAGCAGGGTCAAAAAGCGTTGATGGAACCACTTATAAAAAACTCGTAACGCTCTATGACCGTTTTCGGAATGAAAATTAATCAGCGGCCTATAAATTGATACTCGATTGCAAAGAGTATCTTTTTTATTGACGGAAACTTTTCGACAAAAAATGATAATGTTTATATTATTGCAATATAGGGAATACATGCTTTGATGAAAAATGTAAAGGGGTCGAAGTGACATGATTAGCTTACAATCAGATCAGCTTCTTGATGCAACAGTCGGACAATTTATGATCGAGGCGGATAAAGTGGCGCACGTTCAAGTCGGTAACAACCTTGAGCATGCTCTTTTAGTGCTGACCAAAACCGGCTATACCGCCATTCCCGTCCTCGACGCTTCGTACCGTCTGCACGGTTTGATCGGGACAAATATGATTATGAACAGCATTTTCGGACTTGAACGGATCGAGTTTGAGAAACTGGATCAAATTACGGTTGAGGAAGTCATGCTGAAAGACATTCCCCGTCTCCACATCAATGATCCGATTATCAAAGGGTTCAGCATGGTCATTAACAACGGCTTTGTCTGCGTTGAAAATGATGAAGGCGTCTTTGAAGGCATTTTCACGAGAAGAGTCGTGTTAAAACAGTTGAGCAGCCATATCAGATCATTGAATAAGTAGGCTCGCACGATCAGCCTATTTGTTCTTTTGCATGCCGGAAAAAGAAAACGCATACATATGAGTGGCGCTTGCCTCGGCAGCCTTTATTTTATTAGAATGGTAGATAAGAAATACGAAAGGCATTGAAAAGGAGGACGACATGCAGCTTCAAGAGCTTCATATGCTCGTAGTTTTGGCTGAGGAATTAAACATGAGGAAGGCTGCCGAACGGTTATTCGTGTCACAGCCGGCTCTGTCCCAGCGATTGCAGACCATTGAAAAAGCCTGGGGAACAAAGATCTTTCTAAGATCTCAAAAAGGACTTACGGTAACGCCGGCAGGAGAAAAAATCATACAATTTGCAAATGACGTCACGGATCGGCAAGAAAGAATCAGAGAAAACATTGATGAACTTGAGGGTGAGATTCACGGCACATTAAAGCTTGCCGTCGCCTCCATTATCGGGCAGCACTGGCTTCCGAAAGTGTTAAAAACATATGTGGAACGATATCCGAATGCAAAGGTCTCTCTCATTACAGGGTGGAGCAGCGAAATGCTGAAAAGTCTGTATGAAGATCAGGTACATATCGGCATTATCCGGGGAAATCCGGAATGGAAAGGCCGGAAAGATTATTTAATGACCGATCATTTATATTTGGTTGATACGGAAATTTCCTGTATTGATGATATTGCCCATACCGATCGGCCGTTTATCCAATTCAAAAGTGACAGTACATATTTTCAGGAAATTCAGCATTGGTGGCATCAAAAATTCAAAACCTCGCCGAAACAGACCATCCTCGTCGATCAGATTGAAACGTGCAAGCAGATGGCGCTGCACGGAATCGGTTATGCCATTCTGCCGTCAGTCACTTTAGAAGAGGAAGACAAAGTAAATAAAATGCCCCTGCTTGATACAAAAGATCATCCGATCGGCCGTGACACATGGCTGCTCGGTTATGAGCCGGCATTTGAATTAAAACAGGTGCAGGCTTTTGTTTCTGTCATTAAAGATATGCTGAAGCAGGAACGCCCATTTTAGAAAGACAGCAATCATGCTGTCTTTTTTTTATTTTTTATTGACAATGAAAATCATTATCATTTAAAGTGTTATATATGTTAATGAAAATCATTATCAATTACGAGGTGATCTTATGCAGAAAGCATTAATGATATACGCAAGCATGTCGGGGAATACAGAGGATATTGCCGGTATTATAAAAGAAACACTGAGCGGGCATCAGATAGCAGTTGACTGTCTCGACATGGATGAGGCAGATGCGGATTCTCTCGAAGCATATGATTATGTTTTTGTCGGCACGTACACATGGGGGGATGGTGATCTTCCTTACGAAGCGGAAGATTTTTACGAAGATATTCTGCACAGCCAGCTCAACGGACTGAAAACGGCCTGTTTCGGTTCAGGCGATCACGCCTACCCGAAGTTTTGCGAAGCGGTCACGCTGTTTTGCGATGCGTTTGAACAGGCCGGAGCCAATTTATATCCGGAAACGCTGAAAATCGAGCTGGCGCCCGAGACGGCTGAGGATCAGGAATGCTGCAAAGAATTTGTCCGCGGTTTTCTTGCATGGGCCGCTCACCACGGAGACCGGTGCCATGTTTCATAAAGGCGCGACGGCTGTCATGGCATCAGTGACCTCAGGATATTTTGTCGCGGTGAAAGACGAAGGTATTTTTCATTTTTCGGCGGAAGAAGGTTGGAAAAGACTGTTCCGAGTGAAAAGCAGGATTCATGTGCTGACTTACATAGGGCCCTACATATTCGCGGCTGGAGAAAAAGGCGCCGTCCTCAGATCAGCCGATCAGGGAAAGACTTGGACGGCCTCCCGATTTCCGACCAGCGCCTCCGTATGGGCCGTTGCCGGGCGGAATGACGGGTTTGTCTGTGCGCACGGCACATATTGCCTCTACTTATCTGATGATTTCGGCGTCACTTGGCATGTGGCTAAGCCCTTTTCACAATTAAAGGAGCCGCCTGTCATCCGTTCGCTTTGTTTACACGGTCAGACGATTTATATCGGCACCCGGATTCATATGAATCATGGCGGCATTTGGGCGTATGATCTGACGGAAGACCGCATCCGGCGTATAAGCCGCGAAAGGCAGCGCATGACGGCTTCAATGATGATGTATCAGAATGACTGGCTCATTGCAGCAAAGGGCGCGGCAAAGGGAGAACGGGGGGAGGTTGCCGTCCGAAACGTGCGGACGCAAGAGGAGTTTGCCATTACAGCCGGGCCCGCCGTACGGGAAAAATCATTTCTCGACGTTTCTGAGGATAACGGGATTATTTATGTTACATCGTCACAGGACGAAAACGGATTTTCGCGTATTTATCAAGCTGATCTCGCCGCCGGTGAATTAAAGTGGTTTGATACGATCCGCGGTCACGGATGGCGGGTGGCCAACCGGGAAGAAAACTTTTTTTGCGCGGGCCTTTACGAAAGTAAGTTTGTCAGACCGTATGAGGCGGTTCGGCTCGCACATTAGTTTTTATGCATAAAGGAGAGACGAAGATGGGGAATGTACTGCTTGTTTACGCTACAATGTCAGGAAACACCGAGGCGATGGCGGATTTAATTGAAAAAGGGCTGATCCAAGCACAAGCATCCGTAGACAGATATGAAGCGATGGATATTCATGCCGAACTTTTTAATGATTACGAGTATATTTTATTAGGCACATATACGTGGGGAGACGGGGATCTTCCTGATGAAATGCTCGATATTGCTGAAGATATGGAAAACCTGGAGTTTACGGGAAAAACATTTGCTTTGTTCGGTTCCGGAGATACGTCCTATGAGTTTTTTTGCGGAGCGGTTGACGAATTGGAAAAAGTAATCACGGCCCGCGGCGGGCGGGTGGTGCTGCCGTCGGTCAAAATTGAAAACAACCCTGAGGGCAGTGAGGAAGAAGAGCTCCGGGAATTCGGAAGACAGTTTGCCGCGCTGTGCAGCCAGCCGGCAGAATAAAGGCTTGTTCCTTTTTTTCTTGTCTTTGTATCCTTCCTTTGTTACAGTAATGAGGTAGAAAATCAGAGGAGGACAATACATATGAAAATGATGGATGCAAATGAAATTATTTCATTTATTCAAAATAGTACAAAATCAACGCCTGTAAAAGTGTATGTAAAAGGCGATCTCGAAGGAATCAGCTTTGGCGATTCCGCTAAAACATTCCTGAACGGCCAATCCGGCGTCGTTTTTGGCGAGTGGGCTGAAATTAAAAGCGCAATCGAAGAAAACAAAGACAAAATTGAGGATTATGTCATTGAGAATGACCGCCGCAACTCTGCGATCCCGATGCTTGATTTAAAAGATGTTAAAGCGAGAATCGAGCCCGGCGCTATTATCCGCGACCAAGTCGAAATCGGCGACAATGCCGTTATCATGATGGGTGCGTCTATTAATATCGGTTCAGTCATCGGCGAAGGTACGATGATTGATATGAACGTTGTTCTCGGTGGGCGCGCGACTGTCGGCAAAAACTGCCACATCGGAGCGGGTTCTGTATTAGCGGGCGTTATTGAGCCGCCTAGCGCTAAGCCTGTTGTCGTGGAAGACGACGTTGTGATCGGCGCAAATGCGGTTGTGCTTGAAGGCGTAACAATCGGTAAAGGCGCGGTTGTCGCTGCGGGAGCCATCGTTGTGAACGATGTCGAACCATATACCGTTGTAGCGGGAACACCTGCGAAAAAAATCAAAGATATCGATGAAAAAACAAAAGGCAAAACAGAAATCAAACAGGAATTACGCCAGCTGTAAGGAATGGTTTGATAGAATGGGCGTGGATGATAAAATCCACGCCTTATTCTTATCTCAAGGAGGAATACATATGGAAAAAGAGCGGCTCATTGCCATCCGAAGAGATCTGCACCGCATTCCGGAGATCGGCTTTCAGGAATATAAAACCCAGCAGTACCTGCTGAATCTATTGAACCAATATCCGGAGGAAAGAATTGAAATTGAAACTTGGAGAACCGGCATCTTTGTCAAAGTCAACGGCACGGCTCCGGAAAAAATGCTCGCCTACAGAGCGGATATAGACGCTCTGTCGATTGAAGAGCAGACGGGACTTCCGTTTGCATCTGAACACCCCGGTTTTATGCACGCATGCGGCCACGATATGCACATGACCATCGCGCTCGGCATTATTGATCATTTTGTCCATCATCCCGTCAAACATGATCTGCTCTTTTTATTCCAGCCGGCTGAAGAAGGACCGGGCGGAGCGGAACCGATGCTTGAAAGCGATGTGCTGAAAAAATGGACGCCGGATTTGATTACCGCTCTCCATATAGCACCTGAGCTTCCTGTAGGCACAATCTCCACCAAAAGCGGATTGCTGTTTGCCAATACGAGCGAGCTCGTCATCGATCTTGAGGGGAAAGGCGGGCATGCGGCATATCCGCATACAGCAGACGACATGGTCGTTGCCGCGAGCACGCTTGTCACGCAGCTGCAAACGGTCATATCCAGAAATACGGATCCGCTTGACAGCGCTGTGATAACTGTCGGAACGATTACCGGGGGCACGGCGCAAAATATCATCGCAGAGCATGCTCATCTGGAGGGAACCATCCGGACGCTTTCCGAGGAATCAATGCGTATGGTGAAAAAGCGGATTGAAGAGCTTGTCAAAGGAATTGAAATCGGCTTCCGATGCAAAGGAAAAGTCACGTATCCGTCCGTTTATCATCAAGTTTATAATACAAGCGGCCTGACCGAAGAATTTATGCAATTTGTCAGCGATCATCAGCTTGCTGACGTGAAAACGGCGAAAGAAGCGATGACCGGAGAAGATTTCGGATATATGCTGAAAAAATATCCCGGCTTTATGTTCTGGCTGGGGGCCGATTCATCCCACGGGCTTCATCACGCAAAGCTGAACCCGGATGAAGATGCGATGGAAACCGCGGTAAATGTCATGGTCGGATATTTTTCGAAGTATGCCAATTAAATCCGAAAAGAAGAATAATCTAACAAAAATTGAGCATTCTACATAACGGAGGTGTTCAATATGACGAAAAAAATTGGAATTGAACAATCTTTATCGGATGTAGAACAGGCGTTAAAACAAAAAGGATATGACGTAGTGATGATGAAGACTCCTGAGGATGCGAAGAATTGTGACTGCTGTGTCGTAACCGGACTTGACAGCAATGTCCAAGGAATTGCCGATACGTCAACTCAGGCTCCCGTCATTACGGCTTCCGGAATGACCGCCGACGAAATCTGCAGCGAAGTGGAAAAAAAATTTCATTAAAAAGAAAAAACCGAAGCTTACGCTTCGGTTTTTCTATTCGGCGGAAGCGGCGTTTTTAAAACGGTCGAGCGCGATTTTCATTTCTCTCCGCAGTACGCGTTCAACCCGCCATTGCTCCATATTTTCTGTTTTGGCAATGATTCTGAGCACCATTTCTGACGAGCTTAAATCCTGAACCCCGATGACGTCCGGCCCTTCCTTAATCTGCGGGAGCTCAGCGGCTGCTTTGTCACACGCGGTTTGCAGGATTTGAATGGTTTCATCAAGATTTTTTTCAAGCGGCACTTTAATATCGACAAGCGCCTGCATCGTTCCGCGGGAATGGTTGCTCACATTCGTAATGCCCCGGTTGGGAAGATAGTGAAGCGTGCCGTCAAAGCTCCGGATTTGCGTCGTACGGAGACCGACCTGCTCGACAATGCCGCTGTAGCCGGCAACCGTAATATAATCACCGACGTCGATCTGTTTTTCCAAAAGGATAAAAAATCCGGTGACGATGTCACTGACAAGCCCCTGAGCCCCGAAGCCGACTGCGAGACCGACCACGCCGGCGCCGGCAATGAGAGCGCTCGGATTGTAGTGAAATAAATCCAAAATCATTACGATAAAAACGAAAATCAGGATGTATCCATATACATTAAGCGCCAGGCTTCGCAAAGTATAAGCGCGGCCTGTAGAGAGGTTGTTTTGTTGCTCGAATTTCTGAAACAGATGCTTGATCAGCTTTTTTCCTGCCGTCCGGAAAATAAAATACGCTAAAATAATGAGAGCCAGCTTTATGATGAAAATCCCGGCAGATGTGAGAAGCCCGGCCCAATCAAAGTGTTTTAGATCAATCATAGTGATGTCTTCCTTTCAAGTCTATTGCGGAAAAAGCTAAAAGTGATATACCCGTTTTTAAAATAAAATAAACCTTTTAATAGAAATCAGTTATTTCATTTATGATTTGTTCATATTGCCCGGTTTCAATATCATCATTTTTGTGAAGATATGAACTAAGGAATCGCCACACTCATTTTAACATGGTGATTCAGCCAAATCATATCCTTTGGAGGGAAAACAGGAGAACGTTGCCCGGCGGACTGAAAGCCCCGGCAAAAAACCTTTTTCGTAAGGAGGGAAATAAGATGAAATTACGTCAGCAAATGCCTGAATTGACAGGCGCTAAAGCATGGATTAACAGAGAAGTCTCGAAGGAACAGCTGGTCGGCGGAAAGCCGGCACTGATTCACTTCTGGTCCGCCAGCTGCCGCATGTGTAAAGAAGCGATGCCTGAGGTGAACGGGTTTCGTGATAAATATAAAGATCAGCTGAATGTGATGGCCGTTCACATGCCCCGTTCCGAAGACGATCTTGATCTTGAGAAAATCAAGAAAACAGCGGCTGAACATGATATCTCTCAGCCGATTTACGTCGACAGCGATCATACGCTGACTGAAGCATTTGAAAATGAATATGTGCCGGCTTATTACGTTTTTGATAAAAGCGGACAGCTCCGCCATTTTCAAGCGGGAGGAAGCGGGATGAAAATGCTTGAAAAACGCGTCAGCCGAGTACTTTCAGAAACGGAGCAGGCTTCTGAGTAATCGGGACAATCTCCGTCGGACTATTGTCTCGGTTCCGCAAACCCTTTGCCGTTTAGGTAACAGGGTTTTTTTGTGCCTATTGGATAAAAAATTCCAATATGACATGTGTGGCTTAAAAAATAAGAGAAACAGCCGTAAACACGCTGTACCGCTTGTTTTATCCGTATCATTATCTTTTACATATTATAGTCGAAAATTGTAGATATCACGCTAATTTTCATTAAACAAGTCATTTCAAGTTATATTTTGAAATGGTTGAATAAATTGGAACTTTGTCCAGAATCCCCTATATGATAAGGATTTTTGTATATAAAGTACCATTTTCAGAAAATAAGCAATTTTTCATAGAGTAAATAAAATAGTAAAATGATAAAATAATAGTTGATAAAATTACTTTTGTAATCTAATATCTTAATAAAAGCGTTTAAATTTTTGACAGGGGGTTTTACACATGTTTAATGAAAGAGAAGCGCTGCGCTTACGTTTAGAACAATTAAACGAAGCAGAGGTAAAAGTCATTCGTGAATATCAAATAGAACGTGATAAAATATATGCAAAACTGAGAGAATTAGACAATACAGGCAGCCTGTCCGATACAAAAAAAGAGTTTCGTCCGGAGAAAAAAAGTGACTCTCTCCCGGTGCTTGCAGAGCTTGCAGCACAGGAAATGAGAAGCTATCAAAAGCCGCAGACACAGCCTCAATCCTCCCAGCCGCAGATGCAGTCTATTACGTCTCTTCCCGCCGGCATTCCGGACGGTTCTACAAGAAGAAGAAGAGGGACGGCGAGACCGGGATCAAAAGCGGCAAAACTGCGCGAAGCAGCGATTAAAACGTTGAAACGCCACAATGCAGCGATCAAAAGTTCCGAACTGCAAAAGGAAATTGAAAAGGAAAGCGGCCTTGAAATTCCTAATATGACAACATTTATGCAAAGCTTAATTAAAATGTATCCGGAAGTGAAAAAACCATACCGCGGCCAATATATTCTTGAGGGAGAAATTTCTCAGGAAACAGCAGAAACGGCAAATGATACGGCTGCTGAATAAAACAGTAAAAACTGCTTGCGTTACTCAAGCAGTTTTTTTGCGTTTTCCCGCTTATTCTGCGGAAGTGACGCATCTTTTCCAGGCTTTTTTTCAAGCTTGACGACATATTTTTGGAAAGGCTTTTCGCCGTCAGCACGTTCTTTCAACGCATCCAGTTTTTCATCAAACGACTGATCGCGGGACTCTGATTGTACAAATTGTTTTTGCAGGGAGATGACTTGTTCGGTAACGGCTTTAAGCAAGTCTTCTGCCTGAACAGTCTCTTTGGAAACAGAAGGGATTTCCAGAGCTTGTTCCGCCGGTTCCGCCGTGCGGCTGTCAATATCAGCAAAATGGCCGGCAATCCAAGCATCACTTTCGTCCAGCTGCCGTTTATACGAAAGAATGGTTTCTTGAAATAACTTTTCTTTCGTTTTTTCTATTTCTACAAGCCGTTCTTTTGTTTCTAGTATTCGATCTCTCATATGATTAATTTCTATTTTAATATGTTTGAGCTGGTATTCTTTTTCTATCATTTGTGTTTGGAGCCGGGTATTTTCGTCTGCAGCGGCATGATAACGCTGTTTCATATCTTCGTGAGAAGTCCGTTCAGTTTGAATGGCGGTCTCAAGTGAGCGGATGCGGGTATGTAAGTTTTTATTTTCTTCTTCAAATTTTACATTTGTAAGATGCAGACGGTGCTTTTCTTCCATCTCATTTTTCCGCCGAAACGTTTCCTGCTGAAGCAGTTCTTGCAGAATGACGATTTTATCGAGCAGCCCGGCTCTGATTTCATGCAAAGAACGTTCCGTGTCACTTGTCTGTTTGTGTTTTTGAGCCATGGCTTCCAATTCGTCAGAAAGCTTGTGAAGCCGCTCTTTAATATTGGCGTTTTCCTCCTGAAGCTTATTATTTTTCTGATGGAAGTAGCTTGCTTCAAATTCTGAAATTAATTTTCTGCATCTGGAAAGTTCGGATTTCAAGTAAAGGTTCTCTTGAGAAGTGTCGTGGAAAAACGGACCGGATATTTTCATAAGAACCATCTCCCTCATGATGTTAACACTACAATATGGGAAAGGATCAACGGCTATTCCTCTTAATTAAACAGACAAGCACCGTAATATTGTATTTCGGCTGAGGCGTTTGCTATGCTTTTATATAGAATGGGAGAGAGATGACATGAAACGGGTGAATGTAATATTAGCGGGGGGAGCTTCCCGAAGATTCGGAGAACCGAAAGCTTTTGCAAAGTGGAAGGGCGGCATGTTTTATGAACAGGCGAAAAAAGCCTTCGGCGGCGGAGAAACGGTAATTATCAGCCGCCCTGAGCATATAAAAAAGTTCTTATCAAACAGGGAGCGGCATGTTTTTGCCGATGAGCCGCGGTTTCGGGGAATGGGCCCGCTGGCCGGCATATATACGGCAATGAAACAAACGGAAGGCGAAACATACACGGTCATATCCTGTGACACGCCGCTCGTGACAAGAAAGACGATGGCTGCACTAGAAATGAAGCTGACCGGAAATCTGGACGCTGTCATACCGGTTTGTGAAAACAGAGAGCATCCCCTCTTGGCGGTTTACCATAAACGGGTGCAGGATGTGCTTTTTGATCAGCTGACACAAAACAAACTGAAAATGACAGACACGCTGAAACGGCTGTCTGTCTGTTATGTGCAGGCTGAAGACATCGGCGCCGGGCCGGAGGAGTTCGCTAATATCAACACACGGGACGATTACACCAGACTTTTGGCGCATGTCGAGTCTTCAAATCAGGACTGATCGGGAAGAAACATGGTATGATGGAAATAAAAATGCAAGGGGACAACACAGATGGAAGAGCGCTATTCGCGGCAGACAAGATTTAAGCCGATAGGGGAAAAAGGGCAGCAGGCGCTGGCTGACAGCAGTGTCCTGATTGTCGGAGCCGGAGCCCTCGGAACAGCCGCGGCAGAGGGTTTGGCAAGAGCCGGAGCGGGCCGTATGGCGATTATTGACCGGGATTATGTGGAATGGAGCAATTTACAAAGACAGCAGCTGTATACAGAAGAAGACGCGAGACAGCGCCTGCCGAAAGCAATGGCGGCCAAGGCGCGTCTTTTGGCGGTAAACAGTGATATACATATCGATGCTTACGCGGCGGAAGGTACGGCGGAAACGCTCGAACCGCTGATCGAACAAGCGGATTGCATCGTGGATGCGACAGATAATTTTGAAACGAGAATGGTCATCAATGATCTGGCGCTGAAAACGAAAACACCTTGGATTTATGGTGCCTGTGTCAGCAGTCAGGGAATGTGCATGACGATTATTCCGGGGGTTACGCCGTGTTTATCCTGCCTGTTTGAGCAAATGCCCGTGGGCGGAGCGACATGTGATACAGCAGGCATCATACCTCCGGCGGTTCATATCGTTTCCGCTTATCAGCAGGCTGAGGCGCTGAAATTGCTGACAGGAAATCATGCGGCGGTAAATCGGCGCTTTTTCACGTTTGACGTGTGGAATAACACCAATATGAGCATAAATGTGGATCAGATCAAACGGGATCATTGCCCTTCCTGCGGCGCGGAGCCCGTATATCCGTATCTGCAGCCTGAAAACAGGCCGAAAGCAAGCGTGCTGTGCGGAAGAGACACCGTTCAAATCAGATCGGAAGCCTTAAAGAGGCTGGATAAAGAAGAGCTTGTCAAACGTCTGAAGCAGATCGGTAAAGTGGAAGCAAATGAATTTCTGCTGCACATGGCGTATGAGCGCTTCAGAATCGTTATTTTTCAGGACGGACGGGCTTTGATTCACGGTACAAACGATATAAAAGAAGCAAATTCAGTTCTGGCCAGAGTGATCGGACTGTAGGAAGGGGAGATATTGCTATGCTTGAAAAAAGAACGCCGATTCAGGTGGACGAAGCAGTCCGCCGGGTGAGCCGGTATAAAAAACAGGGGGATACCGAATGGGTGGCGCTTGAGGACAGTCTCCACCGCTATTTGGCGGAGGATGTTAAGGCGGATCATGATGTGCCGGCCTTTAACCGTTCCCCGTATGACGGGTTTGCCATCAGGGCGAGCGATTCAAAAACGGCTTCCCGTGACAATGCCGTCACCTTTGAAGTCATTGACCATATCGGAGCCGGCGCCGTGTCAGAAAAAGAACTCGGGCCTTATGAAGCGGTCCGCATTATGACGGGTGCGCAGATTCCAAAAGGCGCGGATGCCGTAGTGATGCTTGAACTGACAAAAACGTTTTCTGAAAACGGGACGAATTACATGTCAGTGAAACGCCCTTTTCATGCGGGTGATAATATTTCATATCAAGGAGAAGATGCGAAAAAGGGCAGCTCGCTATTAAAAAAAGGGACGAAAATCACGCCGGGCGTAACCGCTCTTTTAGCAACCTTCGGCTATGCTTCCGTTCCCGTGGTCAGAAAGCCGGTTGTCGGCATTATCGCAACGGGAACCGAGCTTCTTCATGTCAGCGATCCGCTTGAGCCGGGGAAAATCCGCAACAGCAACGCTGCCATGGTGTATGCCCAGGTCATTGAAGCGGGCGCGGTACCGCTGAACTTAGGGAAAATTTCCGATGATTTTGATGACAGCTATGCTGCGGTGAAGGAAGCTATGAAAAAAGTTGATTTTCTGATCACGACCGGCGGCGTGTCAGTCGGCGATTTTGATTTTCTTCCAGACATTTATAATAAGCTCGGAGCGGAAGTTCTTTTTAACAAAGTGGCAATGCGCCCGGGGAGCGTGACAACTGTCGCCCGGGCCGATGACATGCTGCTGTTCGGCCTTTCAGGCAATCCGTCCGCATGTTATGTCGGATTCACCCTGTTTGTCAAACCGATGATTCAGACGTGGCTTCTGAATGAAAAACCTCATTCCGGATGGGCGGAAGCCGTGTTAACAAACGACTTTCCGAAGCCGAATCCGTTTACGAGATTTGTGAGGGCATTTGTTTATCATAAGGACGGAAAGATGATGGCGTCACCAGTCGGTCTCGACAAATCAAGCTCAGTCACATCTCTAGCCGAAGCAAACGCGTTTATCCTTCTGCCGGGAGGAACGAGGGGGTATGAAGCGGGCCGGACGGTTCACGTGCTCCTCATCCGTGATGAGAATGGAAGTGAATGGCCGTGGTCAATTCTTTCCCGATCGTCCAGATCGTAGGTTTTCAAAACAGCGGTAAAACAACGTTTATTGAACGTGTGCTGAAAGCGGCGCCGAAAGAGTGCGATATTGGATGTTTAAAACATCACGGACATGGCGGAGAACCGGAACCTTTTTCTGACGGAAAAGACTCGGAGCGTTTTTCAAAAGCCGGAGCCGCGGTTACGGCAGTAGAAGGGGACGGCGTCCTGCAGCTTACGGCGCGAAAAAAATGGGATCTGGCGGGTTTGATCAGTCTGTATGAATGTCTGGGAATTGACGGTCTTCTCATAGAGGGATTTAAACATGCGCCGCATCCGAAAATCATTATGATCAAAGACAGCGAAGATTGGCAAAAGCTGAAGCATTTGGAGCACGTGATCGCGGTTGTCAGCAGAAATACGGAGCATATGCCGGCAGATGCAGGTATGCCCGTATTCCATGCGGATGATCCGGCTGCCATTATGTTTGTGCTTTCGCAGCTGAAAGGGGAATCTGCATAAATGGAACGTTTTCAAATTACAAGGGAACCTATCATTGCGGAAAATATCGTAAAAAAAGTTGAAAAGCGTGAAGCCGGCGCCATCACAACGTTTATCGGCACGGTCAGAGAGTGGACTGCAGGACGGCGGACGGTACGGCTCGAATATGAAGCGTATGAACCGATGGCTGTTCAAATGCTTTCTCAAATCGGCGATGAAATCAGTGCGAAATGGGAAGGAGCCGAAGCTGCAATCACACACCGTGTCGGCGTCCTTGATATCGGAGAAGCAGCGGTCGTAATCGCCGTGTCTTCACCGCACAGAAAGGCGGCATATGAGGCGAATGAATATGCAATTGAACGGATAAAACAGATTGTGCCGATATGGAAAAAAGAAATCTGGGAAGACGGAGAAGAATGGATAGGCGATCAGCTGGAAACAACGCCCTATCCGAACGGAGAACCGGATTTGGATAAAGGGGAATCGCGATGATTAAAGTACTATTGTTTGCCGGGCTTGCGGAGCAGGCGGGAACACCGGTCATTGAACTTGACGAAAAAGAGACGGCGGCGTCTGCTGTAAAAACGCTGTTAAAGGAACGGTACGGCCTTCAGACGATTGACAATGCCATGATCGCAATCAATGAAACATATGTAAAAGACAACAGCATCGTAACAGAAGGTGATACTATTGCCTTTATCCCTCCTGTAAGCGGAGGGTGAAAAAAGAGCCGGATGTGCATCATTGCCATCCGGCTTTTTTGTATATAGGAGCTGAATTACAGAGAATATCTAAATGGGATTTAAAGGGATTTGTGATTGAGGCGGTTTTGATTAGATGAATAGGCTGAAGACAGTGCCTTCACAAGGCTTTGAGCCTCCCGTCATACCGGTCTGACAATACTTTTTTTTACATATTTATGGAACGTAAAGCTAAGAATTTGTGTTACAATTTAGCATAAATACGCAAACGGCAAAAAAATTGAAACTTCTCTCAGCCTAAAGCGTACGTATAAACAGAATAATACATAGGAGGCATCAGCAATATGGAACCAAACCTGGAAAAAAGCAATACGGCAGTAACGGAAAAGCCGTCAATTTTCGGCGTCATTACAAGTCCTGTTGTGCAGTTTAAAAGATTAAAAGAAAAGCCGGTCATCGGCATTCCTCTCCTGATTGTCATCATTCTCATCGCGGCCGGCAGTATTTTGCGCGGACTGGGGATGAATTATGAAGAAGTGCTGAACAGCACATCTCTTGACGGATTGTCGGATGATCAGATTGAAATGACCAAAACCATTGCTAAATTCGGCTCGATGTTCGGAGGAATCTTCGGGGGCATTATCGCTCTGTTTATCGTTCCGCTCATTTACTGGCTGTGCGTCAAAATTTCAGGCGGCGTGACAACTTACAAAAAAATGCTCTCACTCAGCCTGTTTACGGCATTCATTACCAATATCGGCTTAGTCATTAACGGTCTTGTCACTTATTTTACCGGTGCGGGCTCACTGTACGCCGTTACATCTTTGGCGAGTGTCATACCGGCCGGAGACGGCGTCGCGGTCTTTTTAAGCGCGTTCGACATTTTCAGCATCTGGAGCTATATTCTGCTCGCTTTGGGACTTCGCTATACAGGCGGCATTTCGAAAAAAGCGGCCTGGACTTCCGCGATTGTCCTGTTTGTTATTATGCTTTTGGTTTCGGCAGTCGGAGGACTGTTAAGTTCAGTGACAGCAGGTGTATAACATGAAAAAAATTTGGATCGGAATCGGCATCGCCGTAATTGTTGCAGTATTCATCGGTATCAATATTTATAAGTCTGCCGCTCCCGCGGGCGGCAGCGCCGGGAAAAAAATCGAAACCGGAACCATGGAAAACAGAGAAATCTCCTCTACGGTTATGGTTCCGGGAACACTTAAATTCTCTAAAGAACAGTATGTTTTTTATGAAGCGGATAAAGGAACTCTTGATAAAGTGAAAGTAAAAGAAGGCGACAAAGTAAAAAAAGGGTCGTCGTTAGTCACGTATACAAATGAGCAGCTCAATCTTGATAAAGAACAAAATGAGTTGACAGAACAATCAAAACGGATGCAAATCGAACAAGTTGAAGAAAAACTCAGAGCATTAAACAGCAAGGAACAAGATCTGGAAAAACAAGTGGGAGAAGCGGAAGCCCAAAAACAAATTGAATCCGAACGGACTGATCTGCAGCTTCAGCAAAAAACGGCGGAAATCGAATTAAAGCAATCTGATTTGCAAAAGCAGTCTCTTGAAAATCAAGTGGCGAATCTCAATGTTAAGAGTGAGATGGACGGGACGGTTATCTCGGTAAATCAAGAAGCGGCTTCTAAAAAATCGGATATTCAAGAACCGGTTATACATATAGGAGACCCGGAACACCTGATCGTTGCCGGCAATTTGTCCGAATACGATACGCTGAAAGTGAAAAAGGGCCAAAGCGTTACGATTACCTCAGACGCCATCCCCGGTAAAACGTGGAAAGGGAGAGTGGCGGCTGTCGGACTCGTTCCTGATCAAAAGTCAAGCGCTGCTTCGGGGGAAAGCACGGAACAGGCCGTGCAGTATCCGTTTCAGGTTAAGCTGATCGGAAACCTTCCGGAGGGCAAGCCGGGGTTTAAATTAATTATGAACATTGAAACCGACAAACGGAAAGCCGATACGCTGCCGTCCTCCGCGGTCAAAAAAGACGGAGATGAGCACTGGGTCTTTACGGTAAAAGACGGGAAGGCCAAACGCGTGAAAGTTAAAGTCGGTGATACCGCAAATCAGCTTACGGAGATAAAAGAGGGGCTTTCAAAGGATGATAAAGTCATTCTGAATCCGGCTGACGGTTTGACTGACGGAACGGATGTGAAAGCATAGATGATTCAGCTTTCAAAGGTGAAAAAAAGTTATCAGATCGGCAAGGAGACGTTTGATGTTCTTCGTTCAATCGACCTGACGATTGAAGAAGGAGAATATGTGTCAATTATGGGACCGTCGGGATCGGGAAAATCTACGATCATGAATATCATCGGCTGTCTGGACAGACCGACGTCCGGCAGTTACAGGCTTGCGGGCGAAGATGTTTCTTCATGTACCGAAAAAGAGCTTGCGGCGGTCCGGAACAAATCAATCGGATTTGTCTTTCAGCAATTTCAGCTGCTGCCGCGATTGAATGCAAGAAAAAATGTCGAACTCCCCATGATCTACGCCGGTATCGGCAAAAAAGAGCGTGAGGAACGGGCTGAGCATGCGCTGGAAAAAGTCGGTTTGGCGGATCGGATGCGTCACATGCCGAATGAGCTGTCAGGCGGCCAGAAGCAGCGTGTCGCGATTGCAAGAGCCATCGTGAACGAACCGAAGCTCATTTTAGCTGATGAACCGACCGGCGCGCTGGATACGAAAACAAGCATTTCTATTATGGAGCAGTTCACAGAGCTTAATGCAGAGGGCGTGACCGTGGTGCTTGTCACTCATGAGCCTGAAGTGGCGGACTGTACAAACAGAGTGATTTTCGTCCGTGACGGCATGATCGTTTCCCGCGATGCTGAGCAGAGGAGAGTGGGAGAATGAGCCTGTTAGAAAATCTCCGGATGGCCCTCAGTTCCGTAAGAGCTCACAAGCTGAGATCGATTCTGACGATGCTCGGAATCATTATCGGCGTCGGTTCAGTAATTGTTGTTGTGGCTGTCGGCCAGGGCGGAGAGCAAATGCTGAAGCAATCCATCAGCGGGCCGGGCAATACGATTGAATTGTTTTACCTTCCGAGTGATGAAGAATTAACAGCCAATCCGAACGCCTTACAGGAAGCGAGTTTTACAGAAGAAGATATTAATGGATTAAAAGGAGTGGACGGCGTAAAGCAGGTTGTCGCTTCCGCGGTAAAATCCATGACGGCCCGTTACCATGAAGAAGACACGGATATTACGTTGAACGGCATTAACAGCGGCTACATGGACGTAAAAAAGCTGGACGTTCAAGATGGACGGACATTTACGGACAATGATTTTCTTTCCGGGAAAAGAGCAGGAATCATCTCGAAAAAAATGGCTGAAAAGCTGTTCGGGAAAACGTCTCCGCTCGGAAAAATCGTCTGGGCCGGCGGACAGCCCGTTGAAGTAATCGGCGTACTGAAAGAAGAGAGCGGTTTTTTATCGTTAGGACTCAGTGAAATGTATGTGCCGTTCAACATGCTGAAAACGTCTTTCGGTACTAACGACTACAGCAACGTTTCCGTTCAGACGGAGTCCGCTGATCAAATCAAAACAACAGGAAAAGAAGCGGCCCGTCTCTTAAATGACAATCACGGTACAAAAGAGGCCTATCAAGTCATGAATATGGAAGAAATCGCGGCGGGAATCGGTCAGGTCACGACCGTCATGACGACGATCATCGGTTCGATCGCCGGTATTTCTCTCATTGTCGGCGGGATCGGGGTCATGAATATTATGCTCGTATCAGTGACGGAACGGACAAGAGAAATCGGCATCCGCAAATCGCTCGGTGCCACGAGAGGACAGATTCTGACACAATTCTTAATTGAATCTGTTGTGCTTACATTAATCGGCGGCTTAATCGGAATCGGTCTCGGCTACGGGGGAGCATCACTCGTTTCCCTTATCGCAGGCTGGCCGTCGCTCGTTTCCTGGCAGGTGGTTTGTATCGGCGTGCTGTTCAGTATGCTGATCGGTGTCATTTTCGGCATGCTGCCCGCCAACAAAGCATCACGCTTAGATCCGATTGAAGCATTAAGGTATGAATAACCGGCACCCCATGCAGTCTGCATGGGGTTTTTTGTGTTTTAATGATTGAATGAATATAATAGACTTTTTTCATTTATGATAAAAAGAAAATGTCATACAATTGTCCCCCTTTTTGTCGAATTTACAGTTTACAAACCCTATGTACATACGTTAATATGAACAAATGTGAAAGATTTTGATAGTTATTGAATGAATTTGAGTGATTTTAGTTGCTTGAAGTAAAAAAAGCGTTTACAATTATCTTGCAGCCGAAATGAATACGTTTTCAAAGGAGGCGGAATATGCTTACTCCTGAAAGGTATCAGCTGATTATGGATCAGATTGAAAAGCGAGATGTGGTGAAGATTCAAGAGCTGATAAGCATGACAAACGCTTCTGAATCAACGATCAGAAGAGATTTATCAACACTTGAAGAGCGCGGGTTTTTAAAGCGCGTTCACGGCGGGGCGTCTAAACTTTCCAACAGCAGGCAAGAACCCGATATGCTTGAAAAATCCTCCAAAAACCTTCAAGATAAACTGAAGATCGCTGAAGAAGCGGCATCTTTATTAGAAGAAGGTGACTGTATTTACCTCGATGCGGGAACAACTACATTGCACATGATTGATTTTATAGATCATACAAAGGACATTGTGGTTATCACAAACGGAGTTATGCATATCGACGCTTTAATAAGGAAAGGGATTCCTTTTTATCTTCTCGGAGGATATGTGAAGCATAGAACAGGTGCGATGATCGGCGGCGCCTCATTAACGGCGGTCAGCCAGTACCGTTTTGACAAAAGCTTTCTCGGGGTGAACGGCGTGCACATTGAAGCCGGCTTTACAACACCCGATCCGGATGAGGCTCTTCTGAAGACAAAGGCTGTGAGACAGGCGAAAAATGCGTATGTTTTAGCCGATCCTTCTAAATTCGGCGAGATTTCTTTCGCAGCGTTCGCCGCCTTGGGCGATGCAGCTATCATTACCACTGAAGCTGAAGAACTTGCATTCGATAATTACCAAGAAAAAACTGTCGTAAAGGTAGTGAAACCATGATTTACACTGTAACCCTCAATCCTTCTGTTGACTATATCGTTCACGTTGAAGATTTTGCCGTAGGCGGTTTAAACCGTTCCAGCTATGACACGAAGTATCCCGGCGGAAAAGGCATCAACGTTTCGAGATTACTGAAAAGACACCATGTGCCGTCAAAAGCATTGGGGTTTGTCGGCGGATTTACCGGAAATTATATCACGTCATTTTTGCAGCAGGAAGGTCTGGAAACGGCTTTTTCTGAGGTAGATGAAGACACGCGTATAAATGTAAAACTGAAAACGGGCGATGAAACGGAAATTAACGGACAGGGCCCGACGATTTCAGACGAAGTGTTCAATGCCTTTTTAGAACAGTTCTCCGCTCTGGAAGAGGGAGACATCGTCGTTTTAGCGGGAAGCATTCCTTCTTCCCTGCCGCATAACACGTATGAAAAAATTGCTGAGGCATGCAGAAAGCAGAATGCCCGGGTAGTGGTGGACATCTCCGGTGAAGCGCTGATGAAAGCGACAGAAATGAAACCGTTTTTGATGAAGCCGAATCATCATGAGCTTGGGGAAATGTTTAATACGGTCATTGATTCAGCCGAAGCTGCCGTTCCTTACGGTAAAAAATTAATTGAACAAGGCGCTGAACACGCGATTGTTTCGATGGCTGGCGACGGTGCGCTTTTATTTACGAAAGAGGCGGTTTTCCTCGCCAATGTTCCTAAAGGAAAGCTTGTCAATTCCGTAGGCGCGGGTGATTCCGTCGTCGCGGGATTCCTTGCGGGAATTTCAAAACAGCTGCCTTTGGAAGATGCGTTCCGTTTAGGAGTTGCTTCCGGAAGCGCGACGGCATTTTCTGAAGAACTCGGAACTGAAGAGTTTGTACAGCAGCTTCTTCCTGAAGTTAAAGTCACACGTCTATAGAGGAGGAAAGAAAAGTGAAGATAACTGAGCTGTTAACAAGAGATACAATTCATCTCAATATAGAAAGCAAAGAGAAAGAAAACGTTATCGATGAAATGGTGACAGTGCTTGACAAAGCCGGCAGATTAAATGACAGAGAGGCTTACAAAGCAGCCATTTTAAATCGTGAAAGCCAAAGCTCGACGGGAATCGGCGAAGGCATTGCCATTCCTCATGCGAAGACGGCGAGCGTCATTAACCCGGCCATCGCATTCGGCCGTTCAAAAGATGGTGTGGATTATGAATCATTAGACGGTCAGCCGGCACACCTGGTCTTTATGATTGCGGCAACCGAAGGAGCGAATAATACGCACCTTGAGGCATTATCAAGACTTTCAACGCTTCTTATGCGTGAGGAAATCCGCAAACAGCTTCTTGAAGCTGAATCAGAAGACGCGATCATTGACATCATCAATCAGCATGACAAAGATGACGATGAGGAAGAAGAAGAGCAGGAAGAACAGGCAGCGCCGTCAGGAAAAGGCAAAATCCTTGCCGTTACGGCATGTCCGACAGGTATCGCCCATACGTTCATGGCAGCTGACGCACTGAAGGAAAAAGCGAAAGAGCTCGGCGTTGACATTAAAGTCGAGACAAACGGCTCAAGCGGTATCAAACATAAGCTGACGGCTCAAGAAATTGAAGACGCGCCTGCGATCATCGTGGCGGCTGATAAACAGGTTGAAATGGAGCGCTTTAAAGGCAAACATGTTCTTCAAGTACCTGTAACAGCTGGTATCAGACGTCCTCAGGAACTGATTGAAAAAGCCGTTAACCAAGATGCGCCGATTTACGAGGGCAGCGGCGGCGGATCTTCCGCTTCAAATGAAGACGGCCCGAAACAGAAATCAGGCACAAGTATCGGAAGCACTTTCTATAAACACTTAATGAGCGGTGTCAGCAACATGCTGCCATTTGTCGTCGGTGGCGGAATTCTCGTTGCGATCTCATTCTTCTGGGGAATTCATTCAGCTGATCCGAAAGACCCGACATACAACACGTTTGCCGCAGCGCTGAACTTTATCGGCAGCGATAATGCGTTAAAACTGATCGTTGCCGTTCTTGCCGGATTCATCGCAATGAGTATTGCGGACCGTCCGGGATTTGCGCCGGGTATGGTCGGCGGATTTATGGCTACGCAGGCGAATGCCGGATTCTTGGGCGGACTGATTGCCGGATTCTTAGCCGGTTATGTCGTAATCCTGCTGAAAAAGCTGTTTGTCTTTATCCCTCAATCTCTTGACGGATTAAAACCTGTATTGATTTATCCGCTGCTCGGTATTTTTATCACAGGAGTTCTGATGCAATTTGTCATTAACACACCTGTAGCAGCGTTCATGAATTTCTTAACAAATTGGCTTGAAAGCCTTGGAACTGGAAACCTTGTTTTAATGGGGATTATTTTAGGCGGTATGATGGCTATCGACATGGGCGGCCCGCTCAATAAAGCGGCGTTCACTTTCGGAATTGCGATGATCGATGCCGGAAACTATGCGCCGCATGCGGCCATCATGGCGGGCGGAATGGCTCCGCCGCTTGGAATCGCACTGGCGACAACATTCTTTAAACACAAATTCTCTAAACGTGACCGTGAAGCCGGTATTACGTGCTACTTCATGGGAGCAGCTTTCGTTACAGAAGGCGCTATCCCGTTTGCAGCGGCTGATCCGCTTCGCGTCATCCCTGCAGCTGTTGTCGGTTCTGCGGTAGCTGGCGGGTTGACAGAGTTTTTCCGGGTAACGCTTCCTGCACCGCACGGAGGAATATTCGTTGCATTCATTACGAACCATCCGCTGCTTTATTTAATGAGCATCGTGATCGGAGCGATTGTAACGGCTGTTATCTTGGGAATCGTCAAAAAACCGGTTGTAGAGAAATAAGCAAAAAGCGTCCTTTACGGGCGCTTTTTTCAATCATGTACGCATAGAAGCGTTATGTATTTTGTGATGAGTTATGATAAAGTAAAGATGGTGCATGAACTGAAACAGTGATCGTCTAGGAGGAACCACGTTGACTGAAGAACAAAAACCTACTTCTGAAAAATCGGTAAAAAGAAAATCCAACACGTATTGGGAATGGGGAAAGGCCATCATTATAGCGGTCGCACTTGCGCTGTTAATCCGCCATTTCCTGTTCGAACCGTACTTAGTGGAAGGATCATCAATGTACCCGACATTACATGACGGTGAAAGGCTGTTTGTCAACAAAAGCGTCAATTATATCGGAGAAATCGAGCGGGGGGACATCGTCATTATTAACGGCGATACATCGAAAGTCCATTATGTAAAGCGGCTCATCGGAAAACCGGGAGAAACGGTGGAAATGAAAAATGACACGCTTTATATAAACGGCAAAAAAATCGCAGAACCGTACCTCGCGAGCAATAAAAAAGAAGCGAAAAAACTGGGAGTCAACCTGACGGGAGATTTCGGCCCCGTAAAGGTTCCGAAAGGCAAATACTTCGTCATGGGCGACAATCGGCTGAACTCAATGGACAGCCGGAACGGACTCGGTTTAATTGCCGAAAACCGGATCGTCGGCACCTCGAAGTTTGTGTTCTTCCCGTTTCATGATATGCGTCAGACAAAATAAAAACGCCGCGCTGCCCGATTTGGACAGCAGGCGTTTTTTATTTGGCAAACGAGGCGGCGACGGCGATGAACAATACCGTGGCCAGCACTGATCCGACAATGGCCAGAACGCTGAAAAAAAGATTCACCTGCTTCTTCTCTTTGCCGCGTTTTTCAAGCATCCGTTTTGAAAAGAGATGCGAAAACGTATAAATGAGGGCGATTCCGACGTACAAGCCGATGTCACGTGCCGTAAAGCCTGTGACGGCCAGAAAAACCCCGGTGAAGAAAATCATAAGACAATATTCTGTGAGTGTTAAAAGCTTCAACTTGTTCCTCCGTGATGAATATGTATATATATCTATTGTATCACAGCGTTCCGGGTTTGACGCCTGCATCTTTTCAAACCCGTATATTCGCAGGGAAACATTTCTCTTCCCCTTTATTCATGGTATACTTTTAATGATGATAGACACGATGGAGGATTCTAAATGATTGCTGTAAATAATGTGAGCTTGCGTTTTGCGGATCGCAAGTTATTTGAAGATGTCAATATTAAATTTACGCCGGGCAACTGCTACGGATTAATAGGCGCAAACGGTGCCGGAAAATCAACATTTTTGAAAATTTTATCCGGTGAGCTGGAGCCGCAGACCGGCGATGTCCATATGAGCCCGGGTGAACGTCTTGCCATTCTGAAGCAGAACCACTTTGAATATGAAGACTTCGAAGTGCTGAAAGTCGTCATTATGGGACATAAACGTTTATACGAAGTTATGCAGGAAAAAGACGCGATTTATATGAAGCCTGATTTTTCAGATGAAGACGGCATCCGCGCCGCTGAGCTTGAAGGAGAGTTTGCGGAATTAAACGGATGGGAAGCTGAAAGTGAAGCCGCTATTTTGTTAAAGGGCCTGGGCATCTCTGAAGACCTGCATACGAAGAAAATGGCGGACTTAGGCGGTTCAGAAAAGGTGAAAGTGCTTTTGGCACAGGCGCTGTTCGGCAAGCCGGACGTTCTGCTGCTTGATGAACCGACCAACCACTTGGATCTGAAAGCGATTCAGTGGCTGGAAGAGTTTTTAATCAACTTTGAGAACACAGTCATCGTCGTATCCCATGACCGTCACTTTTTAAATAAAGTGTGCACGCACATCGCCGATCTTGATTTTAATAAAATTCAAGTGTACGTCGGCAACTATGATTTCTGGTATGAATCCAGCCAGCTTGCTTTAAAGCTTTCTCAGGAAGCCAACAAGAAAAAAGAAGAGCAGATTAAACAGCTTCAGGAGTTCGTGGCCAGATTCAGCGCCAACGCTTCTAAATCAAAGCAGGCGACATCAAGAAAGAAACTCCTTGATAAAATCACGCTTGATGATATCAAACCGTCATCACGCCGTTATCCTTATGTCAATTTCACGCCGGAACGCGAGATCGGAAATGACGTGCTGCGGGTTGAAGGCTTAACAAAAACGATTGACGGGGTAAAAGTGCTTGATAACGTCAGCTTTATTATGAACAGAGAAGATAAAATCGCTTTTACGGGCCGCAACGAACTTGCCGTTACGACATTGTTTAAAATCATTTCCGGGGAAATGGAAGCAGACAGCGGCACATTTAAATGGGGCGTGACCACTTCTCAGGCGTACTTCCCTAAAGACAACAGCGAGTATTTTGACGGCAGCGATGCGAACCTTGTTGACTGGCTCCGCCAATACTCGCCGCATGACCAAAGCGAAAGCTTTCTGCGCGGTTTCTTAGGACGCATGCTGTTCTCAGGAGAAGAAGTCAACAAAAAATCAAACGTCCTTTCCGGAGGAGAAAAAGTGCGCTGCATGCTTTCAAAAGCGATGCTTTCCGGCGCGAATATTTTAATTCTGGATGAACCGACAAACCACTTAGATTTGGAATCCATTACGGCGCTTAACAACGGCTTAATCAGTTTTAAAGGCGCTATGCTGTTTTCATCTCATGACCATCAGTTTGTACAGACAATTGCCAACCGCATCATTGAATTAACGCCTAAAGGCATTGTTGACAAACAAATGTCTTATGACGAATTTCTTGAAAACGCGGATGTACAGAAAAAGCTTGAAGAGCTATACGCGTAATAAAGAAGCAGGGGAGACTCTGCTTTTTTATTTATGAAAAAAGTTTTCAATCTTCTGACTTCCCGTTACAATAAATGAATACATAACTTGAAAAGAGACGGAGGAATGCATCATGAAGTTTTTAATTGTCGGAGCTGGAGGAGTGGGCGGATATATCGGCGCGCGTCTTGCAGAAAAGGGAAATGACGTTACGTTTCTCGTCCGCAAGAAACGGGCGGAACAATTACAAGAAACGGGTTTGATCGTCAAAAGTGCAAAAGGTGATGTTTCAATCAAGCCGAAATTAATGATGGCGGGCGAAGAAGGAGCATTTGACGCCGTTATTATCGCTTCAAAAGCGTATTCTTTGCAGGACGTTATTCGGGATGTCAAACCGTTTGTCAAACCTTCGTCGGTCATTATTCCTTTTTTAAACGGATACAGGCACTATAACCAGCTGTTTGAAGCTTTTTCAAAACGGCAGGTGCTGGGCGGCCTCTGCTTTATTGAGAGCGCCCTTAACGACAAAGGGGAAATTCTTCATACGAGCGCTGCCCACCGCTTTGTTTTCGGTGAATGGAACGGGGAACGCACAGAACGTATGAACGAGCTGGAAAACGCATTTGCAGGTGTGAAAGCGGATGTCATCATCAGCCGGGATATTGAAAAGGACATTTGGAAAAAATATATGTTTATTGCCGCGCAGGCGGGAGTGACCACTCTGTTTCAACAGCCGGTCGGACCGATTTTAGAAACAGAAGGCGGCCGCAACACGGCAAAGCGCCTCTTTGCTGAAATCGGAGCCATTTTCAAGGCTGCCGGCATCCCGAAAGATCCTGGTCTGGAAGAAGAGAGTTATCGCACATTGACAAGCATGTCTTACCATATGAAATCGTCGATGCTGAGAGATATGGAAAAGGGCAGGGTGACGGAAGGTGATCATTTACACGGATTTTTGCTTGAGAAAGCGAAAGGCTTGTCAGTTGATACACCTGTTTTGGAAACCGTCTGCGCCAACTTGCAAATGTATGAAGCGAAATAAAAAAAGGAGGCCTGATCGCCTCCTTTTTTATTAAAATGCCCAGTTTCCGTTTCTGAAGATCGGTTCTCTTTTGCCGTCCGCCGTAATGCCGTCGATATTCATATCTTTGGAACCGACCATAAAATCTACGTGTGTAATGCTTTCATTTAAGCCCTCTTTGACAAGCTCTTCCCGTGTCATTTGTTTGCCGCCCTCAATATTAAAGGCATACGCACTGCCGATCGCCAAGTGGTTAGAGGCGTTTTCATCGTACAGTGTGTTGTAAAATAAAATATTTGATTGTGAAATCGGTGAATCGTACGGCACTAAGGCCACTTCTCCGAGATAGTGTGAGCCTTCATCGGTTTCGACGATGCCTTTTAAAATCTCCTCGCCTTTTTCAGCTTTCACATCGACAATGCGGCCGTTTTCAAAGGTAAGAGTGAAGTTATCAATAATGTTGCCGCCGTAGCTCAGCGGTTTCGTGCTGGAAACCGTGCCGTTCACCCCGTCACGCTGCGGGAGGGTGAAAACCTCTTCTGTCGGCATGTTGGCCATGAATTCGTGCCCGCTCTCATTCACGCTTCCCGCGCCTGCCCATACATGTTTTTTCGGCAGTTCAATGGTTAAGTCTGTTCCTTCAGCCTGATAATGCAGGGCGCTGTAATGTTTTTTGTTCAGGTGTTCCACTTTTTCATGAAGATTTTGATCATGTTTTTTCCATGCTTCCACAGGGTTTTCTTCATTTACTCGGGTCGTTTTGAAAATTTCTTCCCATAAAAGCTGAACGGCTGTTTCTTCCGGCTGATCCGGGAACACTTTTTTCGCCCAGCCTGTTGAAGCCGCTCCGATCACCGTCCAGCTGACCTTATCTGATTGAATATATTGTCTGTATGTATGCAATGCTTTTCCGGCGGCTTTTTGGAACGCTGCAATCCGTTTGCCGTCAGTGCCTTTTAACAGGTCGGGGTCGGATGAGACGACAGAAATAAACGCAGCCCCTTTTTTCGCGAGCTCTTCTTTGCCTTTTGCTTCCCATTCAGGATACTCTTCAAACGCTTCAAAAGGTGCCATCTCGTATTTTAATCTGGACAGTTCATCGTCCTGCCAATTTACGGTGACGTTTTTTGCGCCTTTTTCATAAGAATGTTTGGCAAGCAGTCTGACAAGTTCCCTAACATCAGTTGAGGCATTGATTACGACATGCTGTCCTTTTTGGACATTGACGCCGACTTCTACCGCCAGCTGAGCATATGTATGTAACTTTTCAGTAAACGAACTCATCGTTCATTCCTCCTCATCGGTTTTTCTCATCATATCAAATATCGCCTCATAAAGGAAAGAAAGGAGCACAAACGAAAAAGACACAGCTTTTGCTGCGTCTTTACGGGTGATTCAGTTTTACGGCGCCGCCGGCCGGAGAATGGGGCATATTGGCCAGTGAAATGCTCATACCCCCCAAAATAATTCCGCTTAAAATGACGGCTACTGCTACGCGTCTTCCCACATCTCTAAGCATATGCTTCCTCCTTAATGTTTCTCCAGTTCTCACAATATGAGCCGGCCGGAGAAAAAAGAAGCACAATCTTATTATTTAATCGCTTTTTGCAGCTTGTCGATGACGTCTAATGAACGCCCCGTGCCGATAGCCACTGATTCAAGCGGATTTGCCGCCAAATGAACGGGAACGACGATTTCTTCTGTCAGCCATTCTTTCATCCCGTTTAAAAGGGAGCCTCCGCCGGTTAACACGACGCCGCGGTCAACAATATCACCGCTGAGCTCCGGCGGACAATCTTCAAGTGTCGCTCTGATCGCTTCAAGAATATGCAGGAGCGACTCACGCATCGCGTGCTGAATTTCATTAGACTGCAGTCTGATTGTCTTCGGCAGACCGGTTACAAGGTCACGGCCGCGGATTTCCATCGTTTCCGGCACATGTTCAATCAATGCAAAACCGATTTCCATTTTCACTTGTTCTGCCGTACGTTCCCCGATCAGCAGGTTGTATTTTTTTCTGACGAACGAGGCGATATCTTCATCAAGCTGGTCGCCGCCGATTCTGATCGAATGGCAGGATACGACGCCCCCGAATGAGATGATGGCGACTTCAGTCGTACCGCCGCCGATATCTACGACGACGTTTGCGACCGGCTCGTCAACAGGGAGGTCGGCCCCGATTGCAGCGGCTACGGGTTCTTCAATCAAGTGAACGTTTTTCGCTCCGCAGTTTTTGACAGCGTCACTGATGGCGCGGCGTTCAACGGCTGTTGAGCCTGAAGGCGTGCAGACGACGACATTCGGTTTGCGGAAGGTCATTCCGATTTTTTTTCCGGCTTTTTTCATAATGTGTTTTAATAAGTCAGTTGTCATATCATAATCAGCAATGACACCGTCTTTCATCGGCCGTACGGCGACGATTTTCCCCGGCGTCTTTCCGATCATGCTTTTGGCATCCGTTCCGATGGCAAGCACCGCTTTCGTTGTTGTATCTACAGCGACAACGGAAGGTTCGTTTAAAATAATTCCTTTATTTTTACTGTAAACAAGTATATTAGCGGTTCCTAAGTCGATTCCGATCTCAGTTGATTGAAACATGTTTTCACCCAATCCCTATCCTGATTTAATTGATTCTACATTTAAAGTTTCTGAGAAAAACCACGATTTTTGGGGGTTTCCGCCGGGAATGAAATGTTTTTGTAAAAAAGGAGGGAAAGTCTGTATCCCATATTTCAAAAGGATTTTCTTTTGTAAAAAAACATTCAGTTCCGGATGCTGAGAAACTTTTGCTCCGTTCCTTTCGTCTACGTTTATGAAGGATTTTCCTTGGACATAAAGAAGAGACATTAAAGGAAGTAGGGGATTTCTATGAAATCAATTGGTGTAGTAAGAAAAGTAGACGAACTCGGGCGTATTGTCATGCCGATTGAATTGAGAAGAGCATTGGATATCGCTATTAAAGATAGTATTGAATTTTTCGTTGACGGAGACAAAATTGTCTTAAAAAAATACAAGCCGCACGGCATTTGCTTAATGACGGGGGAAATTACCTCCGAAAATCAGGAGTACGGCAACGGCAAAATTATTTTAAGTCCTGAAGGAGCGAAAATGCTGCTTGAGGAAATCGAGGAAGCGTTAAAAGGTAGATCATAATCGGCAAAAAGGGCGGAGCATCATTCCGTCCTTTTATTATGAACTTGTGCAAAAACTCACGGGAAAAGTAAGCGAACCTGCTCAATTAATTGGGAATAGTTATCATTTTTTAGTCAATAATGCAGTCAACAATGTTACAATATATGTAGAAATGCTAGCGGCAGGTGGGACTATGGGAAAATATCAAGCGCGTATCATTTCCTTAATCTTGGCAATGATTTTTATTATGTTTTGGGATTATTTATTTTATATGATTGAACGGAATCCGATTAACTGGCCAGTTGACATCACCTTTACCGCCGTCACATTAATCGGCGTCTGGCTGCTGGCTTATTATGTGGATAATAAAAAGCAGCTGCTGGCGGAGCTGAAGGACAGCGAGCAGAAAGCAAAGGCGCTTTCAGATGAGAAAAACCGGATCATGGACAATCTGCAGGAAATCGTTTTTCAGACGGATGCACAAGGGAATATTACATATTTGAATCAGGCCTGGACGGCGATTACGGGCCACTCCATCAGCGAATGTATGGGCACGATGTATAATGATTATTTTATAAAAGAAAAACATATCATTGATTATATTATCTCCCAAATCAAGCAGCAGTCCCCGTCAGGAATGTTTACGGCCAAATATATTAAAAGAGACGGCTCGATCTTTTGGGGAGAAGTCCATTATAAGCTGTATTATGACCGCAGACAGAAATTTGTCGGAAGCCTGGGGACGATGTCTGATATCAGTGAACGGAAAAAAGCGGTCGACGAGCTTCTGGAGACGAACGAACGCCTTGCCATGCAATCTCAAAAGCTGGCCATTGCCGGGGAGCTTGCGGCAGGAATCGCCCATGAAGTAAGAAATCCTTTAACGTCAGTCAGCGGCTTTCTCCAGCTGATGAAAGCCCAGTATCCGGAAAGAACGGATTATTTTGATATTATTTTTTCGGAGATTAAAAGGATTGATCTCGTGCTGGGGGAGCTGCTTCTGCTCGCCAAGCCGCAGACCGTGACGTTTACCGCTCATCATCTCAACCATATTTTAAGGCAGGTGGCGACGCTTCTTGACACGAACGCGGTGCTGTCGAACACTGTGATTGAGAAGGATTTCAGGCAGACTGAGTCCTGTATGGTCAACGGTGACGAAAACCAGTTGAAACAGGTATTTATCAATATTATTAAAAATGCGATTGAAGCGATGCCTGACGGCGGGAATATTCATATTTATACAAAACGGGATGAAGAATACGCGGTGATCAGCATACAGGATGAAGGGAACGGCATGTCGAAAGAAAAGCTTGAAAACATCGGGAAACCGTTTTTCTCAACAAAAGATCAGGGAACGGGTCTCGGTCTTCCGATTTGTTTACGAATTCTGAAGGAGCATAATGGTAAACTTAACATTAAGAGCAAAAATGGAGAAGGCAGTACGTTTCAGGTGATTCTGCCGTTAGAAGCGGCTGCTGTCCAAAAGGAGGAAAAATAACTTGCTTCTTTTTGTATACGGTTTGTTACGGAAGCGTGAAGAAAACCATGAACTGCTGAAAGGCGCTCCGTGTGTGTGCGAGCAGGCCGCGATAAACGGCGTGCTGTACGAAACGGATAAAGGTCAGCCTGCGGCGTCTTTAGCAGAAACAGCTTTTGTGTACGGGGAATTGTATGAAACAGATCATCAGATGATCCGTAAGCTGGATGCGTATTATGCTGATTTTGATCGGAAAGAGGTTGCCGTGACGACGGATGCCGGGAATAAAACCGCCTTCGCATATGTCGTAAAGCCCGGCCAGTGTGCCTCATTCAGCCGTATCAAAAGCGGAGACTGGAAAGAATACCGTTTTATGAAACGGGAGGATGACAGTCCGGTTTATTATTTCGCTTACGGCTCCTGTATGGACAATGCCCGGTTTAAACAGGCGGGGGTCGACCACTTTTTTGCCGAGCCGGTCGGAGGGGCGGTTGTTGAAGGGTATTCGACGAGATTCACGTTAAGGCGTCCTGACGGTTCCAGAGCCGATCTTGTTGAAGACGGGGGACGAACTGAAGGCGTGCTGTACAAGCTCCCGTTTGAAGCGGCAACCTATCTGTACAAAAGAGAAGGTGTTGATAACCACACATACCGTCCAGCATTCATAGAAGTGTGTGCCGGCGGCCGTGTATACAGAGGCGTCCTGACGTTTCTCGTTCTTGATAAAGCTGAGGAAATTGCGCCTCCGGGTCACTATCAGGAAGAAATCGAACGCGGAGCGGACCTGTATTTATCGCCCGCCTTTTCAGAAAAGCTTAAACGCTATATGAACTCATTGCCGAAAATGTGATACTATTCCTATTAGAGATATTGTTTAAAGGAGTACTGTTATGAGAAAAGAGTTTGCCGTTATCGGTCTCGGACGCTTCGGCGGAAGTATTTGCAAAGCATTAAGTGAAGAAGGCCTTGAGGTCATGGCGATGGATATTGATGAAGATAAAGTAAATGAATACGCCAAAATCGCATCACACGCGGTCATCGGCGATTCAACCGATGAATCGGTGCTGAAAAACTTAGGGCTGCGCAACTTTGACCACGTCATTGTGGCAATCGGCGAAAATATACAGGCGAGCATTTTAACGACGCTGATCTTAAAGGAACTCGGCGTGAACACGATCACGGTTAAAGCGCAGAACGATTATCATGAGAAAGTGCTTGCGAAAATCGGGGCCGACCACATCGTCCACCCTGAACGTGACATGGCAAAACGCATCGCCCACAACATCGTATCAAATAATGTGCTTGATTATTTGGAGCTGTCCGACGAACACAGCATTGTGGAGATCGTGGCCAACAGCAGGCTTGCGGGCAACACACTGCTTGACCTGGACATCCGGGCGAAGTACGGCATTAATATCGTGGCCATCAAGAGAGAAAAAGAAGTGATCGTATCTCCGCTGGCGACTGAAATGATCCAAAAAGAAGATATTCTCATCGTTATCGGCTCTCTTACGGACATTTCCCGATTTGAAAAAAGAGTGCTTCATACAAAGTGAAAAGCCGTCCGTAAAAGGGCGGTCTTTTATTATGTCAGAATAGTAAGACATTTATCGTGTAAGCGGTATTTTCTGCGATTTTTATTGACTATGATCAAGCGATCCGATAGCATATTGTACCATATAAAGAAAAAGAGGAGGCCTCATTTTGAACAAAGAAACACTGGCTGAACGGCTGAATGCATCAGCCGGCAGACAAAAAGCCGATACCGTCATTAAAAACGGAAAAATCATGGATGTATTTAACCAGGAATGGATTTCTGCAGATATCGCCATTACGGACGGAGTGATCGTCGGGCTGGGCGAATATGAAGGGGAAGAAGTCATTGATGCAGAAGGCCAAATGATCGTTCCGGGCTTTATTGACGGACATGTTCATATCGAGTCCTCTATGGTTACTCCGATTGAATTTGCTAAAGCCGTCCTCCCACACGGAGTGACTACGGTCATTACTGATCCTCACGAAATTGCGAACGTTTCCGGAGCAAAAGGCATCTCTTTTATGATAGAGCAGGCGAAAAAGGCGCCGCTGAACATCCGTTTCATGCTTCCTTCCTGTGTTCCCGCCGCTAGCTTTGAACGCTCGGGAGCCGTATTAAAAGCCGAGGATTTAAAGCCTTTTTATCAGGAGAAAGAGGTGCTCGGACTTGCGGAAGTAATGGATTATGTGTCTGTTGCGGAAGGTGAAGAGGATATGCTTCAGAAACTGCTTGACGCCAAGCGTCACGGAAAACGGATCGACGGGCATTTAGCCGGACTCTCTTCAGATATCATCAATATATATAGAACCGCAATGGTGTCAAATGATCATGAAGTGACGACAAAAGAAGAAGCGCTGGACAGAATCAGACGGGGAATGTATGTCATGCTGCGCGAAGGATCGGTGGCAAAAAATACGCTCAATGTGCTGCCGGCGGTGAATGAAAAAAACGCGCGGCGCTTTTTCTTTTGCACGGATGATAAGCATGTAGATGATCTGCTTTCAGAAGGAAGTGTGAACCACCAAGTCAAAATGGCGATAAAGGCGGGACTTGATCCATTCCTTGCGTATCAGCTTGCCAGTTTAAATGCGGCTGAGTGCTACGGTCTTGAAACAAAAGGGGCGGTAGCGCCGGGTTTTGACGCAGATCTGCTGTTCATTTCAGATGTACGGGAGGCTGCCGTCACGAAGACCATGGTCGCCGGCCGGACCGTTGCCGAGAACGGACGCACGGTTTATGAACAGTCTGCCGGTTCCTATTCGCCGGACCAGGCGCTGTTGGATACAGTGCGGCTGAAAGCGCCGCTGACTGAATCGGATTTTCATATACCGATTCAAGAGGGCAAGAAAATGAATGTAATCGAAATGATACCGAATCATTTGGAGACGAGAAAAAAAGAAGTGCCTGCACCGTCTGCTGACGCGTTTCGTCCTGATACAGAAAATGATTTATTAAAAATCGCCGTCGCAGAGCGGCACAGCGGCGAAAAAATGATAGGACTCGGGATTGTACAAGGGTTCGGGTTAAAAGAAGGCGCCATCGCCACAACCATTTCTCACGATTCCCATAATATCATCGCCGTCGGTACAAACGATGCCGATTTGGCAAAAGCAATCAACAGGCTCCGTGACACCGGAGGAGGATTAACAGCCGTGAAAAACGGAGAATTGCTTCACTCCGTTCCGCTTCCGATCGCCGGGCTTTTGTCTGATAAGTCGGCGGAATGGGTCAATGACAGCTTGGGCGTGCTTCATGAAAAGCTTCCGCTGCTCGGATTCACCGGTGATTTCAATCCGTTTCTCACATTATCGTTTTTAGCGCTTCCGGTGATTCCGGATATTAAAATGACAGCAGCCGGTCTGTTTGATGTCAAAGCCTTTCAGCATATTCCGCTGCAATAAAAAAACTGCACTCGTAATGAGTGCAGTTTTTTTAGACCTCCATAATGATCGGAAGGATCATCGGGCGGCGTTTTGTTTTTTCGTATAGGAACGGAGCAAGCGTATCGGTAATTTCGTTTTTAATTTCGGACCACTGCGTTGTTTTCCGATCCATTACTTTCTCCAGATGGTTCGAAATGAGCTGCTGCGCGTCATTGATCAAATCACCGGATTCTCTCATGTATACAAAACCTCTTGAGATTAAATCAGGTCCCGCTGAAACCTTAAAGTCGTCCATATTGATGCTGACAACAACGATAACAAGGCCTTCTTCTGAAAGAATGCGGCGGTCGCGGAGCACGATATTGCCGATATCACCGATTCCGCTTCCGTCAATGTAAACGGAGCCGGACGGAATTTTGCCTGCCACAGCGGCTTCTTCGCCTTTGAGGGCCAGCACTTCGCCATTATCCATGATAAAGCAGTTTTCTTCGGGTATGCCGCAATCAGTCGCGAGTTTGACGTGCATTTTCTGCATTCTGTACTCACCGTGAATCGGCATAAAGAACTTCGGTTTGATCAGGCGGAGCATTAATTTCTGCTCTTCCTGTCCGCCGTGCCCGGATGTATGAATGTCATTCAATGAACCGTGAATGACTTCTGCGCCCGCACGGTACAGCTGGTTGATGGTGCGGCTTACGCTGATTGTGTTTCCGGGAATCGGAGAGGAAGAAAAGACGACCGTATCTCCGGGATTAATGGAAATCTGCCGGTGCGTCCCGTTAGCGATGCGTGATAACGCCGCCATCGGTTCACCTTGGCTTCCCGTACATAAAATCGTTACCTTATTGGCAGGCATACGATTGATTTCGTTATGCTCAATAAACGTATTTTTAGGACAGGTAATGTAACCGAGATTTTGTCCGATTTCAATAGCCGATTCCATACTGCGTCCGAATACGGCAACTTTTCTGCCGTTTAAAACGGCTGCTTCAATCACCTGCTGAAGACGGTGTATATTCGAAGCGAATGTCGCAAATATAATTCTGCCGTCCACTTTTCGGAAAATATCGTGAATGCTTTCGCCTACGCGGCGTTCTGACATGGTGAAATCAGGAACCTCACTGTTTGTACTGTCAGAAAGCAGGCACAGAACGCCTTCTTTCCCGATTTCAGCCATCTTAGTCAAGTTTGCCGGTTCGCCTACCGGTGTGAAATCGAACTTAAAGTCCCCGGTATGTACGATATTGCCCGGCGGTGTTTTGACGACGATTCCGTATGAATCCGGAATGCTGTGTGTCGTTCTGAAGAAGGATACAGACGTCTTGCGGAACTTCACGATGTCGTCTTCACCGATGATGTTTAATTTGGTCTGTCTTAACAGCCCGTGCTCTTCAAGTTTATTCCGAAGTAAGCCGATCGCGAGTTTACCGCCGTAAACGGGAATATTTACTTGTCTGAGCAGGTACGGAATACCGCCGATATGGTCTTCGTGACCGTGGGTGATAAACAGACCTTTAATTTTATCTTCATTTTTTACTAAATACGTGTAATCGGGGATTACGTAATCAATGCCGAGAAGTTCATCTTCCGGGAACTTGATTCCCGCATCAATCAGTACAATTTCATCCTGAAACTGCACCCCGTACGTATTTTTCCCGATCTCGCCCAATCCGCCGAGGGCGAAAACGGCAGTCTGGTCATTTTTTACAAATTTCATTCCGCTCATAACTCCAATACTTTAAAATTTTCGCTCTGCTTCTCATATTCTAAAAAAGCACCGTCCACAGGCTGAACAAATTCAATGTTGTATTTCTGATCTTTCAGTTTCGTTCTGACGTCCCGTTCTGAAACGCCCTCAATGTAAAGTGAATCTGTTTTTTCCCGAACAGGTACTTCGTCAGCCTTCTCTTGATAAAATACCTTATAAATCATCCAAATCTCTCCTTAAATGCCGTATGTTAGACTCGCTTATTCTATTATATTCGAAAACGGATTATAAGGAAAGTCTCGAGCAAAAAAGGGACTTTCAAAAACCGAAAGATCCCTTCTACGCGATGACTTTTTTCCGGAGCATTCCGCCCCACTGTCTTCTGAGTTTCTTCCGTAATCGGCGCAGCATCGTATACCTCCTTAAAAGCCCTTTATAGCAGTAGTATGCGGAAAAAATGAATTTGTTTTCGTGGGTAAAACTGGAATTTCATCAATGCGGTTTTCCGGAAGAAAAACTTTATGTATGATGATATTGAAAAAGACACGACTGATAAACGGGAAAAAGGAGAAATTGACATGAAACCAAAATTGATTTTTTTTGATATTGACGGCACGATCTATGACCATGATAAACATATTCCCGATAGCGCAAGAAACGCCGTGAAGGCGCTTAAAGAGGCTGGCCATCACGTTTTTATCGCCAGCGGAAGGTCCCCGTTTATGGTAAAACCGATTCTGGAAGAGCTTGAGATTGAATCATTTATTTCATACAACGGCCAGTATGTCGTATTTGAAGGTGAGGTCATTTATAAAAATCCGCTTCCTGAAGATGCGGTTGCGCGTTTATTAAAGCAGGCGGCAGAAGGGGAGCACCCCGTCGTATTTATGGCGGAAGACACGATGAAAACGACCGTCCCCGGACATCCGCACGTCTCGGAAGGTATCGGCAGTCTGAAAGCGCCTTATCCCGAAGTGGATGAAACATTTTATAAAGGAAAAGAAATTTATCAGCTGCTTTTATTCTGCCGCGGTCATGAAGAAAAAGCATATGCCGCTTTTCCGGAGTTTGATTATGTCCGCTGGCATGAATTGTCAACGGATGTGCTTCCGAAAGGCGGTTCAAAAGCGGAAGGCATTAAAAGAGTGCTTGAGCGGCTTCCGTACGGGGTAAGTGACACTTATGCATTCGGCGACGGACTAAATGACCTTGAGATGATCCGTTTTGTCGGCACCGGGGTGGCGATGGGAAATGCGGTTCCGGAATTAAAAGCTGCCGCCGATTTCGTCACAAAGCCGGTGGATGAAGAGGGAATCAGCTGGGCCGTCAAAGAACTGGGCCTTTTGAAATAGAGAAAACCGGCACTTTGGGAAGTGCCGGTTATTTTTAACGGTCAATGGCAATGGCGTTTTCAGGTTCTTTGAACGGATTTTCTTTGTCGATATGGTCGTAAAACATCACGCCGTTCAGATGATCGATTTCGTGCTGAAACACGATGGCCGGAAAACCTTTGAGGCGGATGTCAATCTGTTCTCCTTCAAGCGTCACCGCCTTTACGCGGATGCGGGCGTAGCGCGGCACATAGCCGGGAATGGGTTCGTCTACCGACAGGCAGCCTTCTCCGCTCGTCAAGTAGCTTTTTTCCACTGAGTGGCTGACGATCTTAGGGTTAAAAAGAGCATAGCTGTATAAAGTGCCTTTCGCATCTTCTGCATGGACGGCGATCATCCGTTTTTTTACGTCTGTTTGCGGAGCGGCAAGACCGACGCCCGGACGAAGCTTGTATTTCTCGGCTAATTCAGGATTTTGGCTGTTTTTCACAAACTCAATCATATCAGCAAGATGCTGTTTTTCTTCGTCAGAAGCGGGAAGCTGAACCTCTTCAGCGATCTCTCTGAGCGCGGGATGTCCATCGCGTACAATATTTTCCATAGTAATCAAGAAACTTCACTCCTAAAGCTTAATATGTAAATTATAGCGAATTTCTTTATCGCGGCGCAACGAAACAATTGGCCGGCCATAGCAGGCCGGCCGATGTTCATGGTGTATAAGGTCAGCAGCCGCAGCCTAAATAAGCGGCACCGACGATGATTAATAAGATAAACAATACGACGATTAATGCGAATGTGCGGCCGTATCCGCCGCCGCAGCCGTAACCGTAACCGCCGCCATAACCATATCCGCCGCCGCAGCAACCGCCGCCAAATCCGCCGCCAAATCCATATCCGTACATAAAAAAACCTCCTCTTTTAATTACGCTGACCCTCTGTCAGCAGGGCCGGCGTCTACTATAAACTATGTAAAAGCCAAAAAGATGTATGGTCATCCGCCCTGTTTTCTCAATTTTTTACGCAAGTATTCTTTGACAGCACCGTAAGCGTCTTTTTACCCGGTCATGCCAATTACAGCTCAGCTATTGTCAAAAAGCGTTCGGGCTTCTATAGTGGAAATTGTCAAGATTGGGGGATTTTAAGTGAATATGATTCAAAAAAAGGTATTAGCAGGAATCGGAGCGCTCGGCGCCGCAAGTATGCTGCTTGCCGGCTGCGGGGGAAAAGATCCGGTTGAATCGCTTCATGACTCGATGGAAAAAGCCGTTCAAGCGGAAAAACCGTTTCAAAAAGAGCAGAAAACATTAGAAAAATTGGAGAAAAAAGAGCATAAGCTATACGACAGCGCGGTTAAACTGAATATGGATGATTACCAGAAAATTGTCACACTGTCTGATCAGGCTCTGAGCAATGCAAATCAGCGAAAAAAACATCTGAAAGCAGAAAAAGACAGTATTGATGATTCAAAACAAGCGTTTGAATCCGCAAAAAAAACTTCTCAAGAAATAAAGGATAAGAAAGTAAAAGAAAAAGCCGGGCATGCGGTCGCTTTAATGGAGAAAAGGTATGCATCTTATGACCTTTTGTACAAAAAGTACGAAAAAGCCATTTCACTTGATAAGGACCTTTATAAACTGATTAAAGATAAAAAGCTCACATTAGCGCAGCTGGAAGAGCAAATCAGCAAAGTAAACTCAGTTTACGAAAAGGTGCATAAACAAGCAGATGAGTTCAATCAATTTACTAAAGACTACAACAAAGAGAAAGAACTATTATTCCGCAAATAGTATAGTGAAGGCATATCGGCATGGGCTGATGAACTGATAACAACCGAGTTCAGCCGCCTGTAAAAAGGCGGCTGAAGAATTGGTAAATACGTGTGTTTCCCATTGACAACAAGTAAATCATAGTATAGTATTTATTTAGGGAAATATTCACATAAAACCAATCGTTGTTTCGGCACGTTGGAATGTTTTTATTATATTGATATATATATATAAAACAGAATGAAAATGTGATTTTAATTATCAGAAAATTCTATCTATTTATATTTACGGCAATATGATATTTGTACATGCTTTTTGCTTTTAAACCTTTATCCGGCATAAAGGTTTTTTTATTTTGCTTAGTAATGCTTATTAAGTAAGGGTGTTGAAAGTAAACGACAATTTTAAAATTGAAGTGAAAAACGTTTATCAAAATCGGAACGAAAAGAAACGGCAGAAATACGGAACAGGAGGAAAACAAATGCTTGCTTACGTCTTTCCCGGACAGGGAGCGCAGTTTAAAGGAATGGGCAGAGACTTATTCGATGAATTCAGTGAGCTCATTAAAAAGGCAGATCATATTTTAGGATACTCCATAAAGGATTTATGCCTTTCAGACGAAAAAGAGAGGCTGACTGATACGAAGTATACACAACCTGCAATTTATACAGTGAGCGCACTGCAATATTTAAAGGGTTTAAAAGAAGGTCATACACGCCCAGATGCTGTTGCAGGACATAGTCTGGGTGAATATACTGCGCTTTTTGCGGCCGGCGTTTTTAATTTTGAAACAGGTCTCCGGCTGGTTGCTAAAAGAGGCGAGCTAATGAGTGAGGCTTCCGAGGGCGGAATGGCTGCCGTGATCGGACTGGATGAGCACCACATAAAAAAAATACTTCAAAAGTATGAATTCGGCCAAATAGATATCGCCAATTACAATACATCTTCACAAATTGTGATAGCAGGGGCTGCAGAAGAGATAAAGCGGGCAGCCTCTTTTTTTGAAAAAGAAGGGGCGAAAGCTTATATCGTATTGCAGGTCGGCGGGGCTTTTCATTCTCGTTTCATGGAAAGTGCACAGCGTGAATTTGCGGAATTTATCGAGGGGTTTCAATTTTCTGAATTGAATTTCCCGGTCATTTCTAACTACACGGCAAGACCTTATAAACAAGAAGATATCAAACGGAATTTAATTGAACAAATAACAAACTCGGTAAAATGGACTGAAAGCATCAGGTATCTAATGGGACAAGGCGTCACTGTGTTTGAAGAGATCGGTCCCGGCAACATTCTGACTAAATTAATTCAAACCATACAAAGAGATGAGGAACCGCTTACTATCAGTGCGCCGGAAGACAGTCTCTTCTTTTCTGAAGGGAATAAGGACAATTCGGAAAGCGGGAAAGAGCATAGCCTCTTGGCCGAAAATATAGAGAGCGGTGCAGCTTCACCGATGTCCCGATTGGGTGATCAATCTTTTAAAGAAGATTACGGTTTGACATACGCGTATTTGGCAGGTGCGATGCATAGAGGGATCTCTTCCGCTGAAATGCTGATCCGCCTCGGGAAGAAAGGAATGCTGGGGTTCTTTGGCACAGCAGGTTTAACGATAAGGGAAATTGAACAGGCCCTTATTTCTATTAAGAAGACACTCAAAAATGGCCAGCCCTACGGAATGAATCTGCGATTTGAGCCGGATCATCAAGATAGAGAAAAGGAATTGATAGATTTATATATCAAGCATGACGTACGAGTAATAGAAGCGTCTTCGTATCTTTCCGTCAGCGCGCCATTAATTTATTACAAAGCGCATCAGTTGAAGATAGACAAAAGCGGCAGCGTCATACCTCATAATCGGATCATTGCCAAAGTTTCACGGCCGGAAGTTGCGGCCGCATTTCTGAGTCCGCCTCCTCAAAGTATCGTAAAGAGAATGTGTCAGCACGGTATGCTGACGGAAGAGCAGGCGGAGTGGCTCAGCCGTATTCCGGCAGCAGACGATATCATTATTGAAGCAGATTGCGGAAGTAATACTGAACAGGGCTCATTGACAGCGATGCTGCCGTTTTTTGTTAACCTGCGGGATGAAATGATGGAAACACACAAATACGCAAGGAAGATAAGGATCGGGGCTGCGGGAGGAATCGGGACTCCCGAGTCTGCCGCGTCTGCTTTTTTAATGGGCGCTGATTTTATTATGACGGGATCCATTAATCAATGTACAGTTGAAGCCGATACAAGCGGTTTTGTTAAAGAAATGCTGAGTGAGACAGGAATATGCGATACTGCTTATGCGCCTTCGGAGACTCTGTTTGAGTTCGGAACAAAGGTTCAGGTGCTGAAAAAGGGCACGCTGTTTCCGGTCAGGGCAAATAAATTATTTCAAATCTACCAACAATACGAGTCTTTGAATGAGATAGATGAAAAGACAAAGATTCAGCTCGAAAATGATTATTTTAACAAGACTTTTGATGAAATCTACGAAAGCATAATAGAAAAACAGCCGAACCTGGCCCAAAAAGCTGAGCGCAATCAAAAATATAAGATGCTGTTACTATTTAAGTGGTATTTGCAAAGAGGATGTCTGCTTGCTTTGGAAGGGCAGGAAGAACAAAAGGTGAATTTCCAAGTTCATTGCGGCCCGTCTTTAGGCGCTTTTAATCATTGGGTAAAGGGCACGGATTTGGAATCATGGAGAAACAGACATGTCGATGACATTGGTGAAAAATTGATGAATGAGACCGAAAGTCTGCTGAGGCGCAGATTGGATACGTTATTTCTACACTAAAGAAGGGGCGGGTGGAGGCCAATGGTTCATTTGAATAAACAGAGTGCGGATATCGCGATAATCGGGGTTGCTTGCAGATTCCCCGATGCAGATCATTATCATGAATTCTGGGAAAACATAAATAGCGGCAAAGATTCCATCCGGGAAGTGCCGATTGAACGGTGGGATCCCGATCTTTATTATTCAGCTGATATCAGTATACCGAACAAAACAATCAGCAAGTGGGGAGGTTTTATTCATAAAGCTGACCATTTCGACCATAAGTTTTTTAATATCTCTCCCCGGGAAGCGAAAAACATGGATCCTGAGCAAAGAATCCTTTTAGAAGAAACTTGGCGGTGCATCGAAGATTCCGGGGTTTCTTTGCAGGATATCCAGCGTAAAACCACTTCTGTTTTTGCGGGTATTATGAATTCTGACTACCGGCAGACAGGTCATGCTGAATCGGAAATCGACAGTTACGCCTGTTTAGGAAGTTTCGAAGCTATGCTTTCCAACCGGCTTTCATACACATTCGGTTTGACCGGAAAAAGCATGTCTGTAAATGCCGCTTGTGCATCATCGCTTGTTGCTTTACATGAAGCGGTTAAGTCATTGCGGACAAAAGAAAGCGATTATGCAATCGCATCGGGAGTAAACTTGAATTTCCAACCCGGAAAATATATTTCTTTTTCCAAAGCCAGAATGCTGAGTCCTGACGGCAAATGTAAAACCTTTGACGCAGCGGCGAACGGGTACGTTCCCGGAGAAGGGGCAGGCGTTGTATTGCTGCAGCGCCTTGGTGATGCAGTAAAAGCCGGTCACCATATATACGGGATCATAAAAGGGACAGCTGTTAATCATGGCGGTAAATCCCGTTCCATAACCGCTCCCAGAGCAGAAGCGCAGAGCCGGGTCATCTCAGAAGCTTTACACAACGCTGCTGTCGATGCTGCGACGGTTTCTTATGTAGAAGCACATGGCACAGGTACATCTCTGGGCGATCCGATAGAAATAGAAGCATTGACAAAAGCGTATCGGCAATATACTGAGGATACTCAATATTGCAGGATCGGAAGTGTGAAAACAAATATCGGTCATACAGAAGCAGCGGCGGGAATGGCCGGATTGATAAAAGTTCTAATGATGATGAAACACCGGAGGGTGCCGAAAAGCCTGAATGTACATACGGTAAATCCAATTATACAGTTTGAAAAAACACCGTTTAGGCCGGCACTTGATTCAAGTGATTGGAAGGCGGCAGACGGGGCTCCGCTCAGGGCGGGAATCAGCTCCTTCGGTTTTGGGGGTGTCAACTCTCACGTCATCATCGAAGAATTTATACATACAAAAGACGAATCTGACAGAAAAGGAAGGGTACCCTTCCTTTTTTCCGCTAAAAGTGAAGAAAGCATGAAACAAATGATACATCATTGGAGAACCTTTGCTGACGATTCAGAGGAATTTTGCAAAATATCAAATGAAGTGATCAGCAGCACCCTTTTAACAGGGAGGACATCGTTTGATTACAGGGCTGGTTTATTGGCAGGCAGCAAGGAGGAATTTAAAAATCAGCTTAAAGAGGGATTGAGTTTTCGGAGGAAACAAGATTCTGAATGGGCGCTTGCCATCGGTGACTTCAAATGGGAAAGTTATAAACAATTTGCCGTTTTGAAACGGGTGTTCCCTGATTTAGAAAAGAACGTAAGGCCGGTGCTGAAGGGTATACCAACATTGCACAGTTCATTTAAAAGAAAATGGACGCCTGAGAAAATCCGCTTGTATTCTTTAGTTATCAATACGGAAATCATAAAAAGTATCCTGGCATCCGGTTTTAAGCCAAGCCTCATTACAGGCGCCGGAGACGGATATTACGTTGCTCTTGCAGCAGCGGGTATCATCAAAATTGAAAAGGCCATTTCTGTCATCACAGGCGCTGAAAAACCTTCGCACTTATCCTGTGAGCCGCCGTCCATTCCATTTGTCAATCCGTACACTTCAAAAATGTACCCGCCGGTTCGATTAAACGAAGAATATGTAAGGATGCTGCTGAACGGTCTGAGCTTCCCGGCTGATTTTGCAGACCGCCTGTACGGGAAAACACGGCTGCTTCTTGAGCACCAATATACGTTTAAAGGGTTTTTAGAAGAGTGGGATAAAGCGGGAAAGACTCAGGAAATCGAGATTTTATCTTATATTGTGAATCGCACGGCGGATAAAAGAAACGCACTGCCGGCTGATGAGGAAGCGGCGATCATGGCTATCCTTGCCTCTATGAGAAGACTGTATAAGAGATGGGATTTAACAGATTATGATGGATTCTTTAATAATGATTATGTTCTGGAAATATTAAATTTACTTGATGAAGGGATTTTGTCTAAAGAACTTTTTCTGAGCATGTTATTGAAAAAGCAAGACGGAATTAAACAGGCTGTTGCTTGTATGAATGAGCAGCCGGCAGATTTTTATGATAAGGATCGTTTTCCGTTGATGACAGAATACAATCAAATGGATGCCGTGTCTCAGGAGATAGCTGATCATATGCCGCTTCACACGGAAGAAAAGGGAACGGAGCCGGATGTGGTTATTTCTGATTTTTCAGTTTTCCAATTCGGATCGCTCCCTCCATCAGCAAAACTAAACAAAGCGGCTGCTTTTGAAGCGGACAAAGCAGCTGATGAAGCTCTTTATCATTCATTTATGCAACTGTGGCTTTCAGGAGAAGAGATTGAATGGGCGAAACTAGGTGACTATCATAAAAGAAAAGCCCCGCTTCCGCCTTATCCGTTTGAGCGCTGTCAATTTTCTTTAAACCCTCAGCAGGTAAAATCAGACGCGGCTTTTTCAGCAAAGAAGAATCAGGCACTTTATGCGCCGATATGGAAAGAAACCGCACTTGAGAATGAAGCGGACAGCGGACAAGCCTGTACTATTTTGTTGTTCTCCGAGAATAAAGACTATTTTGAAGAGATGAAAAAAAGAGAGAATACGTCCGCATATCTTATTATGCCCGGTGACCGTTTAGAGCAGATAAGCGACAGTGTTTTCACGATCAACAGGCAGCGTCCCGATGATTATCAAAGTGTCATTCGTCTGTTAAAAGAAAAAGGCGCAGCGCCTGATGCAATTTTGCATACGTGGTCTGAAAAACAGCCTGAACTGGAAGAAACACTCGAATCAGGAATTTATTCCGTGTTTTATCTGACTAAGGCTTTAATCAGCGAGAACCTTATAAACAAAGTAACGTTCATTTATACATTCAGCGCAGATCAAAAAGAAAAATTGCCGTATTTTGAAGGTGTGAACGGTTTTTTAAAATCGGTAAAACAAGAATATCCGCAGCTGCATTGTAAGACGGTTTGCTTTGAACATGATTCTGCAGCCGTTTCATTTTCAGAGAAGGCTGCCATTCTTTATAAAGAAATAAACACAGCACCTGATCGGCATATTCATATCACTTACAGAGGCTGCGTAAGATATGCACGGATGTTAGAGAAGCAGAGAGAAACATACACAAAGACCATTCAATACCCTGAAAAAGATAAAGTATATTTAATTACAGGGGGATTTGGGGGGATTGGCAGTAAAGTCGCTGAATATTGCGCGAAAACTGAAAGATCCACCATTATTCTATCGGGGCGATCTGCTTTAACCGGAGATAAGCAGAAACATTTAGAATACCTGAACAGCTTTAAAGCCAAGGTTTATTATATACAGGCGAATATATCCGATAAAGAAGCGGTAAAAAAAATGATTGACGGTATTACCGATCAGCATGCAGGTCTTCATGGCGTCATTCATTGCGCAGGAGTTATCAGAGACTCGCTGCTTTTTCAAAAAACAAAGCAGGAACTTTCAGAGGTGATTGCTCCGAAAGTTCATGGTGCGTTGAATCTTGATCATGCAACGAAGTCGCTGGAATTGGATTTTTTCGCCGTTTTTTCTTCAGTCGTCTCTATTGCAGGGAACGAAGGCCAGTGTGATTATGCATATGCAAACGGCTTTTTAGATCATTTTGCAGAATATCGGGAATGGAAACGGCAAAATTCTCTGCGCAGCGGCCGTACGCTGACAATCAATTGGCCTTTATGGAAAGACATCGGAATGGGGGCGAACCTGTCAGGTCAAGGGCGGACGTCTCTTTTTCATGGTTCCGGGCTCGAAGAACTTCCTGCTGAAGACGGAACGCAATGGTTTTCGCGGATTGTAACTTCGGGTCAGCTGCATAATATTGCAGTCTGCGGTGATCATGAGCGCTTTGAACAATTTATGCGGCAGAGATTTTTGACGGACGAAACAGAGACAGGCAGTGCCATTCCTTTGGCTCAAGGCGATATTTTGGATCAGACAGTTTTGTTTTTAACCAATATCATCTCCTCTGAGGTCGGTGCAGAACGGGAAGAGATCGATCAAGATGTGCATCTGGCTGAATATGGAATGGATTCGGTTATGATTCATCAATGCAACACAAAGCTGGAGCAGTCACTGGGAGCAATTTCGAAAACGCTTTTATTTGAATTTCATACAATCAGAGATTTAGCAGATCATCTTGTAAAGGAATATCCGGATCGGCTGGGGCGTTTATTTTCACGGGAGGAAAAAGGAAAACAGATTCAGAGCATTACCCCCGCCAGGCCGGAACAAAACATCACTGCACCTGCGGCGGAGGAAAAAGAACATCTTGACGGGATAGCGGTAATCGGTATCAGCGGCCGTTATCCCGGGGCTGAAAATATCGAAGAATTGTGGGAACTTCTATCAAAAGAGAGAACCGCAATCACAGAAATTCCGAAAGAACGTTGGAATTATGAGACCTACTATGATCCAGACCCCGCTAAAGCGCATGAGGGGAAAATTTATTGCAAATGGGGCGGATTTTTAAAGAACGCTGAATCATTTGATTCTTTGTTTTTTCAAATATCGCCGAGAGAAGCAGAAGCGATGGATCCTCAGGAACGAATATTTCTCGAAACCGTGTGGAAAGCATTTGAAGATTCGGGATATACCATTGAAGGGTTGAGAAAGCAGACCGAAAAACATGTCGGTGTATTTGCGGGAGTGACGACCAATTCTTACAAGCTGCTCGGCGAAAGAATACCGACGGACAAAAACGATGTACTTCCAAATTCGTTCCCATGGTCTCTCGCGAACAGAGTGTCTTACACATTTGACTTTACAGGTCCCAGTGTCCCTGTAGATACGGCTTGCTCTTCATCCTTAACGGCAATTCACATGGCTTGCCAAAGTTTAAAAAAAGGTGAGTGCTCGGTTGCGGTTGCGGGAGGAGTAAATTTGTATCTTCATCCTTCTGACTATTTATACCGATGTCAGATGGGGATGCTTTCAAAATCGGGAAAATGCAGAAGTTTTGGAGAAGGCGGCGACGGTTTCGTACCCGGGGAAGGTGTCGGGGCCGTAATTCTTAAACCGCTTAAAGATGCCATACGTGATAATGATACTGTGTACGCCGTCATTAAAGGAACGGCAATTAATCACGGCGGAAAGACGAATGGCTATACGGTGCCTAATCCTGCCGCACAGGCGGATTTAATCCAAGGAGCTCTTAAAGCGGCCGGTTGGAGCGCCAGAAGTGTCAGCTTTATTGAAGCCCACGGCACGGGAACGCCGCTGGGTGACCCGATTGAAGTCCGAGGCCTGACCAAGGCGTTTAGAGCTTATACCGAAGATGTTTCATATTGCTCTCTCGGATCGATTAAATCTAACATCGGTCATCTTGAAGCGGCTGCGGGTATTGCCGGCCTGACAAAGATTATCTTACAAATGAAGTATAAAAAAATAGCCGCAACACTGCATGCTGAACGGGTGCATCCGGATCTTTATCTGGAAGAGACACCTTTTTGCCTTCAGCAGGAAACCGCCGACTGGATAAAACCCGCGAATGAAAAACATTCTGACAGCAAATATCCGCGGCGTGCGGGATTAAGTTCTTTCGGAGCGGGCGGGGCGAATGCTCATATTCTTGTGGAAGAGTATGAGTCTGCTGCTGACTGTCATACGGATTGTGAGGAAAGTGAGGAACTTATCGTACTCTCAGCCAAGCATTCACTGAGTTTACGGGAATCGGCAAAACAGCTGGTGGAATATCTTCAAAATGCCCGTCAACAACAGGGCGAGTTTTTGCAGCAAGCGGGAACAAACAAGCCGCTTCACCTTTCTGATATTGCGTATACCCTTCTTGAAGGGCGTGAAGCCATGCCGGAAAGGCTTGCTGTCATTTCAAATAATATCGATGATCTGATGTTGAAATTAAATCACTTTTATAATGGAATTAACGATCACGAAATATTTAGAGGAAAAAAACCGAATCATAAACGCAGACAGCAGCAATCGGATCCTCCGCTCAAATCCGGCAGAACCACATTAGCCGAAATGGCTGAATTCTGGGTATCAGGAGGCAATTTAAGCTGGGAAGATTTCCGCACCGGCAGAAAACCGGCGAAAATTACCCTGCCGACTTACCCTTTCTTAAAAAACAGACTGTGGGTGTCAAATAAGGCGCAATCAAAATCAACAGCTGATAAAGCTCCTTTATTTGATTTTTCTGCAGGTGAGTGCCGATTTTATAAAACGCTTTCTGATTCTGAATATTATGTAAAAGATCATGTTGTGCATGGGAATATGGTTCTGCCAGGAGCGGCAATCATCGAAGCGGCCAGAGAAGCGGGAGAGAGGCTGTACGGAAAATCAGTCATAAAACTGAGTCAGGTTGTATGGGCGGTTCCAATAACCGTTGAGAAAGAAAAGACGGTAATGATAGATCTGCTGCCGAATCAAAAAGACGGCAGATTTGTGGTAAAAACCGATATGCAACCTGAAGCGGCAGTTCACTGCCAAGGAAACATTATCACATGCGGAGATCAAGATGCCTCTCATACAGAGCATTTTCAATTGGACAGCTGGTTAACCGGACAGAAAAGATTAATCAGCGGCGCTGAGTGTTACAGGGATTTCCGGCAGAGCGGTTTGGACTATGGAACCAGTTTTCAGGTAATAAAACAGCTGTTTATCCATGAAAATGCTGTTCTTGCACGAATATCACTTCCTGAGAGCATTCATAAAAAATCCGGCACGCTGCTGGAACCGTGTTTATTGGATGGCATTTTTCAATCCACAACCGGGTTTACGTCCGGTCAAGAAGGAGATCACACCGCATATTTGCCTTTTGAATTAGGTGAGCTGGAGATTCTTCATGCACCTTCGGCAAACGGCTATGCTTACATTACAGCTGCCGATGAAAGACAACATGATGATGTCAAAAGGTTTCATATATTATTTATGGATGAAAACGGATCTGTAAGTCTTAAAATAAAAAACTTAGCGTTGAAGGCGTTAAGGGCTGCACCGCAGACTCAGGATGAGCGGCATTCAGTTAAGTATTACACTGATATGTGGAAGCGGGCCCCTCTGCTTCATCAGCCTGAAGCCAGCGGTTTAAACAGCTGCCTTGTGATTTCACTCCGTCGGGATATATCAGAACCGCTGATCCGCCAGGCATATAAAGATATCGGCTTGAACATGATCTTTGTCCGCCATGGCGGCAGTTTTCAAGAAAAAGAAGCTGATTCCTTTGAATTGAACAGCGTCAAACTTGAAGGCTATCAGAAATTGCTGGCGATTCTTAAAGAAAGACAAGTGACAATTGACCGCGTCATTTTAATCGGGATGAGCCCTGAAACGGGAATTGAGCAGAACATTCATGAAAAGCTGGAAGAGGCTGTTTTGCCGGTTTTCAATGTAACGAAAGCTCTGCTAGCAACAATCCCGAGACATAAAATCCTGATATCACATGTGTTTTTCACAAGGGAAAATCAAATCTTACCTTATCAAATGGCAATCAGCGGCTTTTTTAGGTCGCTTCATTTAGAACATCCAATGTTGTCCGGTAAAAATATTGAAATACAAAGCGATGAAATTCAGTTACAGCTGAACGCCGGTCTGCCTGAATTAAAAAACCTTGTGAAAGAAACAATCATCAGCGATGGTACTTCAGAAATCAGATACAGAGATGGAATCAGGCAGGTCAAGCACTCTGCAGAAATTGAAAGTGCCGAGCCCCCCGAAAAGATGGAAGTAAAAGAAGGGGGAGTTTACCTCATTACAGGAGGAACGGGCGGTCTGGGACTGATTTTCGCCAGACATCTTGTGCGAAAAGGGAGAATAAAACTTGTCCTTATCGGCAGGTCAGAGCTTTCTGAGGAAGCCGTAAGCAATGTAAAAGAGCTCGAAAAAAACGGATCAGAGGTTTTTTATGTAAGAACCGATATTTCTGATAAGGAAAATGTCAATAACCTGATAAACCTCGTCAAAAACAAATTAGGTCCTGTTAAAGGAATTATTCACAGCGCCGGTGTGATAAAAGATTCATTACTCATCAATAAGCAAAAAGAGGATCTCGATTCAGTCGTGGCCAGCAAGGTTTACGGAACGATATGGCTTGACCGGTATACAGACAGAGAACCTCTGGACTTTTTTGTAATGTTTTCATCTATCAGCGCAATAATCGGGAACGCGGGACAAACCGATTATGCTTATGCAAACCGGTTTATGGATTATTTTGCGGAAATGAGAGCGGCGGAAAATAAACCTGGAAAAACAGTCTCGATTAATTGGCCTTTATGGAAAGAAGGCGGTATGCAAATTGATATTCATTCAGAGAAGTTCCTTTATGACCGTTTCGGAATGCTGCCTCTGGGAAAACGGGAAGGCCTTGCAGCATTTGATCAAGCAATGACAGGGTGTGAACATCAAATAATGGTATTTAGCGGTAATGAATTAAAGCTGGAACGAATGATAACGATTGACAGCGGAAAAAGTGATCCGGCAATCGCCGACGAAAATCACGAACCGAAAGAGCTGTCAATAACTGAATCTTTAAAAAGCACTTTGACGCGCATCATCACCGGCGTATTAAAAATTGAAGAACGGGAATTTGATTTTGAACTGCCGATAAGTGAATACGGATTTGATTCAATTATGTTTACAATGCTGGGCAACGAATTAAACGAGTCATTAGGAATATCAATGATGCCGTCAGATTTTTTCGGTCTTACTGATTTTAATGAACTTCTTGAGTTTTTAAAGAGTGAGTATTCCGAGGAGCTTCATCTCTGCGGTTCTTTTTCTTCAGATGAATCTGCGGCGAAAGACCGGAGAGAAAATCTGATTGAGGGCATCGCAAAGATGATGTCAAGTATTTTGAAGATTGACAGAAAGGAAATAGAAGAAGAGACTTCATTCGGCGAGTACGGATTTGATTCTATTACGTTTACCAGACTCGGAAATGAAATCAATCAACAATATGGTACGGAATTATTGCCGTCCATTTTCTTTGAATGCAATTCACTGGCTGAAATGACTGATTATGTAATCGAGCAATACGGAGAAATCCTTTTTGCTGAGACAGAATCTTTTTCTGCAGCTGACGAAAAAACATTGTACAGCACGCCTCCGCCGGAATCTTATGAACATTCCCCTGAGCCTGAAAATAAAACTAGGCAAGAGGAAAGACATATAAATGAGCCGGTGGCAATAGTGGGAATAAGCGGCCGTTTCCCCCAAACAGATACGCTGGAAGACTTTTGGGAAGGAATTGAAAAAGGCCGGGATATGATTACAGACATTCCTGAAGACCGTTGGAACTGGAAAGAGTTTGACGGCGATCCGATCAGGGACGTCAATAGAACAAAAATAAAAAAAGGCGGATTTATCAAAGGCGCGGACAGTTTTGATCCGTTGTTTTTCGGGATTTCTCCCGCCGAAGCAGAATTAATGGATCCCCAGCAAAGAATTTTTATGGAGACTGTATGGAAAACAATAGAAGATGCGGGCTATAAGCCGTCCGATTTGGCAGGGACGAAAACCGCGGTGTTTGCAGGGGTCGCCACAACGGATTATGCTGAACGTCTGAATGAAAATGGCGTCTCTGTTCAGGCGCAGACCGCAACCGGTTTAAATCATTGTATATTGGCAAATCGTATTTCTTACCAGCTGAACCTGACGGGTCCGAGCGAACCGATTGACACTGCCTGTTCAAGTTCGTTAGTTGCGCTCCATCGTGCGGCTGAGGGGATTCAAAGAGGCGATTTTGAAATGGCGATTGCAGGCGGAGTGCATATTATGACAAGCCCTACTCTGTTTATAGCTTTTGATAAAGCAGGTATGCTTTCCAAAGACGGAAAGTGCAAAACGTTTGATAAAAGCGCTGACGGCTATGTAAGGAGTGAAGGGGCGGCTGCAGTATTGCTCAAGCCGCTCAGCAAAGCACAGGCAGACGGTGATCATATATATGGTTTGGTTAAAGGGTCAGCTGTAAATCACGGCGGCCGCGCCAATTCTTTGACAGCTCCGAATCCGAACGCACAGGCGGACTTATTAACCGAAGCTTGGCGGAAGGCGGGGGTCAGCCCTGCCACTGCGGGATATATAGAAGCGCATGGCACAGGAACAAGTCTTGGCGATCCGATTGAAGTGAACAGCATCATAAAGGCATTTAAAACGTTATATCAAGAATGGGACATTCCTTTTGCGAAACAGAAATGCTGCGGAATCGGGTCTGTGAAAACAAACATCGGCCATCTCGAAACCGCTGCCGGAATAGCCGGAGTGCTGAAAGTGTTACTGGCTTTTAAATATCGCAAACTTCCGGGACTCGCCCATTTTTCAGGACTCAATCCATACATCAAACTGGAAAATACGCCATTTTATATCACGGAAACCGCTCAAAAGTGGAATCCGATAAAAGATGAAGAGAACAACGATCTGCCGAGGAGAGCAGGTGTCAGCTCATTCGGATTCGGCGGTGTGAACGCGCATATTGTATTAGAGGAATATAGGGAACCTCAAAAAGAAGTGCCGGAAAACAACGGTAACACACATATTTTTGTTTTATCTGCGAAAAGCAAAGATCAATTACTTGAGTATATCCGGCTTATGGTTCAGTACTTGGATCGCGTGATTGCCGGTGACATGACCGTTAATGCCAGTGACATGGAATTTACATTGCAAAACGGCCGGGAAGCAATGAACGAAAGAATTGCCGTATGTGCAGCGAGTCTGACTGAGCTGAGAGATAAATACGTCAGCTTTCTTGATGACAGCAAGGTGCAAAAAGGCGTATTTATAAGCGAAAACACTGAAGAGCGCACAGCTGTTTCTGAATATATGATTCAGGAGGCTCTTCAAAGCGGAAAAGAGGAGCTGCTCGCACAATGGTGGGCCAATGGAGCCGAGTTTGAATGGAAGACAATCGGCAATAAGAAATTGAATAGAGTGCCGATGCCAACTTATCCGTTTGCAAAAGAGAGTTATTGGTTTACTCCGAAAAAGAACAAAAGCGAGGTTAATAGTAAAAGTCTTCACCCATTAATCAGCGAGAATGTCTCAACATTAAAGAAACAAGCATTTAAAACTGTTATTTCCGGAACTGAATTTTTCGTCACTGATCATCTTGTTTCAGGAGACTATGTGCTGCCAGGAGCCGCTTCGCTTGAAATGGCTCTTGTTTGTGCGGAAATAAGCGGAGAAAGTAAAGTATATAAAATAAAAGATGTGATGTGGAACAGACCTATATTATTTAAAGGAAAAACGCTGCACATTTATACCGACTTGGAAATGAAACAAGATAAGTTGAACGTAACGATATGTAAAGAGGGTCCGGATGGCGTGCAGCAAATCTGCACACAAAGTGAAACAGTATTCGGAGACATAAACAGCAATCCTGAGTATGTCGATATTGATCAGTTCATACGCAGCAGTGAGCCGGTCATAAGCCGGGAAGAGTGTTATCACCGCTTCAGCCGTATGGGCCTGACATATCATAGCAGTTTTCAAACATTGAAAGCCGTATATCGCGGTGATATGGAGTTAATGGCAGAATTGGAGCTTCCTGCTCATTTAGCGAACGGGTTTTCACATTTTACACTTCATCCTTCATTAATTGACGGCGGTTTTCAAGCGGCGGCATTTTTGTTAAGAGATAATGAGAAAGAGGGCTTATTTGTTCCATATTCACTTAGAGAGCTTCACATTAAGAGGGAGCTTACTGCCCGATGCCATGTTTCGGTGAAAGAAACCGGTTTTTATACGTATAACATTGATTTTATTAACGAGAGCGGCGAAATAGCCGTGAGCATGAAAGACTTTTCTGTCAGAAAAGTGACCGGGGGAGAATTAACCGCAGGACGTAAAAATGAAGATCAGGAAATTCTCTTCTTATTAGAACAATTGAAAAACGGTGAACTTTCTGCTGACCAAGTTTATCAGCTGCTGGAGGGAAAATAGTGCAGATCAAACAAATACTTTCCTTAATTGAAGAACAGCAAATGTCTCCTGATGCAGGACTGGAGCTAATTCGCACTTACAGAAAAGAACAAATGGAAAAAAAGGCGGAGCCGGAATCACAAGCTCCGTCCCCAACCATTTTTTTCAAGAACGATTGGGTAAGGACAAATAACATTGATATGCCGAATCAGCAGGCGCCGGGAAATATGCTGATTTTTGATCAGGATAACCGTCTTTTTCAGCATGCCGAGATGATGAATGGAGAACATAACCGTGTCATTCTCGTAACGCCCGATTCTGATTATAGAATTGAACGGAATAGATGCATAATCAATCCTTCTGATGAAAATCATGTCGAAATGCTGCTGTCTGATTTGGCTGAAAACGGATTTACACCTGATGTCGTGCTTTATTTATGGAACGGAGAAATCAGAGAATTCACTGAAGAATCCGTTAACGAAACTCTTCGCAGAGGGATAAACTCGCTCTTTTTATTATCAAAAGCTTTAATGCGAAGAAACGAACCTGTTACGTTATTGCATATTTATTGGACAAGCGGTCTGAATCAGCCGTTTCATGAAGCTGTCGGAGGGTTCATGAAAACGGTAAACATGGAAAGCTCCAAGCTTAAAGCGAAAACCATACAGATTCGCCATGAGCATTCTGAGATAAATCCTCCGGTTTCCGAGGTGTGGGATGCTGCAATCAGTGAAATACAGCACTTTCAATCCGATGAATGTGAGGTTTTAATAGACTCACATACCCGTTATGTGAAAGGGCTGCAGCATATTGATAATCCGGAACACGATAACGGATCTGTAACGTATCAAAAAGGCGGCATATATATCATTACCGGAGGAGCGGGAAAACTCGGGCTGCTGTTTGCGGAACACATCGCTAAAGAAAACCAAGCCGTGATTATACTTACAGGCCGTTCTTTTTTAACCGCTGATCAAAAAGAACGGATCAGTAAGCTTAATGAGAGCGGCTCTATTGTTGAATATCAGCGGACGGACATAACAGATCGAACAGAGACAGAGCGATTCATTTTCGGCGTTAAACAGCGGTACGGCAGCATAAACGGGATCATTCATGCTGCCGGCATCCTTCGTGACTCATTTCTTGTAAATAAAAGTCTCAGTGATTTTACGGACGTACTGAAACCGAAAGTTTACGGGACAATCTGGCTGGATGAGCTGACAAAAGACGAAGATCTTGATTTTTTTGTTCTTTTTTCTTCTTTTTCCGCTTACGGAAATGCCGGCCAAAGTGACTATGCGTACGCAAATCATTTTATGGACAGTTTTGCAGTGCTTCGATCTCAGCTCTCCCGAAACGGAAAAACCCTTTCAATCAATTGGCCGTTATTGAAAGATGGCGGGATGAGTCTCGACAGCAGTGGAATCATTCAAATAAAAGAAAAATACGGAATGACTCCGATGCGAACTTCCTCTGTTCTGGAAGCGTTTCTGAAAATGCTGCGGTCTTCATTTACCAGCTTAATGCCTGCAGAAGGAGAGCGGGATAAAATGATAAAAGCTCTTTCGATTCAAAGAAATACAGCTGCAGCAGATCAAGATACAATCACGGCGGAACACGATGAAGAAGAGGAATATGCTGCGAAAGAAAAAGTCAATGACTATTTAATCAAGATCATCAGCGGTGTCTTGAAAATCCAAGCTCATAAAATAAATGCGAAAGACTCTTTTGAGAAATTCGGAATCAACTCACTTATGATCATGTCACTTATTTCAAAGCTTGAAGATACTTTCGGGGATCTTCCAAAAACAATCTTTTTTGAATATCAGAACATTGAAGAGCTTTCAAACTTCTTCCTAACATCTTTTAAAGAAAAAGTGCTTAAGGCCGCAGGGGCAGCTCCGGTAACAAGAGTGCAAAAGAAAAGAGAAAATCTGAGTAAAAAACAGCACCGGCAGCAGAAGGTTGCAGCTGCACCGAGCATGGTTCAGCCGGGTGAGGATATTGCCATTATCGGTGTGAGCGGAAGATATCCGAATTCCGATACTCTTGAGGAGTTCTGGGAAAACATTGCCGGAGGGAAAAACTGTATTATTGAAATCCCCGAGGAACGTTGGGATTTCAGATCGACTTACAGTCCCGACAGAATGGAGAAGGGGAAAATCAACAGTAAGTGGGGCGGTTTTATCAGCGGTGTTGATCAATTCGATCCGCTGTTTTTCCATATTTCTCATAAAGAAGCTGAGCTGATGGACCCTCAGGAGCGAATTTTTCTCGAAACCTCCTGGCATACGTTTGAAGATTCAGGATATACAAAAGAGAAGCTTGACGGTATGAAAGCCGGTGTGTTTGTCGGAGCCATGTACGGACAATACCAATTATTCGGCGCAGAAGAAACTGCGCGGGGCAATCCGATCGCGCTCAGTTCCTTCTTTTCATCTATTGCGAACAGGGTTTCATACTTTTTTAATCTCTCCGGCCCGAGCATTGCACTGGATACGATGTGTTCATCATCGCTGACGGCCATTCACTTGGCATGTGAGAGCATTAAAAGAGGGGAAAGTGAAATTGCGCTTGCGGGCGGCGTTAATGTATCCATACACCCCAGCAAATACCTTTGGCTGAGTCAAGGTAATTTTGTTTCCACCGAAGGATTGTGCAGAAGTTTCGGAGAGGGCGGAGACGGCTATGTGCCGGGAGAAGGTTCGGGAGCCGTCCTGTTGAAACCTCTGGAAAAAGCAATTGCCGATCAGGATCATATATACGGAGTGATTAAAGGAACATCTGTAAATCATGGCGGAAAAACCAATGGATTTACGGTTCCGAATCCGAATGCACAAGCTGAGCTGATTGCTGAAAATTTTAAGAAATCGGGCATCAGTCCGCGATCCGTCAGCTACTTGGAAGCACACGGAACGGGTACCTCGCTCGGAGATCCGATTGAGATCGCAGGATTGACAAAAGCGTTTGAGAAATTTACGGATGATAAACAATTTTGTGCTATAGGTTCAGTGAAGTCTAATATCGGACATTTGGAGTCTGCTGCAGGTATAGCAGCTCTTACAAAAGTTCTTTTACAATTTAAGCATCAGAAATTGGCGCCATCCATTCACTCGGAACAGCTGAACCAAAATATCCGATTTGAAAAGACGCCTTTTTACGTTCAGCGGAAAGAAGAAGAGTGGCGGAAAGAATCAGGCGCCTCCAACAGGAGAGCAGCAATCAGTTCGTTCGGAGCGGGAGGAGCAAATGCCCATGTCATTGTGGAAGAATATCAAAACCATGCGGACACACAAACAATAAGCGGGCCGTTTGCCGCAGTTCTCTCTGCCAAAAATGAAGACAGACTGAAAGAATACGCCCGGCGCCTTCTGCAATTCACAGAGCGGGAGACAAAGGCCTCGGCAGCTGATATCGCTTTTACATTGCAGACATGCAGGGAACCGATGGAAGACAGACTTGCTGTTGTAGCTTCCGATTTGCCGGAGCTTAAGGAGAAGCTGAGAACTTTCTGTACCGAAGGAACAATTGGAGAGGGCGTATACAAAGGCAATGTTACGAAAGATTTTGATAAAGTCTTTATCTTTCATGATCAAAAGATGAAAGATAAATTCCTCGAGGCGATGATGGAGACAAAGGACTTGAATCTTCTTGCAAAATTATGGTCTTTCGGGGCTGATATTCAATGGCGAGAGTTATATGAAGAATATACCCCGCAAAAGGTCAAGCTTCCTTTATATCCATTTGCTGAGGAGTCTTACTGGGTGCCTGGAAGCCAAAGTGCAGTATTTCCGGAAACATTGCCGCAGCAGTCTTCACTGCACCCGCTTCTGGATTCGAATGAATCTACTCTGGAACAGCAGTTTTTTAAAACGACATTAAGAGAAAAAGAGATTTGGTTAAAAGACCACATTGTAAAAAACAAGAGCATTCTCCCGGCAGCTGCTTTTCTTGAAATGGCATGCGCAGCGGGAACGCGGTCATATCGAAAGAAAAAGGTCACTCGTTTAAAAAACGTGATATTTGCCAGACCGGCCATGCTTTTGCAAGAGAGCCTGACCATTTACACTCACATTTCCGTAAAAGACGGCAGCATATTATTTAACATGTCACCTGACGAGGATGCTGCTGTAAGGACTGGATTTGTGACGGGGGAATTAGATTATGATCATCATTACAGTGATGATGATATAGAGAACATCGACAGACAAGAGATGATAAACAGAAGTGCTTTTGTCCGTGAACAAGATGAATGTTACGAGTATTTTCAGGAAAACGGGTTCCTGTATGGGCGCGCTTTTCAGCCGATTCAACGTTTATGGGGCGGCGGAACGGAAGCGGTTGCACACTTATTGCTGCCAAAAGAAGCCGCATATGCTCTTGAAAATTATACATTGCATCCGTCTTTAATTGATGGGGCTCTGCAATCTTTGTTCGGAATTACCGACGGAAGAGAAGAGGCATCTGTTTATGTTCCTTTTTCAATAGGAGAGATTACGATTCGGAAAAAAGTTTCAGCAGAATGCTGGGCTTATGCGCGTAAAACAGGCCAAAAAGGTCAATCCGAGCTTATTTACGATATTCAGCTGCTTAATGAACACGGAGAGAGACTTGCAGGTTTGAAGGATGTAACCATTCGTAAAAAAGAAACGTTTTCCGCGGAGACACAGACTCGTGCAACAGCGGATTCCAATGGAAAGAACGAGAGAGTAAAAGAGCTCCTCAGACAATTAAAAGCGGGCGAACTGACTGCGGAGGAAGCAGATTATGCGCTGGAGCGTATGCAGGATTAGTTTATCATTTTGCGGCAGTGCCATTTGTAAAGGGGATGAAGATTTTTATGAAAGAAGCCCGTCATATTAGAAAAAAAGTACTTTCTGACATAGAAAGCGGCATCATTTCTTTGGAAGAAGGAGTAAAGCGGATACAGCAGCTTGGTTCTCATTCCGCAGGGGGTAACGGACAGGCGATATATTATCAGACGGTCTGGCAGCGGACAGATCTCAGCATTCATGTAAAAGGCGGCCGACGTGAGGGCAGCCTTTTATTATTTGATAAAAATGAAATTGTGAGAAATGAACTTGCTGCATTGCATGATACAAGGGTTATTTTGGTTAAGCCGGGGAAAGAGTTTCGAAAAACCGGGGACGGTGTATTTGAAATCGACCCCCGCTCTGAAAGAGATTACATAAACCTGTTAGGATGGCTTATAGAAGAAGAGAAGTCAGATATACGGGAAGCGGTGCATTTATGGTCAGACATGCCGTTTGAAAAGACTGAGAGAGCGATTCGTGAACAATGCGACAGCGGAGTCTATTCTTTGTTTTTACTGCAACAGGCGCTCTTCAAAAATAACTGCCGCAAACCGATCAAGCTGTTATACGGATATTTTTCGCATCTTTCTGGAGAACAGCCTCTTTACGCGGCGGCAAGCGGATTTTTGCGGACATTGCAGCTGGAAAATCCGTTAATCTCAGCAAAAAGCATTGAATTGGAGCAGTCAATAGCAGCCGTTCACGCGGCTGATATCATACGCAATGAGCTGAGTGATTTCCAGCCTTCAGATGTAGAGATCCGTTATAAAGACATGCAGCGTTATGTTAAACAGCTCAAAACGTATGAACCCGAAAAAAATTCCCGAAGCGGAGATGTGCCGCTGAGAGAAAATGGAGTATATATTATCGCGGGAGGCGCGGGCGGATTAGGATTTACCTTTGCAGAATATTTGGCTTTTCAAACAAAATGCTGCCTTGTTTTAACGGGGAGATCTCCGCTTTCAGATCATATAAGAAAACAGCTGAGACGATTAGAGGATGCCGGTTCTTCAGCTGTTTATGTTCAGGCTGATATTACCAATAAGGAAGAAGCCGAATATGTAGTCAAAAAAGCCAAAACTTCTTATGGAAAAGTAAACGGGGTCATTCAGGGCGCGGGAATCATCCGTGACTCTTTCCTTCTTAACAAGTCACGAGAGGAATTCGATCAGGTAATCAGACCGAAAGTATTGGGTACGATGTGGCTGAATGATGCTGTTGAGAAAGAAAATCCTGACTTTTTCATTTGCTTCTCCTCTACTTCCGCAGTGTTGGGAAATGTCGGGCAATCTGATTACGCGTTCGGAAACAGTTATATGGATCATTTCATGAATATGCGTTCTGCCCAGGATTCTGATACGATTTCTCTCTCTCTGAACTGGCCGCTGTGGAAAGAAGTCGGCATGCAAGTGGATGAGCGCACGGTAGAGACAATGAAAAAGGCGGGTTTTTATCCTTTAGAAAAAGAAGAAGGTAAAGAAGCGTTTGCAGTCGCATTGTCCTCCGGTTTTTCGCAATTTACTGTATTTTACGGAGATGAGCAAATTGACAATCATGTTCATCAATTATATGAACGAAAAGACAATATTCAGGCAGATGAAGGAACAGGGAGAAATATCGAATCATTTGATTCAGAGAAACTGACAGCTGAAACATCTGATTTTATTATAAAAATGATTGCTGCAGAATTCAGGATGCCTGCGGACAAAATAGATGCAGAAGAGGCATTGGAAAAATACGGACTTGATTCCGTTATGATTATCAATATGACGAATGAGCTTGAAAAACATTTCGGCGCGCTCTCAAAAACGCTGTTATTCGAATATCAGACTGCGGCAGAATTGTCACAGTATTTCGTTGAGGAGCACAGGGATACTCTTCTTCATAAACTCCGGTTAGGAGAAAACAGGAGCAGCACCCCATCTCAGAAGAAAAAAGACAATAAACAGACAGCCGAAGTTAACGGGAAACAGAAAATCCAGATGAAAAATCAGGTGCAGCAGCAGGAGAAGTATCATGACAATGATATCGCGATTATCGGTATCAGCGGACGTTACCCGATGGCAAATGATCTTGATACTCTGTGGGAAAACTTATTGAACGGTAAAGACTGTATAACTGAGATACCTAAGGATCGGTGGGATTCGGGGCTGCACTATCAGCCCGCAGCGGGCGATGAAGTAAAAAACCAAAGCAAATGGGGGGGATTTATTGACGATGTGTATCATTTTGATCCGTTGTTCTTTAATATTTCTCCTGCCGAAGCTGAATTAATTGATCCGCAGGAGAGACTGTTTTTAGAGACGGTTTGGCACACCATAGAAGATGCGGGGTACGCAAAGAAAACGCTTGAAAGAAAAAACGTCGGTGTTTTTGCAGGGGTTATGTACGGCCAATATCAGCTGTACAGCGTTGGTCACGAAGCGGCCGTTTCTTCCTCATATGCATCAATCGCCAACCGGGTATCCTACTTCTTTAATTTCAGCGGGCCAAGTATTGCTTTGGACACGATGTGCTCCTCATCATTAACGGCTGTTCATTTTGCCTGTGAAAGTTTAATCAGGAATGAATGTGAAATTGCAATTGCAGGAGGCGTCAATTTATCCATTCATCCTCATAAATATGAACTCCTGACTCAAGGCGGATTTTTATCCAGTGATGGCCGGTGCAGAAGCTTCGGTTCAGGAGGAGACGGCTATGTGCCGGGAGAAGGGACAGGTGCCGTGCTGCTGAAACCCGTAAAAAAGGCTATTGCCGACGGTGATCAGATTTATTCAGTTATTAAGGCAACAGCCATCAACCACGGTGCTAAGACGAATGGATATACCGTGCCGAATCCCAAAGCTCAAAGTGAGGTCATTACGAGAGCCTTAAAAAAAGGGTTTATTGATCCAAACAGCATCAGCTATATAGAAGCTCACGGAACAGGCACCGCGTTAGGAGATCCGATTGAAATCACCGGTCTGACCAAAGCATTTTCAGGTGCCGAACGCGATAAGAAGACATGCGCGATCGGGTCGATTAAATCAAATATCGGACATCTTGAGGCTGCTGCAGGCATAGCGGGCATTACGAAAGTTATTCTTCAAATGAAACATAAAACAATTGTTCCGTCACTGACTCATTCTGCTGAATTGAATGAAAATATACCGTTTCAAAAAACACCTTTTTATGTACCGGACAGTGCCGAAAAATGGGAGTCATCCGTTCCCAAGCGTGCCGGAATCAGTTCTTTCGGGGCAGGAGGAGCTAATGCCCATGTTATTTTAGAAGAATTTGCGGATGAAGCTATCTCTCCTCTCGCGGCTGAAGAACCTGAACAGCTTTTATTTGTTTTTTCTGCAAAAAATGCCGACAGGCTGGCAGAATATGCAAAACGCGCAAAAGAACATATAGCAGCCAGAGATTATCCATTAGAAACACTTAGAAATACAGCATTTACTTTACAAACCGGCAGAGAAGAAATGCCGCACAGATTGGCTGTTATCGCCTCCACAAGAGATGAATTGCTTAAAGGACTGACAGACTATACCCTCGGAAACGCGATGGATCATATTTTTACAAGCGGCAAAGACACAACAGAAGCAAAAAGGATGAACAAAGCTGAGATTGAAGAAGCAGCCGCAAACAGGGATCTTGTGAAGATTGCTGAATACTGGGTTGGCGGTAACGGGGTAGATTGGCCGTCACTTTATAAAGATGTTACTCTGAGACGGGTATCAGCACCCGGATATCCATTTGCCAAAGAGCTATGCAGAATAGATGCGCAAAATACGGGAAGCCGCCGGATGAACGGTAATAACGATCTGCATCCTTACATTTCATGCAATATATCTGATTTTAAAGCACAGAAGTTTCTTATCAATGTAAGCGATACCGATTTGTATATAAAAACAAAGTATCGAGACAAGGAAATGTTTCCGTTTCTCAGCCAGATTGAAATGGCGAGAGCTGCCGGAGCAATGGCTTCAGGGAATCCGATTATTAAATTAACAGAGCTCTCCTTTAGAGAACCGATGGTACAAAGCGGAAGCAATGAGCAGATCCGGATTGTATTAACCCCGGATAATCAGGGTGCATCGTATTCTATAGAAAAACAGAGCGACTCATCCATTTATTCCTCAGGGCGGCTCGAATTAGAAGGCGGGGCGTACGAGAACGGAAATATTCATCTTGAGCCGTTCCTGTCTCAGCGCGCAGACCGCATACCGTATGAAGCGTTTTATCAGCGGCTTGCCGAATTCGGATACAGCTGCAGTGACAGTCTGAAAGCCGCAGAGCACTGCGTCAGCAGGAACGGACAGGTACTTTTAAAGATAAAAGCAAAGGCCGGGCCGAAAGGGTGCATAATCAAACCGGAAGTTATTGAGAGCGTATATCAAGCCGTCATATACCTTGCGGGGGAAAATGCCGGAGAGCTCCCGGAAAATATTAAAGAATGTACGATTTTTGATCATGAGACTGAACCCGTTTATGTATATGCAGAACAAACTGAAGAAAGCGATTCGGCTTATGATGTGTATGTATTAGACAATGCCGGCGGGATTTTGATGGAACTGAGCGGACTGGTTTTTGGCGGAAAGCCTAATAAAAATGTACGTTTTTATGAGCATAAGTGGGATCAAAAAAACCCTCTGATTGAAATGAAAGATAGGGAGCCAAAAACAATTCTGGTCTTTGCAAAAGATGAAGCATTGGCTGGAGCTCTGAAAAATCAATCAGACAGCCGTGTCATTCTCGTCACGCCGGATCAGCGGCAGACCGATCAAAATCTGCTGACATTCTGTATAAACCCGGAAGTGACGTCAGATTACATTCGTTTATTCGAAGAATTGGAGAAAAAGGGGTTTTCTCCTGATGTCATCTTGCACACGGGAGAAACATTTTACGCGGGTGACCGCCTTCTCAGCGGCCTGGAATCAATTTTTTATTTATTAAAAGCGCTGAACGCCCGCAGTGACGCCTCTCTTTATCTTCATTCTCTGCTTCTTGTTCACTCTTTTAAAGAAGGCGTGAATGATCCGTATACGGGCGCTCTTGCAGGCTGTTTAAAAACGGCAAATATGTTGGTGCCATCCGCAGAGAATGTGAAGTCAATCGGTTTTTCAGAACGTATATCAATTGAAAAAATGGCTGAATTTTGTCTTAACGAAATGGTTTCAGGCGTGGAACGGCAGGCGGAAGAAGTTAAATATATAAATGACAAGAGGTATGTTAAGACATTAAAGGAGTATGTATTCAATCATACAGAGCACTCTCATCAGCTGAAACAGGAAGGGATTTACCTCATAACGGGCGGTTTGGGCGGTCTGGGCCTGATTTTCGCAAAATATTTAGCCTCTCAGTATCAAGCAAAATTAGTATTGACGGGAAGGTCACCGTTAACAGCTGATAAACGACATAACATTGACCGGCTGCAGGCGCTTGGAGGAGATGCGGTATATTATCAAGCTGATGCCGCAGATCAAAAGACGATGGGACGGGTCATAGAAGAAACGAAACGGACTTGGGGCTCCATTCAAGGTGTTATTCATTCAGCTGGTCATGCCGATGATCGGTTATTTACAGAGATGAATCTGACTGATTTTTCAGAAGGCATGACTGCTAAAATTGAAGGAACGGTATGCTTAGATGAATTAACGAAAGATGAGCTGCTTGATTTCTTTATCGTATTTTCTTCTATTTCTTCGGTCTTCGGAGATTTTGGACAGGTTAATTATGCGTTGGGCAATTATTTTCAAGATCAATATATAAATTGGAGATCCGAACAGAGCCGCCGGCAAGAGAGACAAGGCAAGAGCATTTCGATTAACTGGCCGTTGTGGCGTAAAGGCGGAATGCATTTAAACAAAGAAGCTGAAGAAGCATATCTTTCCGCATCCGGGTTTGATTATTTGGAAACGGAAGAAGGGATAGCGGCTTTTGAGACGATTTTGGCAAGTGACTGTCCGCAAATTTCGGTTGTTACCGGGGATGCCGAAACGACACCAACAAAAAAAGATCTGCCGCATCAAAAAGTAAATACGCTTCCGGTTCGTCAAGAGGAAGTTTCTTATACAGCACCGGCTTATACAGACAATGTCCTGGAAGAACTGAAGCAAATGGTATCGGAATTATTGAAAATTAACATTGAACAGCTGGATACGGCAGAGAATTTCGGCAATCTCGGCTTTGATTCTATCAGTTTGAAAACATTAGCTGTCCGGCTGAATAAAAAATACAAGCTTAAGCTGACACCTGCCGTTTTCTTTACTTACAGCCATATTAAGTCTCTTTCAGAATTTCTAAACAGTGAACTGCGTACTGTTGCAAAAGGGAATACAGATGCAGAAAAAAACATTTCTGAAAAAAGGAAAGTAGTGCACGCTGGGAAAACCGCCGGGAAAACCGTGAAGCCGCCGCGAAGTTTTCCGTTTGAAAAAAAGACAACAAGACAGGCTGACCATCATCCAGAGAAGCAGCCAGTTGCCATTATCGGGATGAGTTGTGTTTTTCCGGGATCAAAAAATGCAGATGAGTTTTGGATCAATTTAATCAATGAAAAAGATTTGATTCAGGAAATTCCCCCGGATCGCTGGGATTGGAAAAAATACGCCGAAGGCAAAGGAAGCAGCGAAGTACATTCGAAATGGGGCGGCTTTATCACAGATGCCGATAAATTCGATGAGGCGTTTTTCAATATTAATCCGCGGGAAGCAGAACTCATGGATCCTCAGCACAGAATTTATTTGCAGGAAACCTGGAAAGCGATAGAAGATGCGGGTTACAAAGCTTCAAAGCTGTCTGGAAAAAATATCGGGGTGTTTACGGGCATTCAATTTAATGATTACCGCCAGCTGCTGATGAGGCATTCGGACGGGGCGCATGCGTTTGCGGGAACCGGAAACAGCCAGGCGCTCATCAGCAATCGTGTATCCCACTATTTTAATTTCAGAGGTCCGAGTGAGTCCATTGATACAGCCTGCTCAAGCAGTCTTGTAGCAATCCACAGAGCTGTGCGCTCGATTCAAAATGGCGAAAGTGAGCTGGCGGTAGCAGGCGGGGTTTCGCTGCTCTTAGATCCAGTCACGCATATGTATACTGATAAACTCGGTATTTTGTCTAGGGACGGCCGGTGTAAGACGTTTGATAAACTTGCCGACGGTTATGTCCGCGGTGAAGGTGCAGCTGTTCTGTTATTGAAACCATTGCAAGCGGCAATGAATGACAGAGACAATATTTACGGAGTCCTGAGAGGAACCGGAGAAAATCACGGAGGAAGATCTGCTTCATTGACCGCTCCGAACCCGGAAGCTCAGGCTGAACTGTTAACGTCTGTTTACAAAAATGCCGGTATTCCTGTTGATACGATATCTTATATTGAAGCACACGGAACCGGGACAGAACTGGGAGATCCGATTGAGATTGAAGGCTTGAAAAAAGCGTTTGGATCTTTTGAGCCGCATCCAGGAAAGAATCATGACCAATATTGCGGCATCGGTTCAGTAAAAACGAATATCGGTCATTTAGAGCCCGCCTCTGGAATGCCGGGGCTGATTAAAGTATTACTATCCATGAAGTATAAAACATTGCCTGCCACACTTCATGTCAAGGAGCTGAACCCTTACATTCAATTAAGCGGAACACCGTTTCATATTGTCAATAAAACGATGAAGTGGGCCAGATTAAAAGATCGAAAAGGAAATGAAATTCCGCGCCGTGCCGGAGTCAGTTCCTTTGGATTCGGCGGGGCAAATGCTCATGTCATCGTGGAAGAATTTGAATACGGCCAAGATAAAGCAGTAACTGCCGAGCGGGAACAAATCATTGTTCTATCGGCCAAAACAAAGGAAAGGCTGATGGTTAAAGCCAAAGAGTTAACAACATTTTTACATGAAGAACGATCAGTTCAATTCAGTCAGCAAGAGGTGCAGGAACGTGATTTACAAGAGGCGGTTCGGGAAGCGGCAGCGGGTATCCTGCGTTTAGATACCGCAGATATAGATGCAAAGACACCTCTTTCGGAATTCGGATTTGATCCGTTGGCTTATTCCGAATTAATCTCTTTTATAAACCAAATGTACGGCACAGAAATATCACTTGACATATTTCAGGAATTAAAGACACTGAGCGAGCTGTGCCGCTATATCAGCCGCATCCGGAATCAATCAGCTGATAAACCGCATAACGGCAATTTTAGAGAAAAGTCCGGATTCGGTCTTGAAGAAATAGCATATACGCTGCAAACCGGAAGGGAACCATTTGAATGCCGCCTTGCGATCACTTGTTCGAATGCCGGAGATCTTCTTGAAAAATTAAACGGTTACATCCAGGGGAGCAGGCTGCAAGGTGTTTATGAAGGAAATGTAACGGATTTTGATAGTCTGTACGCTCCTTTATTCGGCGGCCCCGAAGGTCATGCATATGTTCAATCACTAATTCAGCAAAACAAGCCGGCCAAACTGGCTCAGTTGTGGACGATCGGTTGTGAAATCAGCTGGGAAGACTTGTATGAGGAGGAACTCAAACCGGTTAAACTGTCTCTTCCTCTTTATCCTTTCAGCAAGAACAGACATTGGATTCATTTAAATAAAGATGAAGCGCAGAAGGCTGAGGCTTTCTCGAACACTGAGCTTCACAACTCAAATAAAGATACAGCAGATGGAGAAATCATGTCGCTTCTTGAAAAAGCACAAACAGGTGAGATGAATACGAAAGAGACGTCAGAGCTGATAGAGGAGTTGCTTTTCCATGAATGAAAAAACGATGCAAATTGAGCAAATCGTGAAAAAGGTGAAAGAAGGCAGCCTGACGCCTGAAGAAGGGCTGGAATTCATTAAGAGCTTGGGGAAAACCCATCTATATGAAATGGTATGGGATAGACATGAATTTAAAGGCAGTAAAAAATTCCCGCATACGAAAGAGCCAATTTTATTTTTTTGCGAAGACGACAGCATGTATACCGTAATGAAGAGACAGCTTGAAGGCTATGAGGCACCTTTCATTTACGTGACTTCCGGCGAGCGTTTCGAAGATTGCCGGAACGGTCGTTTTACAATGAACTTTACAAAAGGTGAGGATTATGATGCGTTATGCGGGGTTCTGCGTTCTCAAAATATAAGACCCCGCCATATTATTCATTTTTTGGCTGCCGGGATCTTCAAAAATACAGAAGATGCAATGAGAAAGCAGCTCAATAAAAGTCTGTATTCCTTGTTTCACATGTTTCAGGCCTTCATGGCGAACAAACTTTGTCCGAAAGCAGAAATTTTGTACCTGTATGAAAATACCGAGGGCGAGGTTCAGCCGATTTATAACGCGGTTGAAAGTTTTCTTAAGACCGTACAGGCCGAAAATCCGAATTTCACATGTAAGGCTGCAGAGCTGAAATCAATGTTAGACGAGCCGTTTACAAAGCAGCATATTGCAGATGTCATCTCTTTTGAATGGAACAATCAATGTAAAACGGACCACTTTACCTGCTATGAGCCGAGGCATTATTATAAAAGGCAGCTTCAAAGAGTAAAAAAAGAAGATGGGGAGAAACATAGTTTCAGTGTAAAAAAGAACGGTGTGTATTTAATTACGGGAGGAGCCGGCGGTCTCGGGTATCTGTTTGCTGAATATCTGGCGAAACAGGCAGAAGTCAAGCTGGTATTAACCGGGCGTTCCCCGGCCTCCCGTGAAACGGCGCAAAAATTGAGCGCTCTTGAAAATCTTGGCGCTGAAGCCTTATATGTCCCGGCAGATATTTCAAAGGAAAAAGAGACGGACGCTTTGATTAAGCACATTAAGCAGACATTCGGAGAATTAAACGGAATTTTGCACAGTGCCGGACTTGTTAAGGATGCATTTATCATAAAAAAAACGAAAGAAAGCATAGAAGAAGTTATAGCGCCTAAAGTATTCGGAACCGTTTGGCTGGATAAAGCAGCTGAAGAAGAGCCTCTTGATTTCTTCGTTATGTTTTCGTCCCTTTCGGCCGTTCTGCCTAATGCGGGTCAAAGCGACTACGCCTTCGCTAACGGATGTATGGATGGATTCACTCAGTATCGAAGCATTAAAGGACGTCCCGGGAAAACACTTTCTATTAATTGGCCGTTATGGGATGCGGGTAATATGACAGTCGGGCCGGGAGAGCTGCAAGCTTTAAGACATGCAGGGCTGGAACTTTTATCCGCCCAAGCAGGGCTTGCCGCTTTTCAGGACAGTATGAGCCGCTCTGCTTCTCAGCTGGCTGTTATCAGCGGAGACAAAGATAGAATAAGTGAATTACTCTCAACTGATCATAAAGAAATAGAGACTGTGCCTGAAAACAACAGTAATCTGCCGCAATTAAATGAAAAAGATCTGAAAAAGCAAACGGTCCGTCTTTTGACAGAGATCGTCGGTGCGGAAACGGGAAGACCGGCGGACAGTATTTTACCCGAGGATACGTTTGACCGTTACGGAATTGATTCTCTCACGATTTTAGGTCTTAACTCCCGTCTGGAAAAATATTTTGGAAGAGTGTCTAAGACTCTTTTCTTTGAATACAGCAGTGTTGAAGAGCTGTCAGAGTATTTTCTTGAACACTATCATCATGAGTTGAAGAAGGCGTTTTTACCGGCAGCCGAACAGCGAATTGATCATTCGGCGCCGGCGAAACGGGAGAAGCTTTCCGTTTCCCGCATACCATCCGCACCTTCCGAGGAAGATATTGCAATTATCGGTATAGCCGGCCGCTACCCGATGGCGAAGGATGTGGAACAGTTTTGGGAAAATATTTCTTCCGGAAAAGATTGTATAACGGAAATACCGAAAGAGCGCTGGGATTTTCGGAAATATTATCACACAGGTGACAATGCCCGTCATGACAGCAAATGGGGAGGTTTTATAAAAGACGCTGATAAATTCGATCCGCTGTTCTTCTCAATTTCGCCCCGTGATGCCGAGTTAATTGATCCTCAGGAACGGTTATTTTTAGAGACAGCGTGGCACACGTTTGAAGATGCGGGTTACACAAAGAAAAAGTTGAAACGGCATAAGACAGGTGTATTTGTCGGCGTCACCTACAGCCACTATCAGTTATTTGCAGCCGGTGCTTCAGATGATGAGGAACGTCAGGCGCTCCTGTCTTCTTATTCGTCTATCGCAAACCGGGTGTCATATTTCTTTGACCTGCACGGACCCAGCCTTGCAATTGATACAATGTGTTCTTCTTCACTTTCTGCTGTTCATTTTGCATGTGAAAGTATAAAAAGGGGAGAATCCACCCTCGCTATTGCCGGAGGAGTGAATTTATCCTTACACCCTGATAAATATACTTTGCTTTCACAAAATCATTTTGTTTCAAGCGATGGGCGCTGCAGAAGCTTTGGAGCGGGAGGAGACGGATATGTGCCGGGAGAAGGAGTCGGGGCCGTTCTTTTGAAATCGCTTTCTGCCGCGAAGGCTGACGGGGACAGGATTTACGGTGTGATTAAGGGAACATCTGTAAATCACGGCGGAAAAACAAACGGATACACTGTGCCAAATCCGGGCGAGCAGGCAAACGTCATCAGTGAAACTCTTGATAAGGCGGGGATTGATGCAGACAGCATAAGTTATATTGAAGCGCATGGCACCGGGACATCTTTGGGAGACCCGATTGAAATTTCAGGATTAACCAAAGCTTTGCACAGCTCGAAAAGCGATTATCGTTGTGCAATTGGTTCGGTTAAGTCAAATATCGGACACCTAGAGGCTGCGGCGGGAATTGCTTCTATTACAAAAGTGCTGATGCAAATGAAGTATAAACAGCTTGCTCCTTCCCTTCATTCCGATCACTTAAATCCTAATATTGATTTTGGGGAAACACCGTTTTACGTGCAGTCTGAACTGACCGATTGGGAGACGCCGCAAAATCAAGCCAGAAGGTCAGGCATCAGTTCTTTCGGCGCTGGAGGATCTAATGCCCACATTATCATCGAAGAGTATAAGAATGAAGAAAAGATGGAAACGTTACAGAGCAACAAGACGCAAATTATTCTGCTTTCTGCCAAAAATGAAGAACGGCTCAGACTCTTGATTGATGCATATATAAAAGAACTGGAGCCAAAAACGTCACTAGCTGATGCTGCGTACACCTCGCAGACCGGGAGAAACGCTATGGAAGAGCGGCTCGCTGTTGAGGTTAGCAGCATTGACGATCTTCGCAATAAGCTGACGATGTATTTGCGTTCAGATCATAAGTTAAACGGTTTATATAGGGGAAAGGCCCGCCGAGGCTCTGGTCAAAAGGATGCCATGTCAGCCGCTCACTTTAATAGTGCAAGAGAAATGGCCATTCACTGGGTGAACGGAGGAGACGTTCAATGGGAAGAGATGTACACTTCGGAATTGCCGAAGCTTATCTCTCTTCCTGCATATCCTTTTGAACGGAACAGATATTGGGTGCCTGCCGCAAAAGCTGCACAGAAACAGAAAAAAACAGGCGTACCGCAGAGTTTGCCACACGCACCGACTGACTTATCATTTGATGTATTAAAAAAATCGTGGAAAAAACAAAAGGCTGCGCCTTCCGCTTTTACGAAAGGACAGGTGATGATCCTGGCTAATAGTGAAAGTGAGCGGCTTGCATTCGAATTGTTTGATTCAGATCCTATGATTGAAGCCGCTGTCATTTGCGCAGATAACTGGGATCATTCGGATTGGGAAGCCAAAAAAACGGCTTTAGCGGTTATAGAAGAAAATCCGGAAATCATCGGCATGATTGACCTGTCAGATTTGCGGAGTGATCAAAACGGGGCACGCACCGGCACAATCGGGAAGCTGACACTGCTGCAGGAAATCATAAAGACACGTAAACAGCTTTTTGTTTTACATGTGACCAGAGGGCTGCAGACATTTCTGAATGACAAGCCGTCGTTAGCCGGAGCCGAAACAGCCGGACTATATAAAATGCTGAGTGCGGAGTATCAAAAGATAAAATCAAAAACAATAGATGTAGACGGGCATGTCGGGACTGCGGCGGAACTGAGACAGGTAATCACAGATGAAGCTTGCGCTGACGGTCTGTATAGTGAAATCTGCTACCGGAACGGTGAACGTTATATTCCATACGTCGAGAAATTACATGCAGCGGAAATAAACCGGAAACGATCCGGTCTGCCAGTATGCCGTACGGATCAAACCCTGGTTATTACAGGGGGAACAAGAGGGATCGGAGCAGAACTTGCCAGACATTATGCCGGCAAGGGAGTCAAAAAACTTGTGTTGATGGGAGTAACCGACCTTCCGGAATCTGATAAAATAGCCGGCATGTTAAAAGACACCGATGAAAAGTCACCTCTTTATTCGAAATTACAACTGCTGCATGAGTTGGATCAAAAGGGAGTTCAGGTGGAAGTGTATTCCGGGCCGCTCACGGAAAAAGAAACATTACATCGCTTCTTTTCAGAGGTGAGACTGAAGTTCGGCAAAATCGGCGGGGTGATTCATTGCGCTGGTGCAGCCAATCATTCGAATCCGGCTTTTATTCATAAATCTGATAAAGAAATAAGAGAAGTATTTGAGCCAAAGGTGCAGGGGATGCAGGTACTTCATGACATTTTTATTGATGACGAACTTGATTTCTTCATTTTGTTTTCATCTGTTGCGAGCGCTTTTCCTTTATTAGGCGCCGGAACAAGTGACTATGCCGCGGCGAACGCTTTTATGGATTACTTTGCGGCGTATCAGCATGCAGCCGGCAGAACATATTATCAATCAATTAACTGGCCGAGCTGGAAGGACATTGGGATGGGCGAGGTGACAAGTCCATCATATCAGGCACTTGGTTTACTTTCACACTCAACAGAATCAGGTATTGCCATGCTGGATGAAATGATGACGATAAACGGATACCCCTGCCTTATACCGGCAAAGACACATCCGGAGAAATTCATGCTGCAGCAGCTGCTTCAGACAAGAATTCAAGCTGCTAAAAATAACCCGGATGCTGAGGAAAAAGTGATTTCTGGTCAGGGAGACAATGAATCCATTATCAGGAAGTTAATGGAGATCTTTTCCGCGGAGCTGAAAATACCTTACGGGAATTTAGATCAGGATACGTCTTTTGCGGATTACGGAGTTGATTCAATCTTACTGGTTCAGCTTGTCAAAAAAGCGGAAGATGTATTTCAAATAAAAATTGAACCTTCAGCTTTTCTGGAGTATCCGAGTTTTTCACAACTGGGCGTCTATTTGAACGAGTTATTTGCAAGTGAGGGGATCAGTCCTCAAATTGATTCGGAAAACATTGAGGTTCGGAAAAAAGAGCAACATATAAATCAAAATGCTTCCGAAATACGGGACAACGGATCACAAATACAACAAACCAGTCTGAACCAAATCGCTATTATCGGAATGGGCTGTGAGTTTCCGGATGCTCCGGATACAGAAACGTTCTGGACAAATTTGAAGAAAGGACAAAATAGTGTCCGCGAAGTCCCGGCGTCGCGATGGGATATTTCTTCATACTACTCTGACACCTATGAAAAGGGAAAAAGTATCAGTAAGTGGGGCGGATTTCTTCAAGATATTGAGTCTTTCGATCCCGCGTTTTTTAATATGAACAAAAGTGAGGCATCAGAGCTTGATCCGTTAATCAAAAAATGCCTTGAGGTCAGCGTCCAGACATTGAGAGACGGCGGCTATACAAAAGAAGAAGTATCGAACAAAGAAGTCGGCGTCTTCATCGGTTCGCGGACCGGGACGTTTATGTCCAAAATAGGTTCCCCTTCAAAAAATACGATCGTGGGTATAGGACAAAATTTCATAGGCGCGCATATCTCACACTTTTTTAATCTGAAAGGACCGAATCTGGTTGTAGACACGGCTTGTTCTTCTTCATTGGTCAGCGTCCATCTCGCTTGTCAAAGCCTGATGTCAAAAGAGTCAGATATGGCGATTGCGGGCGGGGTTGACATTTTGCTGGATCAAAAGCCTTACGTCATGCTGAGTGAGGCTCGGGCGCTTTCACCTGAAGGAAAATGTCATACATTTGATGAGAAGGCAGATGGATTTGTACCGGGAGAGGGATGCGGCGCAGTCCTTTTGAAAAGACTTGATGACGCTCTTGCCGAAGGTGACAGAATTTACGCGGTAATTGACTCATCCGCGGTTAATAATGACGGACAGACAATGGGAATGACAACACCTAATCCGAAAGCGCAAAGCGCAGTGATAAAAAAAGCCCTGAAAAAAGGCGGAATTGATGCAGATACTCTCAGTTATGTCGAGACGCATGGCACCGGTACGATGATAGGAGATCCGATTGAATTAAAAGCGCTGACTGAAGTGTTCCGGGAGGTTACGGAAGAAACGCAATTTTGCGGAGTAGGCAGCGTAAAAACGAATTTCGGACATTTAATGAGCGCAGCGGGGATAGCGAGTATTATAAAGGTTGCCTTATCCATAAAAAATCAGATGCTCCCGCCGACATTACATTGTAAAACGCCAAATCCGCGTTTTAAATTTGATCAGTCACCATTCTTTCCGAACACGTCCTTAAAAGAATGGCGTCCCAGAAAAGGGGTTTTGAGAGCCGGAATCAGTTCTTTTGGATTCGGGGGCACGAACGCACATATGATATTGAGCGACAGCCATCTCACATTAGGATATGGAGAGACAAAAAGACACCCGCTTTCTCCGGTTATATTCAATAAGGAACAATGCTGGATCGACAATGGAGAAACTCCAGAAAAGGAAGAGTCAGAATTGCTGATTCCTTTACTTGATTTCAAAGAATTATAAAGAAAAGAAAAGAAAAGGAATGAGACAGGTGGCCAGTAATCAAAACTATCAGTTCACATTAACAATTAAACATACGGACTATATTGTCAGGGATCACCGGGTGCATGGCACCCGGATTATACCCGGTGTCACATTTTTAGATATGATATACCGTATGGCGCTGAGCAAAGGTTTGCCTATTGAAGAACTCGAGTGTCAGAATATTTTGTATTTGGAACCTGTAGCAACATCGGATACCTTTGACAGAGAAATCCGCATCCGTTTTCAGGGATTGGAACAGGGATGGGAAATTCAGGCGAAGAGCAGAAAAGTAAAAGATGACCGCATTCTGGATGAAAGCTGGGATGAGAATATGAACTGCAGGCTCATGCCGAAAATCCCGGAAAGCATGAGTTCAATCAATATTGATGAAATCAAACATGCCTCCGTCCGTGAAGCCGATTTGGAGATATGTTATGACTATTTAAAAAAGGTCGATATAGAGCATTTTGAATTTATGAAGAGTCTGGGGAAGGTTTATGCGTCTGACCATTCTGTACTTGCAGAGTTGACGCTCAGCCAAATTGCCAATCAATATACCGGCTATTTTCAATTGCATCCCACTTTTCTTGATGCGTCTACCATCATATCGATCCTTTATCAGGCATGTCCCGAATATTTTACACAAGGATCTCCGGCAAGCCGGATGAAAACGTATATTCCCATTCATATTGAATCTTTCCGTATGACGAAGCGCCTGGAAGACAGGTGTTATGTGTACATAGAGAAGCAAGACCAAAATCATGATTCAGGGGATGTCATCCAAGTAAGTTACGGTTTGTACGATGCACACGGGGAGATGATCGCTTATTTTACGCGGCTGTCTGTGAAACATATCCGCTCAAAAGATTTAATTGAAAACCTGAAGCAGACTCGTTTGGAAACTGAAGCGGCTTCTCAGCCAAAAGACAGCCTGATCAGAAAAGATTCAATCATAAATCGAAGCGAAAGCATCGAGACACACCTTAAAGAATTAATATCCGGGGTTTCAAATATAGATCTGCGTGACATAAGGACAGACATTGGTTTTTATGAACAGGGCCTGGATTCAGCTTCTTTGCTTGCCATTGTCAAAGAACTTGAAAACAAAACAGGGGAACAGCTGTATCCTACACTCCTGTTTGAGCAGAAAACGATCCGGGAACTCGCCGCGTATATTAGAGAAAATCAAAAAATGTCCAGTTATTTCTTAACGCGAAATCAACCGGCTGAAAAGCCTGACATGAAAGAAAGTAAGAACGAAAATCGTTCCGCTCTTATAACAGAAGGAGACATTCAGCAGCTGATCGCAGATATCAAAGGGACTGCCCCTGAAACACTCTCTGTTGTAAAAGGTTTTTATGAACAAGGTCTCGATTCCGTAACACTTATGCAAGCCGTAAAGGCATTGGAAGAGAAAACAGGCAGGGAACTGTACCCTACTTTATTGTTTGAGTATCCGACGATTCAAAAACTTGCAAACTATTTTGCAGAGAGCGGCGAAAAGACTTTCGTTGAAAAAGACCGCCCTCTTCATCATGGAGAGAATCATACGGCTCTGACCTATTTAACGCCGTATTGGAGACAAAAGACGGCCGCTTGGGACCCGCATTGCGGAAATAAAAAGAAAAGAACATGTCTGCTGTTTCAATATGACAGAGAGCTTTTTCATTTTATGCGGGAAAATGCTGAAGATGGATTCGAAAATACACAGATCATTCTCGTTTTATCAGGGAATCGTTTCTCCTATCACGGAGACGGTGTTTATGAGATAGATCACAGGGAGGAAGCTCACTTTGACAGGCTTGCAGCTGATCTGAAAAAAAGGGGGCAAATGCCCGACATCGTGGTTTACGGGTGGCCGGAAGGGTCATTTGCCGGCCCGGAAAAAATAAGTGAACAGCTTTCTAAGGGGGCTTACCCGCTATTCTTTTTCAGCCGGGCATTGATGCGCAGCAAGGCGGAAAAAAAGGTTGTATCGCTTTTCCTTTATCCGGCGGATCATAAAAATGATCAGCCGCTTTATGCTTCAGTCCATGGCGCAGGGCAGTCTATTTTGCTTGAGAACCCGAAACTGGCCCTTAAGACAATCGGGATATCAGTTTCAGACAAGTCATCGTTGCCGGAACTTACAGCTGAAATCATCAGAGTCGAATCTACAGAAGCGCATCCGGGAGAAACCGATCTTTATTATGAAGGAAATGTGCGCTGGGTCCGAGCCTTACGGGAAGCGGAACCGTCTCAAAACTCAGGTTTCTCCTTTAAAGAAAACGGAGTATACATGATTACAGGAGGGGCCGGCGGCTTAGGCCTTATATTTGCAGAACATATCGCAGCCCAAACGAAAGCCAATATTATTTTAGCGGGCCGTTCTGAACTTACGGAAGACAAAAAGAACAAAATCAGCCGAATGAAAGCAGGCGGTTCTTCGGTTCAATATATAAGAGGTGACTTTTCAGATAGCCGCGATGCAGAGCGAATCATAAAAACCATTAAAAGGCAATTCGGAGAAATCAACGGTGTGATACACAGTGCCGGTGTGACGCACGACGCTTTATTGATTCAAAAATCAAAAGATGAAATTCAGGAAGTGATCGCTCCGAAAATAAATGGGACGGTCTTATTGGACAGCTTGCTGCAAACCGAACCTTTGGACTTCTTTGTGATGTTTTCATCAAGCAGCTCGATGTACGGGAATATCGGACAGACGGATTACGCATTGGCCAACCGGTTCATTGATCTTTTCGCTGAGTGGCGTGAAGGAATGAGGCGGAAAAAAGAACGCTCCGGCGTCTCAGTAGCCATCGGCTGGCCGCTATGGGAAGACGGCGGCATGAAAGTGGATAAACAAACTGAAAAATGGATGAAACAAAAAATCGGTATGGTTCCCCTTAGTAAAACCAATGGGATCAAAGCTTTTCAAGATTCACTCTCTCTGAACGCATCACAGCTGATCGTGTTTGAAGGTGACAAAGAAAAATTGAAATCTGCACTTCAAGATACCTTCATGGAGGATGAAAGTCGTGAGATCCAAATAAATGAAACAGCTGATACAAGGCATGAGGACATTGCCATTATCGGATTAAGCGGAAAGTATCCGATGGCTGAAGACTTACCTGAATTTTGGGAGAATTTAAAGAGCGGAAAAGATTGTATTACAGAAGTCCCGCCTGACCGCTGGAATATGGATGATTTCTTCAGCGAAGACAGAGATATGAAAGGGAAGTCTTACAGCAAGTGGGGAGGTTTTATCAGCGGAGCCGATCAATTTGATCCGCTTTTCTTTCATATTTCCCCAAGGGAAGCAGAACTTATGGATCCCCAGGAAAGGCTCTTTTTAGAAACGGCCAAAAATTGTTTTGAAGACTCAGGGTACCCGAGAAACATGCTGGAAAAGATGAAAGTCGGTGTATTTGTCGGTGCAATGTGGGGCCAATATCAACTATTTGAAGGGGAAGAAAATGGAGTGGCTTTCTCGCCGGCTTCCGTCTATTCTTCAATAGCCAATCGGGTGTCTTATTATTTTCATTTAAAAGGTCCGAGTTTGGCTCTGGATACAATGTGCTCTTCATCACTGACCTCTATTCATTATGCATGCCAAAGCATACATTGCGGAGAGAGCGATATGGCATTAGCCGGCGGAGTGAATTTGTCAATACATCCGAATAAATATAAGTTCCTCAGTATGGGACAGTTTCTATCAAGTGACGGCAGATGCCGGAGTTTTGGAAAAGACGGAAGCGGTTATGTTCCCGGTGAGGGAGTCGGAGCCGTATTGTTAAAACCATTGAAAAAAGCAATAGAAGATCAAGATCAAATATATGGCGTGATTAAGGGAAGCGCCGTTAACCATGGAGGAAAGGCGAGCGGGTATTCCATACCGAATCCGGATGCGCAGGCGGAGGTCATTTCAGAAGCGCTTCGTAAAGCTGACATTGATCCGAACACCGTCAATTATATTGAAGCGCATGGAACAGGGACGTCATTAGGCGATCCGATTGAAATTCAAGGACTGAAAGATTCCTATCAATTGAACCATCCTTGCGCCATCGGTTCGGTGAAATCAAATATCGGACATTTAGAATCTGCGGCAGGAATCGCTGCGGTAACGAAAGTGCTTCTCCAAATGAAGAATAAGCAGCTTGTTCCTTCTCTGCATTCCGATATTGTTAATCCGTTTATAGATTTTGATCAGGTTCCTTTTCAAGTGCAGCGGAAAGCGGCTGAATGGAATATTCCGCAAAACAGCAATGCTGTACATCCTTTGAGAGCCGGGGTAAGCGCTTTTGGGGCAGGAGGGACAAACGCGCATCTTATATTGGAAGCGTATGAGCCGCCAAAAGCTTTTGATCATCAAAGCGGCCGAGTGATCTTTGTTTTATCGGCTCAAGACAAACAACGGCTGATAAAATATGCAAAGGTTATGGCTGATTTTCTATCAGAAAATGAATCGAAGGATAACAATCATAAACTGCGTCTTCAGGATATTGCCTATACACTTCAGACGGGACGAGATCATATGGAAGAACGGCTGGCGATAGTGGCAGATTCCGGGCAGGTCATTGCTGAAGAGCTTTCAGCTTATATCAGGGGTGAAAAAAGCAGCTTGAGCTATACCGGTCATACATTCGAATCAGAAGTTCACAATGAAATGCCTCACGTTTGTTCAAATTACGCCGAAGCAGCATCCAAATGGGTAAATGGAAGAAAGATAGATTGGGAGACTTTTGAGGTGAATCGGAATGCTCGCAGGATTTCTATTCCGGGACAACCGCTGATCAAACAGCGGTATTGGATAGCGGAAAAAGGGGACGCACTTGCTTCAGCGGATGTGAGTAAGCCGGGTCACCCTTTCTTGGGGAGTAACACGTCCGATTTTAATCAGTTCAGTTTCACGAAAAAAATCAGCCGTAATCATCCGTTTGCACTAAGTCTGTCTGAAGGAAACGTGTCCTTTTTCCCTTATGCATCTTTGGCTGAAATGGCTATCGTCAATGCAGCGGAGGCATTTGGACAACCAGTTCATACATTAACTGATTTATTGTGGACCGAAAGCATGAACGGAATGACTGATATACGGGAACTGATGATTACGCTGACGCCTGAGCGCGGCTTTGCGCGATTTGAGATATATGCAAACACAAAAAATGAGAATAAAGTACGTCTTGCCAGGGGAAATGCGCATATTGTTAAGCCTGAAAGCGGTATGCTTCCTGAAGCGCTTGATATTGCTGAAGTCAAATCAGAAATGACTGAACATCCGGCTGAAGCGCCTTTTGTCATTGAAGCAGCGAAAAACAGTGACGGAATGCTGTCGCTTCATTCATTGCCGGATGAGCTTTATGCAAAAAGAGAGAATTTTACGATCTCTCCTGAAGCGCTTGAGTCCGCGATTCAAGCCAGTGCGTTTTTTGTCAGCGGAGAAACCTTCCCGGAATTGATCGGAATGGGAGCGGCGGATGTCTATCAGCCTCTCGCTCAAAATTTTTATGTCTATACTCAAAAAGAGAACCGGCAGAACAGCCGTGATGTAACGTGTCATATGACATTTACAGATGGAAACGGAAGCATTCTGGCAGAGTGCAGAGATGTGAGATTCAGGTATGGTCATGAAAAAGACACTGTTCAGACGGACGATGAACTCATTCGTCTCCTGCGTCAATTGGAAACCAATGATATTGATCAGAAGGCTGTATTGAAACAATTAATGGGGGAAGAATGATGAACGGAAAACGTGAACAAATCAGCGATATTCTTGATCTGATTCAAACAGGACAAATGTCGGCTGACGAAGGCTATGCCCGTGTGACATCCATTCAGAATCAAAAATCACGGGCATCGAACCATCCGCTTTTTTATTACAAGCCGGAATGGGCAGAATCGTTCATTCCGAATAAGAAGAGCGTACCCTTGACGGGATTGCTCCTGATTTTTGCAGAAAATGAACGGCAAATACAAGAATTGAGCGGTTTGTTTAAGGGCTGTACTCTCTTGTTTGTCATCCGCGGAAAAGAATTTGCTGTTTTACATGATGATACGATTTGTATGAACCACGTGAAAAAAGACGATTATCTAAAGCTGTTCCGATACATTCATGATCATTATCAGCTGCCCGAAAAGATTCTTCACTTGTGGTCTGATTCTCAGGCTGACATGAGTAAAGGAGGTATACAGAAACAATTGGAAAACGGATTGTTTTCTCTTCTGTATATTACACAGGCGCTGATTGAACTAAAATGGAAAAAGATAATAAAGCTGACGCATATTTTTCAAACTGAGAATAAAGAACAACTGCCGCTGCATCATGCGCTCGGCGGATTGGTGAAAACCGTTCACCAGGAACACCCCAATTTTCACTATCAGATTATCAATATCACGCAATCAGAGGGTGCGGGAGCCGCTCTTCCAGCAATAGCGGACATATATCAGAGAGAGTGTGACGAAAAACGGGATATCCATTTTGAAGTGCGCTATGAAAACGGCAGACGTTTTACGAAAAGCTATAATAAAGCCGGCTCATTCGATTTAACCCAGCCGCTGAAACATCATGGGAATTATCTGATTACAGGAGGCCTGGGCGGTCTCGGTTATATTCTGGCAAAACATCTGTCGGAAAAATGGAAAGCGAATCTCATATTAACGGGGCGCTCTGATTTAACTGAAGAGCAGGAGAAAAAGATCGAATATTTAAGAAGTTCAGGTTCAACAGTTGAATATATCCGATCTGATGTTTCAAAACAAAGTGATGCTGAACGGATATTTGCTTTTGCAAAAGAGCAGTTCGGCACCTTACATGGAGTATTTCACAGTGCCGGCGTACTCCGTGACTCTTTTATCTTAAGAAAGACAAAAGAAGAAATTGATCAAGTCACAGGTTCGAAAGTTTATGGCACGCTGTGGCTGGCGGAAGAAATTAAAAAAATGAAAGTTGAATTACTTGTCTTGTTTTCATCCACATCGGCAGTCTTCGGCTCAGCCGGCCAATGTGACTATGCTTTCGCCAATGCCTTTCTGGATCAGTATGCAGCAGTTATGACCGCGACAGAGTCTGCCGAAAGGGTAGTGTCAGTCAATTGGCCGCTATGGACTTCCGGCGGGATGAATATTGACGATGAAGGAGTATCCTACATGAAACAGGAACTCGGTCTTGACCCGTTAGATGACAGTGACGGAATACAGGCTCTGGAGAACAGCTTGTGTCAATCATCTGAACAGCTGATTGCCCTGAAAGGCCGTAAAGAAAAGATTGAGGATGTGCTGAAGCGTGCCGGCACAATCAGCTTTCATTCAGAGCAGCAGGAAGATGCTGATTTGCAAAACGATGAATTAAGACAAAATATAATCAGTTATCTGAAAAATATAATGTCAGAGGAATTGAAATTACCGGCCTCACTCATAGATGAAAAACAATATCTGGAGAAATACGGCATTGATTCAGTGATGATCATGCGTCTGACCAAAAAGCTGGAGCAAAGTATCGGCAGATTGTCGAAAACATTATTTTTTGAATATCATTCAATATCGCAGTTAGCCGAATATTTCCTGAGTCATCACAGCGAACGAATGATGAAACTGCTGAACCCGGCCGGCACATCTGAACTTGTTTCATATCAAAAAAAGCCAAAAAGAAAACCAGTGGAAACAAAAGCGCCGGTACGCTCTGAAGGAGAAGATTCAAAAGAGCACATTGCGGCCGACCCCCTTTCTGCTGATATAGCGATTATCGGTGTCAGCGGCAGATACCCGGGTGCGGAAAACATCAGGGAGTTCCAGAATGTGCTGATGAATGGACGGGATTGCGTAAGCGAAATTCCTGATGACCGGAAGGAAATGCTGGAGGGAAGCTGCTATAAGTGGGGAGGTTTTCTGAAAAATCCAGACCGGTTTGATCCTTTATTTTTCCGGATATCACCGAAAGAAGCGGCTTTTCTTGATCCTCAGGAACGCCTCTTTTTAGAGACAGTGTACAATACCATAGAGGATGCGGGTTATAAACCTTCAGATCTGACCCGCAAAAAGGTCGGAGTATTTGCAGGCGTCACATATGGAAGCTATCAATTTTTCGGCGTTGAAGAATCACTTAAAGGAAATGAACTGGCCGTCGGGTCTCCATTTTCTGCAATAGCAAACAGAATATCATATTTCTTTAACTTTAAGGGGCCGAGTATGGCGGTTGATACAATGTGTTCATCCTCTCTTAACGCCATTCACTTAGCCTGTGAAAGTATACGAAGAGGAGAAAGCACCCTTGCTGTTGCGGGCGGGGTCAATCTTACGCTTCATCCGAATAAATATACATTATTAAATCAAAGCCGCTTCTTTGCAAGTGATGGCCGGTGCCGTACATTCGGCGAGGGCGGTGACGGTTATGTACCGGGAGAAGGAGTGGGATCCGTACTTTTAAAGCCGGCGGCGGAAGCGGTAAGGGACGGAGATCATATTTATGCGCTGATTAAAGCGACAGCGGTCAATCACGGAGGGAGAACAAACGGTTTTACGGTTCCTAATCCAAATGGTCAGTCTGAACTGATACAGGACGCGCTTCAGAAAGCTTGTATTGACCCTCGTACAATTAGTTATATTGAAGCTCACGGAACGGGAACTTCTCTGGGAGACCCGATTGAGATCACCGGATTAACAAAAGCGTTTCGGGAATTTACGGAGCACACTCAATATTGTTCAATCGGTTCTGTCAAATCAAATATCGGCCATCTTGAGGCCGCAGCGGGAATTGCCGGTTTGACAAAGGTTCTTTTGCAAATGAAACTGAAAAAACTGTTTCCCTCCATACATGCGGAGACGTTGAATCCAAATATTGATTTTAAAGCATCTCCCTTTTATGTACAGCGGTCATTGCAAGACTGGAAGAAACCGAAACTGCAGGAAAACGGAAAAACAGTAACTGTTCCGAGAAGAGCGGGGATCAGCTCATTCGGAGCCGGAGGAACGAATGTTCATATCATTATAGAAGAATATGAAGAAACAAACGTCTCAACAGAACATGTTGAGAACGAACCGCATATTGTCCTGTTATCTGCCAAAGACAATGAACGTCTTCTTGAGTATGCCGAAAACATGAAAGATTTTATTCAACGTTCACTAAGTCCTGAAGTAAAGGATAAACAGCCTGATATGAAAGAAAAGGTGAATGAAGTACTCAAACCGTTTGTTTCGGAATTGCTTCATATCCATCCGGAAGAAATTAATATTGCTGATCACCTGAGTGAATTTGGCGTAGGGCCTTTGGAATTAAGCCGGATGGCGGATTTTATTAACGAAATGTTTCATATTGAACTCACGATGTATGAATTAACTGATTGCGCCTCCATTCAAGCGGTTACTGAATACTTATTGAAGGAATATGCCGGAGCGATAAGAAACATGTTCCCGAATGAAGTGATGGAAGCCGGCCAATCGGAAAGCGTCTTTTTACGGGATCTGGCATACACTACACAATCGGGCAGAGAAGCGATGGAGGCCAGAGCGGCGATTACCGGTACCTCTCTTAAAGAAATTAAGGATAAATTATTTGAGTTTTGCCGCGGTGACAAGCAAGTTCCAGGCGTATATGTTAATCAGCAATCAGCAGATGCATTTGCTGAAAAAATGAAGGCGTTAACGGAAGGCAGAGCAGGTGAATTGTTTGTAAAGACCATTATTGAGAACGGTGAAGAGGAAAAGCTGGCTCAATTATGGGTTTGGGGGGCGGATATCGACTGGAAATCTGTTCATCAACATTTACAGCAGCCGGGTAAACGGATCTCAATTCCGACTTATCCGTTTGCGAAAGAACGTTATTGGGTTCCGTCCAGGACTGAGAAGGCAGAGATCCCTCAGCATTCTTTTCAACATCATTTGCAAAAAAAATGGAGGGAGAATCCTTTTGTAAATCCATCCGAAACAAAAGAGTACGGACTGACAGTAGCATTTGTAAATCAAGACACAGAATCAATTGCCCGCACCATTTGTTCGGATATAGATCAGGAGAATCTGATTGTCATAAAACATCACTCTTCATTTATAAAACACTCTGATCAAATGTTTGAGTGTTCTTTATTAGATGAAAACCACGCATACGACGTTATCCGTGAGATCTTCTCGGGCGGTGAGCGGCAGGTCGAAAATATATTTGATTTCTCAGATGTCGGAAACCAGAGTGACAATCAGAACGGCATCCCATATGGTAAATTCTTATTTATACAAGAAATAATTAAGCGGAGTAAAAAGGAAACACCATTATCCATTTTACAAATCACCAATGGCTTGCAGGTATTTAAAGCGGAAAAACCAAAGCTGACGGGGGCGGAATCAGCGGCTTTTCTGAAAGCCCTTTCTGCGGAATACGGCTTTGTTCATGTGAAAACAATAGATATAGACAGCATGAAAGAAACGCATGAGCTGAAACAAATCTTTGAGAATGAAAGGGCGCAATGTACCGGAGAGAATGAAGTATGCTACCGCAGCGGCGTCAGATATGTTCCGTATTTTGAAGAAGAAAGAATCCATACCGGCGGGCCTGTTTCATTTCCTGCGGATAAAGCCATCGTGATTACCGGCGGGACAGGGGGTATTGGCAGAGCAATAGCTGAAGATTTGGTGAAACGGGGAGTGAAAAAACTCGTGCTGACGGGGACGCGTCCATTACCTTTGCGAAGTGAATGGGATCATTTGCTGAAAGAGGGCAGACAGGGCGAAAAGACAGTCAGCAATATCAAACTGTTTCAAAGTTTTGAAGAGAAAGGTGTCAACTATCTGTATTACAGCGGTTCTCTCACAAATGAAGAGAGGCTGCGTTCATTCTTTCACCAAGTAAGCATTGAATTTAAAGATATAAGCGGTGTCATACACTGTGCCGGACTGCACAGCGGCGGAAATCCGGCCTTTATTCATAAAAGAATGAGTGAATTTAAGACGGTGTACGGCCCGAAAGTCACTGGACTTCAGAATTTGGAGCGGATTTTTAATAATAGGCCGCTGGATTTCTTTATTCTATTTTCATCAATTGCTGCACAGTCACCCAAACTGTCGAAAGGAATGACTGATTACGCGTCTGCAAACGCATATATGGACTATTTCGCGGCTTATCATTTTCAAAAGGGGAGAACGTATTTCACGTCCATCAATTGGCCGAGCTGGAAAGAAGTCGGAATGGGTACTGTGACGAGTCCTTTATATGATGAATTGGGATTGGACTCTCTTTCCACACGGGAAGGACTGGCGATTTTGTATCATGCACTGGAGAGAAAATCGGCCAATATCATTCCTATCGTGAAAAAAGGAACAGTGTTTCATGCAGACAGTCTCCTGAATATCAATAAAACCGGCAAGGCTTCATTTCCAGTGCGAAGACAGGAGACTCCCGACACTTTTGATCATTCAGAAGGGCTTGTCAGTGAACTTTCTGCCGTATTTGCCGAGGAATTGAGCATTCCCCTTGAAAAGCTTAACCCAAATACGGATTTTCAGGAATACGGTGTGGATTCTATACTACTTGTCAGCATTATACATCGTATAGAAGCAATGATTCAGAAAAAAATTGACCCTACTGTGCTTCTTGAACACAACACGATTCATGGTCTTGCGGAATATATCGGTAAGACGGCGCCGCCGTTGAAAAAACAAATCGAACAGACTGATTCTCAAAGCAGCAATCAGCATGATATGCAGTCTGTGACGAGCCGAAATACAGAACCGCAGACGGCTTCCTCTGCAAAGATAGCTGTTATCGGAATCGGATGTAAGTTCCCTGGAGCGGCTGATAAAGAGGAATTTTGGGACAATCTGAGAAAAGGGAAGAATCATATTAAAGAAGTACCTGATTCCCGGTGGAATATAGAAGAAAATTACTCTCCGGTGCAGCAAAAGGGAAAAAGCATCAGCAAATGGGGAGGATTTATCAATGGAATCGGCAGCTTTGATCCGGAGTATTTCCGCATGGAAGAGGAGAAAGCCATCCAAACGGACCCGCTGATAAGACATTTCTTAGAAACGAGTGTACAGACTGTACGGGATGCCGGTTATGAAGAAACAGAATTATCGGGAAAAAAAGTCGGCGTATTTGTCGGTTCCAGAATGGGCGGCTACGGTCACAAACTGCCGAAAGAAAGCAGCAGCCACATCGTCGGGCTTAGTCAAAACTTTATTGCTTCACATGTGTCGCATTTCTTTAATTTTCACGGTCCAAGCATGGTTTCTGATACCGCTTGTTCTTCTTCATTAGTCAGCATTCATTTAGCCTGCCAAAGCATAAAAAACGGTGATTCAGAGATGGCGCTGGCAGGAGGGGCGGATCTGCTTTTGGATGAAATTCCTTACCTGATGTTAACAGAAGGAGGAGCTCTTTCGCCGGACGGTCAGTGTTTTACTTTTGATGAAAGGGCAAACGGCTTTGTACCCGGAGAGGGTTTTGGCGCTGTTCTGTTAAAACCGCTCGAGAAAGCGAAAGCGGACGGAGATCGGATATACGGTATCATTGAAGCATCAGCTATTAATAACGACGGTGCGACAATGGGAATTACGACCCCGAATCCTAAGCTTCAAGAGCAGGTTATTCAAGATGCATTTGAAAAAGCCGATATCACTCCCGGATCAGTCAGCTACGTCGAAACTCACGGCACAGGTACGATGATTGGAGATCCGATTGAGCTACAGGCTCTGACAAAAGTATTCCGAAGAGACACAAACAAAACGCAATTTTGCGGAGTAGGAAGTGTAAAAACCAATATCGGACACTTATTAAGCGCTGCCGGAGCGGCAAGTTTCATTAAAGTGATTTTATCAATATGGCATAAGGAAATTCCGCCTACATTGAATTGTGAAACGCCAAATCCCCGCTTTGAATTTGAAAAGTCGCCTTTTTATCCGAATACAGAGCTGAGAAGCTGGAAGGATGGAAAACGGAGGGCGGGCATCAGCGCTTTCGGTTTTGGCGGAACAAACGCCCACCTTTTGGTAAGCGGCCTGGATGATTCATATCATGCCGTCAGAACTCCGCTGCCGCCTGCCGAGTTTGTCAGAAAAGAGTACTGGCCGGATTCAAATCGAAAAAAACAAATCAAACAGAATAAAAAACGGCTTCTTGAAATTATTGATGAAACAGAGTAGCACCTGCTCTGTTTCTTTACTTTGTAAAAGAAGAAAGGTTGTCGAGTTGCATGAGGTTCAGCGTATTAGTCAAACATGACGATTATATTGTTTCAGACCATGTCCTTCATCAAGTGCGTACGATACCCGGCGTAACGTATCTGGATTTAATAACACGATTTTTAGCTGAGAAAGGGATATCCCCCCGAAGTTTTGAAATCAAACATGTTTTATTCCGTGAACCTGTTGCGACGTCAGTCCATTTTGATAAAAAAGTCACCTTCCAGTTTACGGAACAAGAAAACGGCTGGCTTGTTGAAACAACAAGCAGGAAATGGGTCGCTGAAAAGGCGGAAGGTGAAGCGTCAGTCAACTTGCAGGCGGAAATCATAAGAAAAAATGCGATAAACGAAAAGACAATTTCAATCGAAGAATTAAAGAAAGGAGCCGTCCGGATTTCGGATGCTGAATCCGCCTATCGTAATTTGCGCAGGGGCGGCCTGATTCATAAAGATTTTATGAAATTGGAAGGTACGGTATATGAAGGTGAAAATTATATTCTGGGAGAGGTCAGTTTAAGCGGACTTTCAAAAGAATATACAGATGACTTTTACATGCATCCCGCATTTTTGGATGGGTCTCTCAGCTTGTTGGGAATCCTTACATCAGACTTGCCGGATGAAGGAACAAATGCGTTTATCCCTATATATATTGAGACATTCCGGGCACTGCATAAAACAACTGGGTCTTGTTTTGTGTATATTGATAAAAACAGTATAACGCAGCCGCCTTCTAAAGACATTTTATATGCGGACATAGAAGTATACAGGCCTGATGGAGAGCTCGCTTTTTATTATGAGCGATTCGGTGTGAAAAGAGTCAGAAATGAAAAATCAATACAAAGGCTGGAGCATTCCCAAAAAGCTAAAGAAGTCGGCAGCGCAATGAACAATAAAGAAATGATCAGAAATAATTTGATCCAAGAGATAGCCGGCATGATTGAAAAACCTGCTGAAACAGTGAAGAATGATATTTCCTTTTACGAGATGGGCTTGGATTCTAAACAATTATTAGACTTGTCCAAAAAATTAGAACTGATGTTAGATACAAAGCTGTACCCGACTTTATTATTTGATTACTCCACAATCGGTGAATTGACGGAATATCTGCAGGAGAAATACGGAGCTGACATTACAGACTCTATCTCTGATACAGTTTTGCACCAAGACAGTCAAAAAACATTAACAGATGAGCTGTCATCCATTATTGGAGAGGTTACAAACACACCGCCAAATAAAGCGGACAAACACCAATCTTTTTACGAACTGGGTCTTGACTCAAAACAGCTGCTGCATATATCGAAAATGCTCGAGGAAAGATTAGATACACAATTGTATCCGACATTGCTTTTTGATTATAACAATATTCATGATTTAGCGGTTTATTTAGAAGAAAAATATGATGTGCGTAATACACCGGCTGCAGCTTTTAAAGAAAAAACGCAAACGAAAGAGCCGTCTGAAAAGCCGATGCTTGAATCTTTGTATTTACAAAAAGAATGGATTGAGTCGCCATTAAAGTCCGGAGAAGTGTCTAAGGAAAATACTTTGATTTTCGATTTCGACAGTTCATTGAGTGATGAAATCCGCAACTACACTGGGAGTGAAAATGTTATTTATGCGGAAGCCGCCGCTGAATATGAAATGGTAAATGAAAAGCATTATAAATTTAACCCGGAGCAGTCTGCTCATTACACCAGACTGTTAGATGATATGAAAAAGTCCGGAGCGTTTCCGGCGTCAATCATTCATTACCTGTCAAAAAAAGCTTATACTGAAGCGGCGTTAGACCTGACTCACAGCTTTTATTCAATTCTTTATTTAAGTAAAGCTTTGATCCGTCAAAAAACAAAAGAAAACATCAACATTCTGTACGTACATGACAAGGATCAATATACAAATCCGGTTTACGCCGCGATTGGAGGCTTTTTTAAAACGCTGAATGCGGAGCAGCCGAATATAAAGTGTAAAACGGTTGAGATTTCTTCAAGACAAACCATTGAAAAAGCACCTTTGCTTCTCAATGAATTAAGTGCCGGACATCATCAGGCTGTGAAATATGACGGCGATCAAAAAAGGTGGGTGACAGCATATAGAGACGCTTCGCTGCAAACAGGACAAAAGGCCGCAAAGTTTGCAAAAAACGGGGTGTATCTCATCATCGGAGGGTTAAGCGGCATCGGCTGGATTATTTCAGCGTTTCTTTATGCAAATCACGGAGCCAGCGTTATCATTGCCGGGCGATCGAAAATGACAGCAGACATGGAAGAAAAATTAGACAGCATCCGATATGACGGGGCAAGCATTTCTTATATCCAGGCTGACATGTCAGATAAGCAGCAGGTCATCAAGTTAGCGGAAAAAATTCGTGCTGATTATTCCGAAATCAACGGGGTCATTTACAGTGCAGGCGTGTTAAAAGACTCTCTCATTATGAACAAAACAGACGCGGAAGCTCAAGCGGTGCTGCAATCAAAGGTCAATGGTGTGATTCATTTGGATGAAGCGCTCAGAGATATGCCTTTAGACTTTTTTGTTTTGTTTTCTTCCATCTCCTCAGAAATCGGAAGTCTGGGTCAAGCCGATTATGCCTACGCCAATCGTTTTCTGGAGCATTTTGCCGAGTGGAGGGAATGTATGAGAAAGGCGGGGGGAAGATCAGGAAAAACCATCGCTGTAAATTGGCCTTTCTGGAAAGACGGAGGCATGTCAGTTGATCCCGGCATCCAAGATATTATGAAAAGGGAGTACGGACTTCACCCATTAGAAAATACTGCCGGAATCAAAGCTTTTGAACACTCGCTTCTCGGCCAAGGCCACCAGCTGATCGTGTTATACGGAGAAAAAGAAAAAATACAAAACGATTTCAAGCCGTTATCCGCCCGTTCAGCACCGCCTCTGGTAAGAGATTCAGCGATTGCAGCCGATTTTGATGCTTCGTCAATCGTTACGGAAGCTGAAAGTCCTTTCCGGATACTCGGCACGGCTTCCAATCGTCATCTCGACGATTATTTGCATTATTGGAGCAGACTGAAGAAAGGAGCCCTTCAGCACAATCAAAGCGATGCCGCAAAAAAACTCATCGCTTTTTACCAGACAGAAGAAACGGAAACCGTTCATTTTCTGGCAAACACAGAAAATGCCCGGCATATGGAGATATTGATGAGCGGTAAGGGCGAAACAATTTTACTGATTTGCGGTTTTGCTACCACTGCTTACATGTGGAAAGAACAAATGAAAGAGTGGGCAGATCAATTTAATGTAATTGTCATACACACACCGGGTTACGGGCTGAGTGAGGGGAGCGCCGATTTTACACTGAGCGGGCTGGCTCAGACTTTTATCGAAGTGCTGAACGAGATAGGGGTTGCGTGGCCGATCCACATTGCGGCAGCTTCTTGGGGAGGCATGATAGGGCAGAGGATAGCCTATGAATACCCTGAAAAAGTAAAAACACTCATTCTTTCCGGAAGTTACACCGAATACGAAGAAGACCCTGAAAGCAGTGTCGAGGAAAAACTGAAAAATGATTTTATAGCTATAGGAAAATCGCATGAATATGAAAGTTTATACAGTAATCAATTTTTAAATGCTTCTATTGAACGTTTTATGAAGATACATCAACAAGAAGGCTATTCTACGATCGGCTTTTTAAAAGACATTCATACAAGAACGCTTATCCTTACGGGTGAGAAGGAAAGCGTAGTTGATCAGAAAGAAACAAAAAGGCTGCAGAAACTGCTGAGCAATGCAGAATTAAAGAAAATTAAGGGAGCGGGGCATCTTCCGAACATCACACATCCGGAAGAATTTAATAAAGCGGTGTCAGAATTCATCAAGAAATCGGTAAGTAAAGGATGAAAACGATACATACAGTACAGGGGGAGAAAACAATGAAACAAACAATAAGCAATCCGGCATTTGATATGAAACAAATTAACGCTCTTAACAGCCATTATCAGACGATGATAGACAATGGAGATCTGCAATGTGCGAGTTATATGATGTCAAGAGGAGGTGAGGTTTTTGCAGCTGAGTCGTTAGGGGAATTTACCGGCGGACAAAACGAAAAGCAAACATTTCAGCTTGATACAATCAGAGAAATCGGTTCTTTGACAAAAGTGTTTACCGCTGTAGCCGTCATGCAGCTCGTCGAAAAAGGTTTGCTCGATCTGAAAATGCCGGTCAAGCTCATTTTGCCTGCGTTTGATAAACCGGGTTTCGGAGAAATTAAAATTTTGCACCTTTTGACTCATACGGCGGGATTAAGTTTTGAGCTGGATATTCAAAAGGCTGAAGGCATTGACTTAACGAATGAGGAAGAATGGATAAACTATCTGGTCAGTACGCCTTTGGAGTACGGAGTGGATGAAGCATGGAACTATTCCAGAACCGGTTTTGTTATACTTGGCATCATTATTTCAAAAGTAACAGGCGTATCCTACGAACAGTATGTAACAAAGCATATTATTGAAGCGCTCGGATTAGAAAGAACGTATTTTTATGTGCCTGATGCTTTAAAAGAAGAAGTTTGTGTGATCAATGAACACGAGTGCGTACAGCTGGAAAAAAGTCATCACCCGTATTTTCCGAATAAAGCGACAAGCGGTCTGTACTCTTCGTTGCGGGATATTTGGAAGTTGGCTGAAATGTTTAGAAATAAAGGCAGATTGAAAGATAAGAAGCTGCTTGGAAGAAAAACAGTCGAGGCCATGCTGAGAAATCAAATAAAGCCCGGTCTTCCTTTTTACTTCTTCGGAGCGCCCAGGGAGGAAGGCGGCTTTGGTTTAGGCGTTAATTTGTGGCCGGCCGGTGACCATTATTTCATGACAGAAGGCACCTTCTCACATCTTGGAATGGGTTGGTGCGGCATGTTTTCTGATCCAGCCGAAGATTTTACGTATGTATTTTTCACTCCGATTTCCGAGTTTCATCCTCATGCCGTGCTGACGCCGCTGAATATCGTGTGGGCGGGTATTGAATAATTAGACAAAAGCATCGTCCCGTCTGTTCGGCAGGCGGGACGATTGCTAACTGCCCGTTTTTATCCCGCGGCATCTTTTAAAAGCCCGCCCCTAAGTTAAATAACTTAATTTACTCTTTGTAATTTTTTTTAATTATAGTACAGTAGAGCATTTTTATAATACAGTTTAAAGTCTTTTATAGTACAGTTTGGCGCAATATGATCTTAAGTTTTATAAGCGGTTTCAAAATGAGGTTATAAATGATTGACGGCTTTGTTTAATTACTGTAAACTATGGTTGTTGATCATATTGTACTAATAAAAAATCTTTTTTTATTAGTACAGTTTAAACGTCATTATCTTTGCTTAAGCGCTATGTGAATTTCTGAATGATTAATTTTAGAATTGCAGAGCATGATAAGACTGTTTTTAATACGGATGGCTAAACGGTATCCTAACCCTGTTAAATCAAAAGAAGAGGTGGTTTAAAAAATGGCTGCAAAGACAAAAACTTCAATTGTTGATAGCAAAAAACAATTTGATGCTATTCATAAGCAGTTTGAAACGTTCCAAATTTTAAATGCTGAAGGAGAAGTCGTAAATAAAGACGCAATGCCTGATCTTTCAGATGATCAGTTAAAGGAATTAATGAGAAGAATGGTGTATATCCGCATTTTAGACCAGCGTTCAATTTCTCTTTCCCGTCAAGGACGTTTAGGTTTCTATGCACCGACAGCGGGCCAGGAAGCTTCTCAAATTGCATCACACTTCGCGCTTGAACAGGACGACTTTATCCTTCCGGGTTATCGTGACGTTCCTCAGCTGATTTGGCACGGGCTTCCTTTACATCAGGCATTCCTGTTCTCAAGAGGCCATTTTAAAGGTAATCAGATGCCTGAGGGAGTAAATGCTTTATCACCTCAAATTATTATCGGTGCTCAAATTATTCAAACCGCAGGTGTAGCTTTAGGTCTTAAAAAGCGCGGTAAAAAAGCGGTAGCTATTACTTACACTGGTGACGGCGGAGCTTCTCAAGGTGACTTCTATGAAGGAATGAACTTTGCCGGAGCATTTAAAGCGCCAGCGATCTTCGTTGTTCAGAATAACCGCTATGCGATTTCAACTCCTGTAGAAAAGCAATCATCCGCACAGACAATTGCCCAAAAAGCAGTTGCCGTCGGTATTACAGGTGTTCAAGTAGACGGAATGGATGCACTTGCCGTATACGCTGCAACCGCAGAAGCACGCCAGCGCGCAATTAACGGTGAAGGTCCGACTCTGATCGAAACTCTTACATTCCGTTACGGACCTCATACAATGTCCGGTGACGATCCGACTAAATACCGTACGAAAGAAATAGAAAATGAATGGGAGCAAAAAGACCCGCTCGTACGTTTCCGCAAGTTCTTGGAAAACAAAGGACTATGGTCTGAAGAAGAAGAGAACAAAGTGATTGAACAGGCCAAAGAAGAAATCAAACAAGCTATCAAAAAGGCTGACGGCGAATCAAAACCGAAAGTAACAGAGCTGATTGAGAATATGTTTGAAGAGCCGACGTTCAACTTAAAAGAACAACTTGAAATTTACAAAGCGAAGGAGTCGAAGTAAGCCATGGCGCAAATGACAATGATTCAAGCGATCACTGATGCGTTACGCACAGAACTGAAAAACAATGAAAACGTTCTGCTTTTCGGGGAAGATGTAGGCGTTGCCGGAGGCGTATTCCGTGCAACTGAAGGCCTTCAAAAAGAATTCGGTGAGGACCGCGTATTTGACACGCCGCTTGCTGAATCCGGTATCGGCGGTCTCGCTCTCGGTTTAGGCCTGCAAGATTACCGTCCTGTTATGGAAATCCAATTCTTCGGATTCGTATATGAAGTAATGGATTCAATCTCAGGACAAATGGCTCGTCTCCGCTACCGTTCCGGCGGACGCTGGACTTCTCCGGTGACAATCCGTTCTCCATTCGGCGGAGGGGTTCATACACCTGAACTTCACGCTGACAGTTTGGAAGGCCTTATCGCTCAGCAGCCGGGTATTAAAGTTGTTATCCCTTCCACTCCTTACGATGCAAAAGGACTGCTGATTGCCTCTATCAGAGACAATGATCCGGTTGTTTTCTTAGAGCATATGAAACTTTACCGTTCTTTCCGTCAGGAAGTTCCTGAGGAGGAATACACAATCGAGCTTGGCAAAGCTGATGTGAAACGCGAAGGTACTGACCTTTCTATCATCACATACGGCGCGATGGTTCATGAGTCGCTTAAGGCTGCTGAAGAGCTTGAAAAAGAAGGCGTTTCTGCTGAAGTTATCGACCTTCGCACTGTAAGTCCGCTTGATATTGATACGATTATTGCTTCTGTTGAAAAAACAGGCCGCGCAATTGTCGTGCAAGAAGCTCAAAAACAAGCCGGCATCGCTGCCAACGTTGTAGCTGAAATCAATGACCGCGCGATTCTGAGCCTGGAAGCTCCGGTTCTGCGTGTTGCGGCGCCTGATACAGTATTTCCTTTCTCGCTTGCTGAGAGCGTATGGCTTCCAAACCATAAAGACGTTCTTGAAACTGCGAAAAAAGTTCTTGAATTTTAATCAGGCATCATAAAAGACGGTAAAGAGAGTCCTTTTCTCTATATGAAGGAGTCTGTTTACTAGGTTCAATGCTTGCGAATGCATAACTAAAATTTGCTTAATCAACTAGGAGGTCGAAAACTGTGGCATTTGAATTTAAACTTCCGGATATCGGGGAAGGTATCCACGAAGGCGAAATCGTAAAATGGTTTGTTAAGCCGAACGACGAGGTAGAAGAAGACGATGTTCTGGCTGAAGTGCAAAATGATAAAGCAGTGGTAGAAATTCCTTCACCTGTTAAAGGAAAAGTATTAGAATTAAAAGTTGAAGAGGGAACAGTTGCAACTGTTGGACAAACGATTATTACGTTTGACGCACCTGGTTACGAAGATCTTCAATTTAAAGGAAGCCATGATTCAGGAGATGCGAAAACTGAAGCTCAAGTTCAGTCGTCTGCTGAAGCAGGGCAGGATATCGCTAAAGAAGAGACTCCTAAAGAGCCTGCAAAAGAAACCGGCGCAGGACAGCAGGACCAAGCGGAAGCTGATCCGAACAAACGCGTGATCGCGATGCCTTCCGTACGCAAATATGCCCGTGAAAAAGGCGTGGATATCCGTAAAGTAACAGGTTCAGGCAATAACGGACGTGTTGTAAAAGAAGATATCGACAGCTTTGCAAATGGAGGAGCGGCTCAAGAAGCGGCACCGCAAGAAACAGCTGCACCTCAGGAAACAGCTAAACCTGCAGCGGCTCAGGCTCCTGAAGGCGAATTCCCTGAAACACGCGAAAAAATGAGCGGTATCCGTAAAGCGATCGCGAAAGCAATGGTGAACTCTAAGCATACTGCACCGCACGTAACTCTTATGGATGAAGTTGACGTAACAAATCTTGTTGCTCACCGCAAACAGTTCAAACAAGTTGCTGCTGATCAAGGCATCAAGCTGACTTATCTGCCTTACGTCGTCAAAGCATTAACATCCGCTTTGAAAAAATTCCCTGTTTTAAACACATCTATTGATGATAAAACAGATGAAGTGATCCAAAAACATTACTTCAACATCGGAATTGCAGCGGATACCGAAAAAGGCCTGCTTGTGCCGGTAGTGAAAAATGCCGACCGTAAAGCCGTTTTCGAAATCTCTGATGAAATCAACAGCCTTGCTACAAAAGCGCGTGAAGGCAAGCTTGCACCTGCGGAAATGAAAGGCGCTTCTTGCACGATCACAAATATCGGTTCTGCCGGAGGCCAATGGTTCACACCGGTTATCAACCACCCAGAGGTTGCGATTCTCGGTATCGGCCGTATTGCTGAAAAAGCGATCGTCCGTGACGGTGAAATTGTAGCTGCTCCTGTCTTAGCTCTTTCTCTCAGCTTTGACCACCGTATGATTGACGGAGCAACTGCACAAAATGCGTTAAACCACATCAAGCGTTTACTGAACGATCCACAACTTATTTTAATGGAGGCGTAATGTTATGGTAGTAGGAGATTTCCCTATTGAAACAGATACTCTTGTGATTGGTGCGGGACCTGGCGGCTATGTAGCTGCCATCCGCGCTGCTCAGCTTGGACAAAAAGTAACAGTCGTTGAAAAAGCAACTCTTGGAGGCGTTTGTCTGAACGTCGGCTGTATTCCTTCAAAAGCGCTCATCAATGCAGGCCATCGTTACGAGAATGCAAAACATTCAGATGACATGGGAATCACTGCTGAGAACGTAACAGTTGACTTTACAAAAGTCCAAGAATGGAAAGCTTCTGTTGTAAATAAGCTTACCGGCGGTGTTGCAGGTCTTTTAAAAGGAAATAAAGTGGACGTTATAAAAGGGGAAGCTTATTTCGTAGACAGCAACTCTGTCCGTGTAATGGATGAGAACTCTGCACAAACATACACATTTAAAAACGCAATCATTGCTACCGGTTCTCGCCCTATCGAATTGCCAAACTTCAAATATAGCGAACGCGTTCTGAACTCTACAGGCGCACTTGCGCTTAAAGAAATTCCGAAAAAGCTCGTTGTTATCGGCGGCGGATATATCGGTACTGAGCTTGGAACAGCGTATGCGAACTTCGGAACTGAATTGGTTATTTTAGAAGGCGGAGATGAAATTCTTCCTGGCTTCGAAAAACAAATGAGTTCTCTCGTTACCCGCAGACTGAAGAAAAAAGGCAACGTTGAAATCCATACAAGCGCTATGGCTAAAGGCGTTGAAGAAAGACCTGACGGCGTAACAGTTACATTCGAAGTAAAAGGCGAAGAAAAAACGGTTGATGCTGATTACGTATTAATCACTGTCGGACGCCGTCCGAACACTGACGAGCTCGGCCTTGAGCAAGTCGGTATCGAAATGACTGACCGCGGTGTCATTAAAACAGACAAGCAGTGCCGCACAAACGTACCGAACATTTACGCAATCGGTGACATCATTGACGGACCTCCATTGGCTCACAAAGCGTCTTACGAAGGTAAAATCGCTGCGGAAGCTATTTCAGGAGAGCCGGCTGAAATCGATTACCTCGGTATTCCGGCGGTTGTATTCTCTGAGCCTGAACTGGCTTCTGTCGGTTACACTGAAGCACAGGCGAAAGAAGAAGGCATTGAAGTCGTTGCAGCTAAGTTCCCGTTTGCAGCAAACGGACGTGCGCTGTCTCTTAACGAAACTGACGGCTTCATGAAGCTGATCACTCGTAAAGAAGACGGTCTTGTAATCGGTGCGCAAATTGCCGGCGCAAGCGCTTCTGACATGATTTCTGAATTGAGCCTGGCGATCGAAGGCGGAATGACTGCTGAAGATATCGCAATGACAATTCACGCTCACCCGACATTGGGCGAAATCACTATGGAAGCTGCCGAAGTAGCAATCGGAAGCCCGATCCATATCGTAAAATAATAATGTAACAAAGAAACAGCCCCCCGTTTGTAAAAGCGGGGGCTGTTTTTATTGTGCAAGCACATGCTGCATAGGTTTGATGATATCCTCTTTTTTCTTTACGGATCCCTCAATCTTCATGACCACATGCCGATGATTGATCACCATCAGCGCAGGGAACGTATTGATTTCCTCTTCCCATCCCTTTCTGTTGTCATAAACCTTCATTTGATCGACATGATGGGGATATTTCTTTTCTAAATCAAGGATCGCATCGTAATAAGGCACTTCTTTATCTATATGATTTTCATCGGAAAAAAACAAGATTTGAGTGTGATGAATGCTGTCGATCCGGTTTTTTTTGAATGGACTGACAGTAGAAACCGAACAGCTTGACAGAATGAACAGCATCAAAAAAAAGGGAATCACCGTACGGTAGCGCATCTATCTTACTCCTCTGTTTTATATAATATATTGGTTCATCCATTTATAAGGACTATATCAAGTGTATCACGAGAGGTGAAAAACCTAAGGCTTGTTACTGAATTGTTATATAATTGAAACCGTTTTTAATGAAGAAATAATACGTGTGACAACTTGCGCAGCCGATGTGTAAAAAAGGCACATTGTTTTTCGTGAGAGCGCTGTTTTTTCGTTATACTGGGGGCAAAACCATATCAGGAGGGATTGTCATGTATAAAGCCGCTGCAGCCGTCGTATGTATGTGCTTACTCGCCGGCTGCCAATCAAATGAAAAAATGCAAACAAACAAACCCCATTCTCAAGCCGCGGCCAATCATGCCAAACGGGAAAACCACCATACAAAAGAGGAAAAACAGAAAAAACAGAAGGCGGAGCCTCGTTACTATATCAATCCGAAAACCTTTTCTGTGGAAAAAATGGATGAACAGAAAGAGAAAAAACCGATCGCATTGGTAACGATCGATGATGCGCCTGATCAGCATGCCGCTGAGATTGCGGACAAACTGCATGATCTCAATGCATCAGCGATCTTTTTTGTAAACGGACACTTTTTGAAAAAAGATGAAAATAAGAAAGCGCTTAAGCATATTCATGAGTTAGGTTTTATGATCGGAAATCATACAATGACTCATCAAAACTTAAAAGATCTTTCCGAACAAAAACAACGGGAAGAAATCATTGGCGTCAATAAAGCGGTTGAAAAGGTAATAGGAGAGAAACCTGCATTTTTCAGGGCGCCTTTCGGAAGCAATACGGACTACAGTGACAGACTTATAAAAAAAGAAGGTATGGTGAAAATGAACTGGACCTTCGGGTATGATTGGGATCAGAAATATCAATCCAAAAAAGCGCTTACCGATATCACACTGAGCAGTCCTTATCTGCGGGACGGGGCCAACATATTGATGCATGACCGCAAATGGACGGCGGAAGCCATGCCGGACATTGTAAAAGGATTGCGTCATAAAGGATATACCGTGATTGACCCTCGAGCTATAAAAAGACCGTAAAAAATAAATGTGTTATACAATTTATCAGTTGACATATTAAATGTGACATAATAATATAATAACAACAAGTAAAAATTAAGCGTTTTCAAATTCTGAGAAATGGGGAATGACAGATGGGTACAATTGTTTGCCAAGACTGTAACGAAGCGATTCATTACTTTGAGGATGAGAAGGTCACGACGTTATACGGAACATGCTGCGGACAATGCCAGTGTCATCTTGAAGAAGAGTAAAAAGCGTAAAAAGGCCCGAAACAATTTCGTTTCGGGCTTCTTTATATTTATTGGATGGCTTTTTGCTCTTTGATGACTCTGATCATTTCAAGCGTTGCATCTTCGGGACCCTGCACAGGAAGGCCGGCGTCCAAGTTTTTAAAAATGTAGCTGATATTTTCTTCAGTAATGATCTCACCCGGAATAAAGATCGGAATTCCCGGCGGGTACACCATGACAAACTCTGCGATGATCCGTCCCGCGGATTCTTTTAACGGAATGACTTCCGTATTTGCGTAAAACGCGTCTCTTGGCGTCATCGCTAACAGAGGAATTTCAGGAAGCAGAACTTCGGTTTGCTGATGAGCATAGTCATTGGCGGAAGCCTGTTTTGAAATGTCTGTAAGCGCGCTTACAAGACGGTCGGCATCTCCTGCTCTGTCTCCGGGGGTGAAAATACATAAAATATTATACAAATCGGACAGCTCGACTTCGATATTATATGATTCGCGGAGCCATTTTTCAACGTCATGACCCGTCAGGCCGAGGTTTTTGACCGAAATGATTAATTTAGTCGGATCATAACTGAAGGCAGCTTTAGACCCTGTGATTTCTTCGCCGACACAGCGGATGCCTTCAATTTGATTGAGGCGTTCCCGTGTCTGATCCGCCAGCAGAATCGTATCTTCAAGAAGATCGCGGCCTTCTGTAGCGAGGCGTTTTCTTGCGACATCCAGTGAAGCGAGAAGCAGATAGGATGTTGACGTTGTCGTCAGCATGCTTAAAATCGACTGTACTCTTTCTTTGGAAACAAGACCTTCTCTCACATTTAAAATGGAGCTCTGCGTCAGGGAGCCTCCCAATTTGTGCACGCTTGTGGCTGCCATATCAGCGCCCGCCTGCATGGCGGACAGAGGAAGCTTATCATGAAAATGAATATGCACGCCGTGCGCTTCATCGACAAGCACAGGCACATCGAAAGAATGCGCGAGCTTTACAATGCTGCTCAAGTCCGCTGCCACACCGAAGTACGTCGGATTTATGACAAGCAGGCCTTTTGCGTCAGGGTGCTCCGTCAAAGCCCGCTCTGCGGACTCAAGCGTAATGCCGTGAGAAATTCCGAGCTCATCGTCAATTTCCGGGTGTATAAAAATCGGAACCGCTCCGGAAAATACAATGGCCGACATAATGGATTTATGAACGTTTCTCGGGATGATGATTTTATCTCCGGGTCCGCATACGGCCATGACCATCGTCATAATGGCGCCGCTCGTCCCTTGAACGGAAAAGAAGGTATGGTCTGCGCCGAATGCTTCCGCGGCCAGATCCTGGGCTTCTTTAATGATGCCCTTTGGCGCATGTAAATCATCCAGAGGTTCGATATTAATTAAATCTATGCTTAACGCGTTTTCTCCGATAAATTGTCTGAATTCCGGATCCATTCCCGCGCCTTTTTTATGGCCCGGAATGTGGAATTGGACAGGCTGTCTGTCCGCGTGCTTTTTCAGTCCGCTGTACAGGGGTGTTTCATGTTGCGGCAATTGTTTTCCCACCTTTATCATAATACCTACGGATTAGTTTGTATTACATTCAGTTTTATTACCCGTTTTTTAAACGTAAAACAAATGAATTATATTATGAACTTGAAAGAAAGTAAAGAACAATTTATGATCTATGGAAGATGCTTATTTTGAGCATGATTATAAAGGAGTGAAGACATTTGGAATATCAATATCCGATGAATGAGGACTGGACGACAGAGGAGGCTGTGGATGTCATTGCTTTTTTTCAGCAGGTGGAAAACGCCTATGAAAAAGGAGTTGACCGAGACAGACTTCTGAATGCGTACCGCCGCTTTAAAGAAATCGTTCCCGGGAAAGCGGAAGAAAAGAAAATCTGCAGCCAATTTGAAGCTGACAGCACCTATTCCCCGTATCGGACTGTGAAACAGGCGAAACAATCAGATCAAGCGATTATCAAAATGTAGACAAAGCGAGCCGGCAATCGGCCCGCTTTTTATGTTATGAGACTTTCTGAGTCAGTGTGTATAAAAAGGAAAGCTTCCTAAAAGCATCTTCAATGGTTTGCAGGAATTCATTGTTGTTCATGTTGATCACGTCTTCTTTTTGCAGCTGAATGCCGCACAAAAGCTCTGCTTTTTTCACTGTCTGCAGGCGTTCAAATAATGTTTTCAGCTGCTCCTGATCCATGTCGGACTGCTTGTACGCACCTGGCTTCGTATGATCCGGCGACCATACAAAATGACCGGGAATCTGTTTTGTGATGTCCTCCTGCTTCGCTTCCAGCAATCTGCCGTATTCCTCTTTTATCGGAGATTCATAAATGATGGCAAACCATACAAACATATGGGTGTCCCATAAACCGATCTGAAAGTGAGGGAGTTTCTTATACCCGCGTTTGCTGTTGGCAAAGGCAACCCAGCTGTCAGCCGGCGGGTTGACAGATCTTCTCGCGTGCTTGGCGACATGCGGGAACATTTCATCTCCTGTCAATGCTGACAATGTCGGTGCGAAATGCTCTCCTAACAAGGTCAGCTTCGGACGGACTTGTTCTTTTAACACCTCCATGCGCGGATCTAAACCTTCTATTGTAAATGTATCGAAGTCTTCTTTTGTAAAACGCATCTGAGTCATCTTTTTCCTCCTTATCGTAAGTATTCATATTTTACCACAGCCGCCGCCGGCCGCAAAAACATTGAGAACGTTTGAGCCGAGAGGATTGGGGTAAAAAACGAATAGGTAAACACACAATTTTAAGAATGTTGTTACAGCCGAATATAAGTTTCCATACGATATAAGAAGTATCATTAATAAATTGGAAAAATGGGATGCTTTTTTAACAAATGATCTCTGGAAGGGGCGAAAGACAATGAGGCAAGTGGTGAAGGAAGGATTCAGGGAGGAAAAAAATAACCGTGTAGCTGTCTGGAGACTAGAGGTTGATTATGAATTGGCAACCCTGTATGAGGCCATGCAAAAAGAGAATGAAGATCAAATCGATCTCAGCAAAAGAAAACTGGAACGTCTCAGAAAAGAATGGATTCGGCTTAACGGATAAAGAATAGTAAAAACGAACCGCAGGAAATGGTTCGTTTTTACGTGAGAAGGCATTTTTTTCATTTTCCTTGCTTTTTCATCGCCTTTATCAGTATGCTATAGAATAAGCTATACATAGAAAAGAGGTACACGGTATGACAAATTGGACGGAAATTGATGATATCGCAAAAAAATGGGTAAAAGAAGCCGGAACGAGAATCAGACAATCCATGCAGGAAAGCTTGACGATTGAAACAAAATCAAATCCGAATGATTTAGTCACAAATATTGATAAAGAGACGGAACGCTTTTTCATTGACCGTATACAAGGAACTTTTCCCGGACACCGGATTCTCGGAGAAGAAGGGCAGGGGGATAAACTCCGCTCCCTTGACGGAATTGTCTGGATCATTGATCCGATTGACGGAACGATGAATTTTGTCCATCAAAAGCGGCATTTCGCGATCTCCATCGGCATCTTTGAAGATGGAAAAGGCAAAATCGGCTTAATTTATGATGTGATGCAGGATGAACTGTATCACGCATTCAGCGGAAAAGGGGCTTATCTGAACAATACGCCGCTTGCTCCATTAAAAGAAGCTTCCATTGAAGAAGCCATTATTGCAATTAATGCCACATGGGTGACGGAAAACAGAAGGATTGACCCGAGTATTTTGGCGCCGCTCGTAAAACGGGTCAGAGGAACGCGTTCCTACGGTTCGGCGGCACTTGAGCTGGCCAGTGTTGCGGCCGGCCGCATTGACGCATACATTACGATGAGGCTCGCGCCGTGGGATTACGCTGCCGGGTGCGTGCTGCTGAACGAAGTCGGGGGTATTTACACGACCACAGACGGCGAACCGTTTACGTTTTTAGACAACCACAGCGTGCTTGCGGGCAATCCGGCAATACATAAAATTATCTTTGACGACTATTTACATGCTGACAGGTAGAGATTTTGAAGAAGAAGATCTCGGGTTTCTGGAGCAGCTGGCGGCATCACACCCGGTGTGGAAAAGCGAAGAGTTCGGAACAAAAAATGCGGCGGAGTTTATGCTTGCATACTCCATGTACAATGGAACGTGGCTCGTATGGGAGATTGACGGCGCTCCTGCCGCCGTCAGTTTTCATTTGGAATGGGCGCCTTCAAACGGAAAACCGTGGCTCGGAACCGTGGCCGTCGCTCCGGAGGCAAAAGAGAAAGGAATCGGACGCGCGGTCATTGAAGAGATTGCGGGCCGGCTGAGAGGGGAGCATAAAGCGATGTTTTCAGCCGTTCCCCTGGACAGGCAGGAATGGATTTTGTTTTTAAGCCAATGCGGCTTTGAACAGCTTAAGCTTGAAAAAGACGATCGGGAAAAGACATATATGATCATGGTGAAGCCATTGTGAAATGTTTCAGATATAAAAAAGAGACCGGATTTCTCCGGTCTCTTTTCTTGTTTACAAGCCGACCGCATTCCAGGCCGCTTCTACGCTTGCAGCGTCTTGAGAGCCGTAAAGGTCCCGCGCTGATTGAATCAAAGCTGCTTTTGCATCTTTAAAGCTTGATGACGGAGTGAGATATACCGTCAGTGCACGGTAGTAAATCTGCTCCGCTTTTTTCACGCCGATTTTTGTAATCGTGTTGTAAGCGGCTTTGTTCGGAATTCCGCTGTTTGTATGCACGCCGCCGTAGTCGCCGGCATCAGTATTCGGAAGGTTTCGATAATTTTTGTAATGGTCGGGCTGTCCGTATTTTGTCGGATTGGATAAACTGCGGAGAGCCGGCTGGCTGACCGTAATATCTTCACCGATATCCCAGTCCTCAGTATCATTGAAGTATCCGAATACATCAGAGAAGGATTCGTTTAAAGCACCCGGCTGATTTTCATAGTTCAGGTTGGCTGTTTCCTGTGTAACACCGTGTGTCATTTCATGGGCCGTTACGTCCATTGAACCGGAAAGAGGCGAGAAGAATGAGCCGTCACCGTCACCGTAAATCATTTGGTCGCCGATCCAGGCCGCGTTGTTGTATTTGCTGCCGTAATGAACGGAAGATACGATTTTGCCGCCTTTATTGTCGTAGCTGTTGCGTTTAAACGTCTGATAGAAATAATCGTACACTTTGCCGAGATTGTAATGCGCATCAACGGCAGCGCGCTGAGAAGAAGTTGTGAACTGGTTTGTAGTGCTTGATACGAGCGTGCCCGGCAGGTTATATTGTCGGTTTTGCAGATCGTACGTAATAATTTGCGTTCCGGTAGGTTTAGAAAGATCACGCATTACATATTTGCCGCTTTCAGAAGAAATATTTAATGAGACCGTTTTTCCTTTAAGAGTCGTACCTGTTCCGGTTGCAGCGGCATGCTCCACTTTGTTTTGCTTTTTCAGGACTTTCCCTGTTTCCGCATCAACGGTTACTTCCCAGTTAGCTGGTTCCGGTTCGATGTAGCGGATGGTTACATCATAGGCGAGTCGGTATTTACCGTCTTTTGTGGCCGCTGCTTTCAGCTCGGCTTTGTTTTTGTTTGCAACGTTGCCGTTAGAGACGGCTTCAGGTGATTTGCCGATTGCTTTAAAAGCATGATCCAGCGCTTGATTTGCAGATAATTTTTTGCTGTTTGCCGTTTTGGCAGAAGCATCGTTGTTTAATTCTCCGTTAATCGCATAGACATTGTTGGATTTATCGACGTGAATAATGACTTGCGAGTCTTTCACAGGCACACCGTTAACGACAGGCACATAACGGAAGTGCTTGTAGCCGAGATCATCGGTCGTGTGGTCAATCAGCTTCAGTCTCTCAGAAGGGTTGCCTTTGAAGACTTTGCCGTTTTGTTTCAAGTATTGCTTGATTGCTTTGTCACTGACTGAAGGCAATTCAGATTGCACCAAAGAATGCTTCGGCACAAAGTTCGTCAGGTTTTCTTTAAGCTGAGGATTCTCAGCGGCCTGAACACCCGGAAGACTGATGGTTAAACTCATAAAGGAAGCGGCGACAGCAACAGACAATTTCTTACCTAAACCCACAATAAATCCCCCTTTTTGAAAATAATGAAAACTTATATTGTTATAATAAACCAGCATTCTCTCATTCTGCAATATAAAACTAGACTCCGCTGATGAATTGATAGAATCGTCCCGGAAAGGCTTCCGGCGGCCAGCATCGGGGTATAAGCCGAGAGGCACGTGTTGAATCAGACATGAGTCGAATGATGCGATTTATTCTGAAAAAAATGACAAATGAAGTCGGGAAAAATGATAGGGGAAAAATGTTCCGATTTGTAAAACTTTTTTTATAGCCGTTTGTCTAAACGGGTGAGGCCTTAATAAACGAAAAGGATTGTTTCAGATGTCAGAGATTTTCAGTCATTTTATTCAGCATTTCGACAGATATTTCAAGAGCTGTCTTACGAAGAGATTGCTGATGTTTTGGACTGGAGTCTTTCGAAGGTGAAGAGCACCCTGTACAGGGCAAGAATGCAGCTGAAACAGCACTTGGCGGAAAAAAGGAAGGACGGACAGATATGACTTGCTGTTTAGTGAGAGATTTACTCCCTTTATATATTGAAGGCGATTGTGAAACAGAAACGGAGCGGTTTATTTCCCGCCATCTTGAATCATGCGGTAAGTGCGGGAGTTTATATCATATGATGAAGGAGCCGCTTGACCTCGGCAGCCCTGAGATGAAGGCGCCAGCCTGTTATGCAGAAGAAGAAAGGCGGTTTAAGGAACGGTATTACGGGAAGCTGCTGATAAAAGCAGCCTGTTTGTTCGGCGCTGTTTTCTTTATCATGCTGATCCTTAAACTGCTGATTTAAAAAAACGCCCGGCTGAATGACCGGGCGTTTTAATCCGTTTACTCAGCCGGATGAAAGGCTGTATAAATGCCTTCAAGCAATTCCTGGGGCAGTGAATTAAAGAATCCGGCACACAGCTTTGCTTCTTTTTTTCCTGCTCCTGCTTTTTCAGCAAGGTCCTGATCAAACGTATACTCACCGTCTTCTTCAATCAGCGCAGATTGAAGGATATGAAGACTTTGGGAAAAAGCGGTGAACAGCTGATCAACGATAAGGGCCTCTTTTTCCGTAAAGCCGAGCTCCACCGCTTTTTCTTTATTAAATGTATATTCGCCGTCCGTTTTCTCAATACATTGGGAAAGGACGGTTAAAAATTCGGTTGAACTGTCCCACAGCTTTTGAATGATCTGGGCTTGTTCTTGATCTAATCCCAATTCCACCGCTTTTTCGCCGTCAAAATAATAGACACCGTCTTTTTCGTAAATCGATTGGCTGATGATGTCAATGAGTTTTGCCGCGTCTTCCGGTGTTTTCTCTGCGGAAGCCTGCAGGATATGCGGTTCATTTGCCTGGATCGTTTTTGCGCCGGCAGAATCAAGCGGACTGAATGCAAGCAAGGCGGCTGAGGCGGTTGCGGCGGCAGTTACAGCGGTTTTCTTCAAAAAAGATGTTTTCATTTCGTTCTCTCCTTGTCATGTGTATTTGCTTACAGCCACAAGTATAAAAAGACAATGATGGAATTGAAATAGGAGGTATGGTATTTTCTGCATAACGATGCCGGACTATTTCAGACTGCATCTTCTGAGGGAATCTGCTGATGTAACTAGAATGGGAGCTGTCATTTCCGGCTTCCTGACTAAGCGGCGGGGGAGATAAGCCTTACATCTAAAGCCTGTTTTGAGGATGTGAAAAAGCCTGAATCTTTGATTCAGGCTTTATTAGATAGTGTGCTTTTCATGTTTACGGAATTTTGCAAAGGGTCATGCTTTTAATCAAGCAGTCCCTGTTCGCGCATTTTTTTCTTTACGGTGAAACCGCTTCCCATCATGGCGATAACGAGAACAATGCTTCCGATGATGCCCCATGCGCTTTTCTCAGCGATTGATACGCCGATCAGCATCATGCTGAAGACTGCTGCGAATGCAAATAATAATAAGAGCCAATTCAATTTTTTCATATTTCCATCCCCTTTAACGTCATACTTTCAGTTTACAGAAAAACGTAACGCTTTTAAAGAGGATGTGTGGTATAATATGAAAGTTATCTAATTTTTTTAGGAGATGAAAATGTGAAACTTCGAAACGATCTTCGCAACATCGCGATTATTGCCCACGTTGACCATGGGAAAACGACTTTGGTAGACCAATTGCTTCACCAAGCCGGAACATTCCGTGCCAACGAAAATATTGCCGAGCGCGCAATGGATTCAAACGATCTTGAACGTGAACGCGGTATTACAATTCTTGCGAAAAATACTGCGATTAACTATAAAGATACACGCATTAATATTTTGGACACTCCGGGACACGCCGACTTCGGCGGAGAGGTAGAACGGATTATGAAAATGGTTGACGGCGTTCTGTTAGTCGTTGACGCATATGAAGGCTGTATGCCGCAAACCCGTTTCGTACTGAAAAAAGCCCTTGAGCAGAACTTAAATCCGGTTGTCGTCGTAAACAAAATCGACCGTGATTTCGCCCGTCCGGAAGAAGTCATTGATGAAGTGCTTGATTTGTTCATCGAGCTTGACGCAAACGAAGAACAGCTTGAGTTTCCTGTCGTCTACGCTTCTGCGATTAACGGAACGGCAAGTCTGGATCCGAAAAAGCAGGACGAAAATATGGAATCACTGTATGAAACGATTCTTGAACATGTCCCTGCCCCGGTAGATAACGCCGAAGAGCCTCTTCAATTCCAAGTGGCGCTGCTTGATTACAATGATTATGTCGGCCGTATCGGTATCGGACGCGTTTTCCGCGGCACGATGAAAGTGGGTCAGCAGGTTTCATTGATGAAACTTGACGGAACGGTAAAATCATTCCGCGTAACGAAAATCTTCGGTTTCCAAGGATTGAAACGCGTGGAAATTGAAGAAGCGAGAGCGGGAGACCTCGTTGCCGTTTCGGGCATGGAAGACATCAACGTCGGTGAAACGGTTTGTCCGGCTGAACACCATGAGCCGCTGCCGGTTCTGCGCATTGATGAGCCTACGCTCCAAATGACATTTGTCGTAAACAACAGCCCGTTTGCAGGTCGTGAAGGCAAATATGTCACATCCCGTAAAATTGAAGAGCGTCTGAACGCGCAGCTTCAAACAGATGTCAGTCTCCGTGTCGAACCGACGGCCTCACCTGACGCATGGGTTGTTTCAGGACGCGGTGAGCTTCACCTGTCCATTTTAATTGAAAACATGCGCCGTGAAGGCTATGAGCTTCAAGTGTCTAAACCTGAAGTTATCATTAAGGAAATCGACGGCGTAAGCTGCGAGCCTGTTGAGCGCGTACAGATTGACGTGCCTGAAGAGCATACCGGTTCTGTTATGGAATCAATGGGTGCGAGAAAAGGCGAAATGCTTGATATGATTAATAACGGAAACGGCCAGGTCCGCCTGATCTTTACCGTACCTTCACGCGGACTCATCGGCTATTCTACTGAGTTTCTGTCACTGACACGCGGTTTCGGTATCCTGAACCACACGTTTGACAGCTATCAGCCGATGCAAAAAGGCCAAGTCGGAGGCCGACGTCAGGGTGTGCTCGTTTCCATGGAAAACGGAAAAGCGACATCTTACGGAATTCAAGGTATTGAAGACCGCGGCGTCATCTTCGTTGAGCCTGGAACAGAAGTATATGAAGGCATGATTGTCGGCGAACATAACCGTGACAATGACCTTGTCGTCAATGTCAGCAAAATGAAACAGCAGACAAACGTCCGTTCCGCTACGAAGGATCAAACGACTACGATTAAGAAAGCGCGCATTATGTCGCTTGAAGAATCACTCGAGTACTTAAACGAGGATGAATACTGTGAAGTAACGCCGGAATCCATCCGTTTAAGAAAGAAAATCCTGAATAAAAACGAACGTGAAAAAGCGGCGAAAAAGAAAAAAACAGCAGGAATGTCTTAATCACTTGCAGAATTTGAAAAGGTAGAACCCGAACGGAAAAGGGGAGGGGGATCCTTTTGAATGAAGTAAGTGAACGGCTGTCGTTCTTTGCGGCTCTTTACCAAGTGGATGAGCATCCGCTGACGGGAATGTGGCTGTTATACGGAACGATCGTCGTGCTTTCGGTGATTGTATTTAAACTCGGCTTTGCCAAACGGCTGCCGGTTTTGAAGGCTGCGGCAGTTTATCTCTTTCTCGTGCTCGGCTGCACCGTGCTGACTTTTTTCGGTGTGTTTCTGCCGGTCGGAGAAGGGCTTGTTGTCGCCGCCTTGATTTTGATCGTTTACAAAATCCGTCTGCACCAGTCCAAAAAAAGCCAGTCAGCTAAACCGCAATAAAAAAATGACCTTGCCTTCCGGCGGGTCATTTTTTTATTCGGTTTATTTTTTCAGTTTATCTTTTTTCGCTTTTTGTCCGGGATGAAAGGAAAAGTGTCCGGTATTCAGCCGCGCCTCCGTTTTGACTTTGATTCGGTCATGGCATTCCCGGCACATATATGTATGAATCGGACGATTGCGGAGGCGTTTGGCTGTCAGTGTTTCATCATCAATTTGTTCGATTTTGTCGCAAATGGAACATTTTACTCTCATTGATTTTTCACCTCTTTCACTATGACAAGCATTATATCATGGATGCCCCTCCTGCCAAAGGGAAAGAAAGCAGCGCCCTTCCTTTGGAGCGGGCGCTGCTTTTTACCGGCGGTTTTTCATATGATGATCCGATTGATCGTTCTGTTCGTTCTGCAGCTTGTTCTGGTCTCTTTGGTTCAGCTGATCATCATTCGATTGAGTCGGTGATTCTTTTTCATTGTCGGTCACATCATTCGGGACTTCCGGCATGACGCGGCCGACGATGGCGGCAAGTTCGTCCAAAATGCCTGAAACGGGGCGGCCGGCCTTAATGTCGCTGCCCATGCCTCTCAGACGGGAAACCGTATCAGGATCAGCCACGACAACGGCATTGGCGCCGTAAGGATCGTTTTTTAACGCCTGGGCAACCGTGTATTTAATGCTCTCCACTTTGCTTCTTTCTAAATTGTCATCCACATCGATACCGACAACGGAGTATCTTCCGAGTACAACCGCGGTGGCATCTGAAATGCCGGGGATTTTTTCGGTTACCTCGACGAGATGCTCAGCGATGTCTGTCCGGCCGGGATTTTCAGCTGTCTCAGGAGCCGTATTTTTCACATGGATCGGTTTTGCATCGCGCTGATCGGCTGATTCGTTCTGAATATTGCGGCCGCGGCCGTCCTGTACAGCAGTGCAGCCGGTAAGGATAAACAAGGCTTGTATGATAATGAAAAGAATTCGCACGTCAGATTTCCTCCTTGAATGCTTTCATTTATTTTATTGTTGAATTAACCTTCTATCTTTATTCACCAAATCATATATTTTAGCAGGCATCCCCGTTTTTCGCGGAAAGAGAAGCACACGATGGGCTTTGATCCTTATTTCAGGAGGCTGAGACTTGAGTAAAATTTATGTGTTAGATACGAATGTACTTTTGCAGGATCCTAACGCCATTTTTTCCTTTGAAGAAAACGAAGTTGTCATCCCCGCCGTCGTGCTGGAAGAGGTCGATTCAAAAAAGCGGTATATGGACGAGGTCGGGAGAAATGCGAGGCACGTATCTAAGCTGATAGACGGGCTCAGGGAGAAAGGAAGGCTGCACGAGAAAGTTCCGCTTGAAAGCGGAGGAACGCTCAGAATTGAACTGAACCACCGGTCATTTCACCAGCTCCAAGAAATTTTTATCGAAAAAACGAATGATAACCGCATTTTGGCGGTGGCAAAAAATTTAAGCCTTGAGGAGGAAACGAAAGAAAACGGCCGCCTCGTCATCCTGGTCAGCAAAGATGTGCTTGTCAGGGTAAAGGCGGATGCCATCGGGCTTTTGGCGGAGGACTTTTTAAACGACAGAGTCGTTGACCATGATGAAATATATAGCGGGTACAAAGATATATTTATGAATAAAGAGCGGTTTGCCTCGTTTTATAAAAACAAACAAATTTCAGTCAAGGAGCTTCAGCAGCATCAGGTTTATCCGAATCAATTTGTGCTGATGAAAGATGAATTAGGAGGATCTTCGTCTGCGGTCGGCATGGCAGATAAGAAAGGCGAGACCGTAAAAAGACTCGTTTTCGATGATGAGCACGTATGGGGTATCAGGCCGAAGAACGTCCAGCAGACAATGGCGCTTGAACTCCTGCTGAGGGAAGATATCCCGCTTGTCACCCTGATCGGAAAAGCGGGAACGGGAAAAACCTTGCTTGCTCTCGCGGCAGGGCTTCTGCAGACGGAGGATCTCGGTATTTATAAAAAACTGATCGTCGCGCGTCCCATCGTCCCGGTGGGAAAGGATATCGGATATTTGCCGGGCGAAAAAGAGGAAAAGCTCAAGCCGTGGATGCAGCCGATCTTTGATAATCTTGAATTTTTATTCAATGCGAAAAAGCCGGGTGAACTTGAAGCGATTTTGGCAGGAATCGGATCGATTCAGGTGGAGGCGCTGACATACATTCGGGGAAGAAGCATTCCGGATCAATTTATTATTATTGATGAGGCTCAGAATCTGACGAGGCACGAGGTCAAAACGCTTTTGACTCGGGTGGGAGAGGGCAGCAAAATTGTCCTGATGGGCGATCCGGAGCAAATAGATCACCCATACTTAGACAGTTTAAACAACGGACTTGCTTATGTTGTAGAACGGTTTAAAGAACAAACCGTCTCCGGCAGCGTGAAGCTTGTGAAAGGTGAGAGATCCGGCCTTGCACAGCTTGCCGCCGATTTGTTATAAAACTTCGATTTCTGTGACGCCCGTTATTGGTTTTTCAAAGTCTCCGTCCACGTAAAAATGGACCGGGCCGCCGTCTTGAAGGGGTTTCCCCGCATCGCTGAAATGCGCGATTGCGTCCATCGCCTTTTCGAGCGGCACTTCGGTTCTTTCTGATTTTGAAATAAATGCGCACAGGACAGCGCTTTCTTTCGGCTCGGCATTTGCTAAAACAGCGCCGAGCTTCATGGCGAAGCTGCCGTTCATCAGTCTTTCTTTTTCATAACGTTTTTCGCTTTTTAAAGTCGGCGGCGAAATGCGCCCTTCTCTGATCACCCGTTCCGGATCAAGCGTATGCTCCTGGGTTTCTGCAGAGCCGTCCGGATGAACGGGCTGATTTTTTTCAAACGGAAACTTACGGTCATCGAAAATCCAGACACTCGGATCAATTGTAATCGGGTATGTAACATTGCCTTTTACTTGAATAACGCTCATGGTGAAGCCCCCCTTTACTTAAAGTATAAAAGTTTTCGCATGAATTGTCACTTTGCGTCGCAAATTAGATGTATACAACGGCAGCGAAGTGAGGGTGATCGACATGGTATGCCGGCATTACCAAGAGCTGGACGCATTAGTTCAGGAAGCGAAAAAAAGGACCGAAGAAGGCAAAGTGGCAGACTATATTCCAGCTCTGGCTGAATCTGAACAAGACAGCCTTTCGGTCACGATTTATCATGCGGAAAATACATGTCTGTCGGCAGGAGACGCCGACCGGACATTTACGCTGCAGAGCATTTCGAAAGTGCTTTCTCTGGCGCTCGTACTGATGGATTACGGAAAGGAAAAGGTGTTCAGCTGCGTGGGTCAGGAGCCGACCGGCGACCCGTTTAATTCCATGATTAAGCTTGAAACAATGAATCCGGGCAAGCCTTTAAATCCGATGATTAATGCGGGAGCCCTCGTCGTTACGGGTTTAATTAAAGGGCATTCGCCGAAAGGCCGCCTGGATTACCTGCTCGGATTCATCAGAAGACTTGCGAATAATCAGGACATTACATATTGCAGCCATGTCGCGGAATCGGAATTCAAATCTTCCATGATTAATCGGGCCATGTGTTATTACATGAAGCAGTATGACATTTTTAAAGGCGATGTTGAAGGGGTCATGGATTTGTATACAAAACAGTGCGCGATTAAGATGAGCAGTCTGGATTTAGCCAAAATCGGCTGTGTATTCGCCCTTGACGGCAAGCATCCGGAAACCGGGGAGCAGGTCATTAAAAAAGATGTGGCGAGAATCTGCAAGACGTTTATGGTGACCTGCGGCATGTACAATGCGAGTGGGGAATTCGCGATTAAGGTCGGCATTCCCGCTAAAAGCGGCGTTTCGGGAGGAATCATGGGCATTTCGCCGTACAACTTCGGAATCGGTATATTCGGCCCGGCGCTTGATGAAAAAGGCAACAGCATCGCGGGTGTGAAGCTTTTGGAAATCATGTCTGAGAAATACAGGCTGAGTATTTTTTGAAACATTTTTTATCATAACATCTGCTTAAATCCTCTTGCAATTTCACCTGATACCCTTTATGATAAATAGAAGAATTAGGTACTCGCCTGGGGAACGGAGGGATACTTTTGGCTTCAGAGATTATAGTTGACCATCAGCAGAAAGCATTCGAGCTGTTGAAGTTAGATGCTGAGAAGATTTTGAAGCTGATCCGAGTACAAATGGATAACTTAACGATGCCTCAATGTCCTCTGTATGAAGAGGTCTTGGATACTCAGATGTTCGGACTGTCGAGGGAAATCGATTTTGCTGTCCGCCTGGGATTAGTTGACGAAAACGACGGCAAAGAGCTGCTGGACAGACTTGAAAGAGAACTGTCTGCTTTGCATGACGCGTTTACAGGAAAATAAATGATCAAACTCAAACTATTCAACGGTTTGGGTTTTTTTATAACCGTAAACCGTTTTTTTGCATCTTCTTTTCGTAAGACGGTCTCTTAATCTGCATTTCATCCGAAAAACTATAAAGAAACTGCGTAAATTGTTTATGAATTATAGTAAAATATAATACGCAATAGGTATTAAACGTAAGCTTTAAGCAGGAAAGAGGATGTTATGTTTAAAAGAATGTTAAAATCTTACGATTATTCATTGATATGCGCTATCATTCTGCTGTGCAGTTTCGGATTGGTCATGGTATACAGCTCAAGCATGATTACCGCCGTTATGCGTTACGGCGTGAGCAGCGACTATTTCTTTAAACGGCAGCTGTTCGCCGTCATCGCGGGGTTTGTGCTGTTTATTATCGCGGCCGTTTTTCCGTACAAAGTGTTCGCTCATCAAAAGATTCAGAAATTCGTACTGCTTGCGTCAGTGGCTGCGCTTTGCGCGCTGTTTGTTTTCGGACATGTTGCCGGAAACGCGCAAAGCTGGTTTAAAATCGGCGGAATGGCCATTCAGCCGGGGGAATTTGTCAAGCTGACCCTGATACTGTACCTTGCCGCGGTATACGCAAAGAAACAAAGCTATATCGATCAGCTTTTGACGGGGGTTGCGCCGCCGGTGATCGTCACCGTAGTCATTTGTGCGCTTATCGCCATTCAGCCTGATTTCGGAACGGCGATGATTATCGGTCTGATCGCGCTTTGCGTCATTATGTGTTCGGGATTCAGCGGAAGGACCCTGCTCAAGCTGGTTCTCATGGCGGGAATCGTATTGCTCCTTGTCAGCCCGATCATCTATCTGAAATGGGACGATATTTTGACACCCGGGCGTATGAGCCGGTTTGAAAGTCTTGAAAATCCCTTTAAATACGCCAGCACATCAGGCCTGCAGATTATAAATTCGTATTATGCGATCGGCTCAGGCGGTTTTTTCGGTCTCGGTCTTGGAGAAAGCATTCAAAAATACGGTTATCTGCCTGAATCGCATACAGACTTTATTATGGCGGTTATATCAGAGGAGCTCGGCATTTTCGGCGTCCTGTTTGTCATTGTACTGCTGGCTTTTGTCGTGTTAAAAGGTTTTTATATTGCGAGAAAATGTGAAGATCCGTTCGGAAGCCTTTTGGCAATCGGGATATCCAGCATGATTGCGATTCAGACCTTTATCAATCTCGGCGGTGTCAGCGGTTTAATTCCGATCACAGGTGTTCCGCTGCCGTTTATCAGCTACGGGGGCTCATCAATGTTTTTGTTATTAACGAGCGCCGGTATATTGGTGAATGTCAGCATGCATGTCAAGTACTCAGAAAAGAAGAAAAAGAGGGAGCCCGTTCCGTCTAAGGGGGTAAAAAGACGGCAGACGGAAAAATCTGTGTATCTCTAAAAAACAAGTGTATACACAGCACGGATATTCCTTTATTATAAACTACATATTTATTAGGCCAAGGGGGAGAAAAGTTTGTCACAACAATCCATCCAAAAAGTGTTAGTAGCAAACAGGGGAGAAATTGCGATCCGGATTTTCCGGGCGTGCACAGAATTGAACATCAGAACGGTAGCCGTTTATTCAAAAGAAGATTCGGGCTCCTATCATCGCTATAAAGCGGATGAAGCTTATCTTGTGGGAGAAGGCAAAAAACCGATTGACGCGTATCTTGATATTGAAGGGATTATTGAGATCGCAAAAAGAAACGGCGTTGATGCCATTCATCCGGGCTACGGATTTCTCTCTGAAAATATCCAATTTGCGAGGCGCTGTGAAGAAGAGGGCATCGTATTTATCGGACCGACGTCAGCGCATTTGGATATGTTCGGAGATAAGGTAAAGGCAAGGGAGCAGGCAGAAAAAGCCGGCATCCCCGTTATTCCGGGGAGTGACGGACCGGCTGAAACATTAAAAGATGTCGAACAATTCGCAAAAGTCCACGGATTTCCGTTTATTATTAAAGCATCGCTCGGAGGCGGCGGCCGCGGAATGAGAATCGTCCGAAGCGAAAGCGAATTGAAAGAATCGTTTGAGCGGGCCAAATCAGAAGCGAAAGCCGCATTCGGAAACGATGAAGTGTATGTTGAAAAACTGATCGAAAATCCTAAGCATATTGAAGTTCAGGTGATCGGAGATAAAGAAGGCAATGTCGTCCATCTGTATGAGCGGGACTGTTCCGTTCAGAGACGCCATCAAAAGGTCATTGAGGTGGCGCCGAGTGTATCTTTGCAGCCTGAATTAAGGGACGAAATCTGTGAAGCGGCTGTGGCGCTTGCGAAAAATGTCGGCTATATTAACGCGGGGACCGTGGAATTTCTCGTAGCGGGCGGTGAATTTTACTTTATTGAAGTGAACCCGCGCGTGCAAGTGGAGCATACGATTACGGAAATGATAACGGGGGTTGATATCGTTCAGACGCAAATCCTCGTCGCGCAGGGCCACGGACTGCACAGCCGTGCCGTCAATATCCCTGAGCAGAAAGACATTTTTACAAACGGGTATGCGATCCAATCACGTGTGACCACTGAAGATCCGCTGAATGACTTTATGCCTGACACGGGTAAAATTATGGCTTACCGCTCAGGCGGCGGCTTCGGCGTCCGCCTTGATACGGGAAACAGCTTCCAGGGCGCCGTCATTACGCCTTATTATGATTCATTGCTCGTCAAGCTGTCGACATGGGCGCTGACGTTTGAACAGGCATCAGCGAAAATGGTCCGCAACCTGCAGGAATTCAGGATAAGGGGCATTAAGACCAATATTCCGTTTCTTGAAAACGTGGCAAAGCATGAAAAATTCCTGACGGGCCAATATGACACATCGTTTATCGACACAACGCCTGAGCTGTTTGTTTTCCCAAAACAGAAGGACCGCGGAACAAAAATGCTTTCCTATATCGGCAATGTCACGGTGAACGGTTTTCCGGGAATCGGGAAAAAAGAAAAACCTGCATTTGATAAGCCTCAGACCGTTACGTTAGATATCGGGGAAAAGCCGGCAAGCGGTACGAAACAGATCCTTGATGAAAGAGGCGCCGAGGGGCTTGCAGACTGGGTGAAAGAGCAAAAATCCGTGCTCCTGACCGATACAACGTTCAGGGATGCCCATCAGTCCCTGCTCGCAACACGGATCAGATCCAATGATTTGAAAAAAATCGCGAATCCTACGGCTGCCCTGTGGCCTGAACTGTTCAGCCTTGAAATGTGGGGAGGCGCGACATTTGATGTAGCGTACCGTTTCTTAAAAGAAGACCCTTGGAAACGCCTTGAAGATCTTCGCAAGGAAGTGCCGAACACATTGTTCCAGATGCTGCTTCGTTCATCAAATGCCGTCGGTTATACAAACTATCCGGACAATGTCATCCAAAAATTTGTCCGGCAGTCAGCGGAGTCAGGTATTGACGTATTCCGGATCTTTGACAGCCTGAACTGGGTAAAAGGGATGACGCTGGCCATCGATGCCGTCCGTGAAACCGGAAAAGTGGCGGAGGCTGCGATTTGTTACACGGGAGATATTCTTGATAAGACCCGGACGAAATATGATTTGAAGTATTATCTTTCTATGGCGAAAGAGCTTGAGGCGTCTGGTGCGCACATTCTCGGCATTAAAGACATGGCCGGTCTTTTGAAACCTCAAGCCGCATACGAACTTATCTCAGCGCTGAAGGAAACGATTGATATTCCCGTTCATCTTCACACGCATGATACGAGCGGCAATGGCGTCTTTCTCTATGCCAAAGCTGTTGAAGCGGGTGTGGACATCGTGGATGTCGCCGTCAGCTCAATGGCGGGTCTGACTTCACAGCCGAGCGCAAGCGGATTTTATCATGCCCTTGAAGGAAACAGCCGCCGTCCTGAAATGGATGTCCGCCAGGTGGAAAGACTGTCACAATATTGGGAATCCGTCCGTCAGTATTACAGTGAATTTGAAAGCGGGATGAAGTCTCCGCATACTGAGATTTATAATCATGAAATGCCGGGCGGCCAGTACAGCAATCTGCAACAGCAGGCAAAAGGAGTCGGCCTGGGTGATCGCTGGAATGAGGTGAAAGACATGTACAGCGTCGTCAACCGCATGTTCGGCGACGTCGTGAAAGTAACACCTTCTTCCAAAGTCGTCGGAGATATGGCGCTTTACATGGTGCAAAACAATTTAACAGAACAAGATGTTTATGATAAAGGCGAAATGCTTGATTTTCCGGATTCAGTCGTTGAGCTCTTTAAAGGGCAGATCGGCCAGCCGCACGGCGGATTTCCGGAAAAACTGCAAAAGCTCGTTCTGAAAGGACAGACGCCGATCACGGTAAGACCGGGTGAGCTGCTTGAACCGGTATCTTTTGAAGGTATTAAAGAAGAATGGAAAGAAACACATCAGATGGAATTGAGTGATCAGGACGCAATCGCGTATGCTCTTTATCCGAAGGTGTTTACTGAATATGTTAAAACGGCTGAACGCTTCGGTGATATTTCCGTATTAGACACACCGACTTTCTTCTACGGGATGACGCTCGGTGAAGAAATTGAAGTGGAAATCGAGCGCGGAAAAACGCTGATCGTGAAGCTTGTATCTATCGGTGAACCGCAGCCAGATGCGACACGTGTCGTTTATTTCGAATTGAACGGCCAGCCGCGCGAGGTGGTCATTAAAGATGAAAGCATTAAATCGTCCGTACAGGAAAAATTAAAAGCAGATCGGACAAACCCAAGCCACATTGCGGCATCCATGCCGGGAACCGTCATTAAATTGTTAACGGAAACCGGGGCAAAGGTGAATAAAGGCGATCATCTGATGATTAATGAAGCGATGAAAATGGAGACGACGGTACAGGCGCCGTTCTCCGGGACGATACAGCAGATTCATGTGAAAAACGGTGAACCGATTCAGACAGGCGATTTACTGATCGAAATTGAAAAAGCGTAAAATGAATATAAAAAACCTGATCCGCCCCCGTGTGCGATCAGGTTTTTTATATGTAAAAAGGCCGAAGCTCTAATGCTTCGGCCTTTTCATGTGCCTCAGATGTTCCGCTGTTTTGATTCATAGCGGAAGCGGGCGATTAATAATAAGAAATAGCATAAGACGCCGAACAGGCCGGCAATAAAGAGCGAATGGGCAAGTGCAAAACCGGTGGCCATTTCTGAATAAACAACCATGATTCCGGACAGCGCCTGTAATAAAACAAAGACAAGAGCCGCTATCCAGCCCCCAAGAATCTGTTTTTGATCTTTGTAGGAGCGCACCGCATGTGCAAAAGCGACAAGAATCCATACGAACAGAAGCAGCGCTGCCGTTCTGTGGCCCATCTGCACCCATTCCTGAAAATGGGACGGAAGCCCGTGATTCAGCCTGCTGCAAAGCGGAACGTCAGGGCAGGCAAGGCTTGATTTCGTATGGCGCACATAAGCCCCCGTATAAACGACGATATACGTGTAAATCGAAAGGCCGATCATATGAAACTGCATTTTCCTGCCGATTCTGAGCGGCTTGACGAGCTTTTTGTCTGATTTACCAGCTTCAAATATGAGCAGTGTCAAAATCAGAACAGAAGCGAAAGAAATCAGCGATATGCCGAAATGAAGCGCCATAACGAGCGCATTTGATCCGAAAACAACCGCTAATGCGCCGAGAAGCGCCTGTAAAAATAAAAAGATAATGGACATAATGGCGAGAAAGGTTGTTTCACGGAAAACAGGCGTGACTTTTCTCCATGCCCAAAAAGCGAGGCTCAGCACGAGAACGATTGAGACACCGCTTGCGAGTCTGTGGCTCCATTCAATGATAGAAGCGGCGTTAAGCTCCGGGAAAAACCGGCCGTGGCAAAGCGGCCACTGCCTTCCGCAACCGAGACCCGATCCTGTCTTTGTGACAAGAGCGCCGCCGATCAGCACGACGAGCATGACGAATGTCGTCAGTACGCCGAGCGCTTTCAAAGCTTTATTCATTTTACATTCACCTTCTTAACAAACTGGACAAAATGATATACGTACCAAGTGTAAGCGAATATGTGTTTTGTGGCAATTCTCAATTCTGTTTGTTCACAAAAATATAATAGAATCAGGACTTCTTAGATAATGGGGTTGATTATTCCAGATGGGTCTGATAGAAATAAAGTAACCGCTTTATTAAGAAACCGGCGGATTTGGTAAAATTCATAAAAAGTTCACAAATAAATTCCTGTTTCTCGTTTAATATTTAAGAGGATGTTTTTTTACAGGTCATTATCTTGTATGATAGAGTTGCAGGTCTTAAAAAACCTGCTTTAGGTTTGTAAGGGAGGTTTACGTTATGGCTAATTCCAGAATTTTAAACGATACAGCTATAGACGGACAGATTGAAGAGACGACGGCATGGAAGGATTTCCTTTCGCTTATCAAAATAGGAATCGTCAATTCGAATTTAATTACGACTTTTACCGGCATGTGGCTTGCGTTACATATATCCGGTCTGAGTTTTTTAGGCAATTTAAACACCGTGCTTCTTACATTAATAGGATCTTCTTTGATCATCGCCGGTTCTTGTGCGGTTAACAACTATTACGATCGTGATATTGATCATTTAATGGAACGCACGAAAGTAAGACCGACGGTAACCGGAAAGATTCAGCCGAATCAAGCGCTGTGGTCAGGAATTTTACTCATTGCTTTAGGACTTATCATGCTCTTGATGACCACTGTGATGGCAGCAGTCATCGGTTTTATCGGCGTGTTTACGTACGTTGTTCTTTATACAATGTGGACGAAACGCCGTTATACGATTAATACGGTTGTCGGAAGTGTATCAGGCGCCGTGCCGCCGTTAATCGGCTGGACAGCGGTTGAAGGGCACATCGGTGTTGTCGCGTGGGTTTTATTCATGATTTTATTCATCTGGCAGATTCCGCACTTTTTAGCGCTTGCGATTAAAAAGACGGAAGATTACAGAGCAGCGAATATCCCGATGCTTCCGGTAGTGCACGGCTTTGAAGTGACGAAAAGACAGATTATCGTCTGGGTCGCATGCCTGCTGCCTCTTCCGTTTTTCCTCGGCAGTCTCGGTCTTCCGATCGTCATTCTCGGCACTTTGCTGAATGTCGGATGGCTTGTTCTCGGACTGATGGGATTCCGCATGAAAAACATCATGAAGTGGGCAACTCTTATGTTTGTCTATTCGCTTAATTACATGACCATTTATTTTGTAGCGATGGTGGTCTTCACGCTGTTTTAATTGAATAATGAGCTTGTTTGATCGCCAAAACAAACAATGACAACTAGTAAACGCCGCCTTGACCTTTTGTTTAATCAGGCGGCTTTGCTTTTATACATAGATGGAATTTTAAGTAAAAAATCTCATATTTTAAGAAATGAGGAAATGAAGTATTTCGGCTGGAAGCAGATTTACTGCTTGTGCATCTCGTACTGATTCAAAAAAGGGGTTGGGTGAAATGTTAAAGCGTTGGCGTCTTTTATCATTATTAGCCTTAGTGCCGCTTTTATTGAGCGGCTGTGGAAAACCGTTTCTGTCCACACTCAAGCCTGCCGGCGAAGTGGCTGATAAACAATATGATCTGACGGTGCTCAGCACACTTATCATGGTTGTCGTCGTTGCGGTCGTAGCAGTTATTTTCTTTTACGTCATTGTGAGATTCAGACGGTCGCGTGTAGGGGAAGACACGATACCGAAACAGGTGGAGGGGAACCGTTTTTTAGAAATCACCTGGACCGTTATTCCGATCCTGCTTCTGATTATTCTTGTCATTCCGGTTGTCATCGACACATTGGCACTGGCGGATACGTCGCCGATGGATAAGAAAAACCGTAAAGCAGAGGATGCGCTCGTGATTAATGTAAGGGCGAATTTATACTGGTGGGAATTCGAGTATCCTGATTACGGGTTTGTGACAAGTCAGGAGCTGATCGTTCCCACAGATGAACGCGTCTATTTCAAGCTGAAGTCCTCAGATGTGAAACACTCTTTCTGGATTCCGTCAGCCGGGGGGAAAATCGATACGAATACGGATAATGACAATACTTTCTTTCTGACCTTCGATTCTAAACGCAGCAAAGAAGCGGGAGAATATTTCTTCGGGAAATGCGCAGAGCTGTGCGGACCTTCACATGCGCTGATGGATTTCAAAGTGAAACCGCTGCCGTCAAAAGAATTTAAACAATGGACGAAAGCGATGAAAAATTATAAGCATACAACAGATTCCGGTTTAGCCGCGCAAGGAGAAGAGCTCTTTAAGGAAAAAAACTGCCTGAGCTGTCATGCGGTTGAGCCCAATGATAAACGGGCTGAAGCGGCAAGAACAGCTCCGAACCTCGCTACCTTCGGTGAACGGGTCAAAGTGGCCGGCATTAAGGATGCGAATAAAGAGAATATAAAAGCCTGGCTGAAAAATCCGGACAGCATTAAACCGGGCAATAAAATGACAGGCACTTATCCGAAGCTCTCGGACGCTGAAACGGATGCGCTGTATGAATATTTAAAAGGGCTGAAAGCGGAGAACAAGTGAGGACAGGGAGATATCAGGGGGGAGGTCGCAAATGATGAATACGCTTACAGGACAGCAAAGAAAAAGCTCTTTGCTTTGGGATTATTTGACGACGGTTGACCATAAGAAAATCGCGATTTTATATATGATCGCCGGGGGATTTTTCTTCGTCGTCGGCGGACTTGAGGCCATGCTTATCAGGATTCAGCTCTTGAGGCCGGGGAACGATTTTATGGGTGCGCAGCAGTTTAATGAAATTATGACGATGCACGGCACGACAATGATCTTCCTGGCGGCGATGCCGCTGTTATTCGGGCTGATGAACGCGGTTGTGCCGCTGCAGATCGGGGCGCGTGACGTATCATTCCCATTTTTGAATGCGCTCGGATTTTGGCTGTTTTTCTTCGGAGGCATCTTTTTGAATCTGAGCTGGTTTTTAGGGGGCGCTCCTGATGCAGGATGGACGTCGTACGCGTCACTTGCGCTAAATTCGAAAGGGCACGGCATAGACTTTTTCGTGCTCGGCCTGCAAATATCAGGCTTAGGTACGCTGATTGCGGGGATCAATTTTCTCGCCACGATTATTAATATGAGGGCGCCGGGTTTGACGTATATGAGATTGCCGTTGTTTACGTGGACGACATTTGTGGCGTCGGCACTCATTTTATTCGCATTTCCTCCGCTCACCGTCGGTTTGGCGCTGATGATGCTGGATCGTTTGTTCGGAACGAATTTCTTTAATCCTGAATTGGGCGGCAATACGATAATCTGGGAGCATCTGTTTTGGATTTTCGGGCATCCGGAAGTATACATTTTAATTCTTCCCGCCTTTGGGATTTTTTCAGAAATCATTCCCGTATTTGCGAGGAAACGTCTGTTCGGTTATTCGTCTATGGTCTTTGCGATCGTGCTGATCGGCTTTCTCGGGTTCATGGTTTGGGTTCACCACATGTTTACGACGGGACTCGGACCGATCGCTAATGCAATATTTGCGGTTGCGACGATGGCGATCGCGGTGCCTACGGGCATTAAAATTTTCAACTGGCTTTTGACCATCTGGGGAGGTAACGTCAAATTCACGACGCCTATGCTGTATGCCGTCGCCTTTATTCCTTCTTTCGTACTCGGAGGAGTCACGGGTGTCATGCTGGCGGCCGCAGCGGCAGATTATCAGTTCCATGATACGTATTTTGTCGTAGCGCATTTCCACTATGTCATTATCGGCGGCGTTGTGTTCGGCATCCTGGCGGGTGTGCATTTCTGGTGGCCGAAAATGTTCGGGAAGGTGCTTCATGAAACGATGGGAAAAATTTCGTTCGTCTTATTTTTTATCGGGTTTCATCTTACCTTCTTCATTCAGCATTTCCTCGGCTTGATGGGAATGCCGCGGCGCGTTTACACATATCTGCCCGGCCAGGGTCTTGATACCGGCAACCTGATCAGTTCAATCGGCGCGTTTTTCATGGCGGGCGCGGCTGCTTTACTCGTGGTCAATATTATTTATACCTCAATAAAGGGGAAATACGTCGGGAACGACCCGTGGCTGGACGGTCGTACGCTTGAATGGGCGGTCTCTTCGCCGCCGCCGGAATATAATTTTAAACAGCTTCCGTTTGTCCGGGGACTTGACCCGCTGTGGATTGAAAAGCAGGCCGGAAATGAAGGGATGGCGCCAGCAGAGCCTGTAGAGGACATTCATATGCCGAACGGCTCCATCATGCCGTTTATCATATCTTTCGGGCTGTTTGTCGCAGCGTTCGGGTTTTTATACCACTCCGATTATTCATGGGGGCTTCCGGTTATCTTCATAGGGCTCGGCATCACATTCTTTACCATGCTGCTTCGCTCTGTGGTCGATGATTACGGCTATCATATTCACAAAGAAGATCTGCCGAATGATGATAAAGGGGTGAAGGCGTAATGCAGCTGCAGGAAAAAATGACGGCTGAAACCTTTCCGGCTTCTCCTGAAAAAGCAACGCTGGAAGGGAAAAATAAGTTTTTGGGATTTTGGCTGTTTCTCGGCGGCGAAACGGTTCTGTTCGCCTCGCTATTTGCGACATTCCTTGCTTTACGGGAATCTAAAGCCGGAGGGCCGTCAACGGCTGAGATGTTTGAGCTGCCGATCGTATTTATCGCGACGATGCTTCTTTTAACGAGCAGCTTAACGAGTGTGTATGCGATGTATCATATGAAAAATTTCTCCTTTAAAAAAATGCAGGTGTGGCTTCTGGTTACCGTTTTATTGGGAGCAGGATTTTTAGGGGTAGAAATCTATGAATTTATGCATTACACTCACGAATTCGGCTTTACCATTACAAGCTCTGCGCTCGGCTCAGCGTTTTACACGCTGGTCGGCACACACGGAGCACACGTGGCGTTCGGGCTGTTGTGGATCAGCGCGCTTATGATCCGGAATGCGAAAAGAGGGCTCAGCCTTTATAATGCGCCGAAATATTATGTGGCCAGCTTATATTGGCATTTTATCGATGTCGTGTGGGTCTTTATCTTTACCGTTGTATATTTGATGGGGATGGTGGGATAACGATGGACGATAACAAAAACAGAGGGACTGTCAGTACGGATCTCGAATATCGGAAAAAGAAAAATGCCGAGGAGATGAAATATCAGGTCATATCCTTCGGTTTGATGATCGGCCTTACGCTTGTCGCGTTTTTGACGGTGGCTGCTGACGGCATTGCCGGATGGTTTACGATGCCGTTTCTGATCCTGCTTGCGGTCATCCAGGTCATCTTTCAGCTGTTTTACTTTATGCATATGAGCCAGAAGGGGCATGAAGCGCCGTCATTATTTCTGTATTCGGGAATATTTGTCGCGTTTATCACCGTGCTTGCATTTGTCACGATTATTTGGTGGTAATCGGGACGGCGGGGAGTGAGAGATTTGATTAATTTGGAAATGTTCGGGTTTCGCGCAATGTGGAGCCCGTATCTGTTTTGTATAACTGCCGTGATAACAGGTGTTTACTTTTACTGGTGCAGCCGGCATAAAGGACGTGTGGCCGCTAAGGAGAAGGTGCTGTTTGTGCTTTCCGCGCTATTTTTTTACACGGCTGCGGGAAGTCCGGTTGATTTATTGGGCCATGTGATGTTCAGTGCCCATATGGCGCAGATGGCGGTTCTGTTTTTAGTCGTACCGCCGCTGTTGATTTCCGGAATTCCCGGCTGGGCATGGAAAAAACTGATCTTCCGTCCTGTCGTAAAGCCGCTGTTTTCGTTCTTTTCAATGCCGCTTATTGCATTAGTGCTGTTTAACGGTATTTTTTCACTGTATCACATCCCGTTTATATTTGATTTCGTCAAAACGGATTCGCTGTATCACACGCTGATGAACGGACTCATCTTTGTAACGGCGTTTTTTATGTGGTGGCCGCTTGTGCATAAGGTGGACGGTCTGCCCCGTCTCAGCGGTTTAATGAAGCTGGGGTATATTATGGCAGACGGGATTCTGTTAACGCCGGCCTGCGCGCTCATTATGTTCAGCGGGGCGCCCATGTATGCCACGTATACAGATCCGGCGGCTTGGGCCGAAGCAATGAAGCTTTGCGTTCCTTTAGATTTGCTGGAGGAGATCCCTTTATCCGGACCGGAGATGTTTAACACGCTGCCTCCTCTGGAAGATCAGCAGCTTGGGGCAGTACTGATGAAAATCATTCAAGAGGCGGTCTACGGAACTTATTTGGCTGTCATCTTTTTTCAGTGGGTCAGAACGGAACGGGAAAAAGATACGCTGTCAGAGCCGCCGTATATCGAGCATACCGTCTCATAAAAAAAGTACAGCAGAATATGCTGTACTTTTTTATTACATTTGCACTGTTTTTAATGACTCTTCCAATTCAAGCAGTAAAGCTTTGCTTTCAGCGACGACATGTTCCGGAAATTCTTCAGCGCTGCCGTATTCTACGCCGTGCGGATAATAATGCTTTCCTAAAAGAGGGGCCTTCAGCTGAATCACGGCCCTGCTGCCGCCGACATCGCCCTCTTTTGCCGTTCCTTGAATCCGCAGATAAAATGTTCCCTCAGGTACTGAAAACTTTTTGTCGTAAGTCACTCTTTCATAATCCCATTGTCCAGCCAGAATGAGCCCTTTACCTTCCATCAGATCATTCAAGCGGCTGAGCTCCGCTGTTACCCCTTCAAGACCGCTGTTTTCAAACTTCAAACCTTCCCCCTCCTTTTAAAAATGCCCTTTCCTGACAATCATAGTATGAAAGCGTTACACTTTCAATGATTCATACGGTGAAAGTATGCAAAAAGAAAAATTTGACGACAATAGTAGCAGAAAAAAGGAGGAATTCCGCAATGACAAAGATCAATAAGCTCATGACGTCAGACTTGCAATATTGTACAGTATTAGATAATGTATATGAAGCTGCGGTGAAGATGAAAGACGCGGATGTCGGCGCCATTCCGATAGTGGATGAAGACGGCGCGACCCTTGTCGGGATCGTGACAGACAGAGATCTCGTATTACGGGGAATTGCTTCAAAAAAGCCGAACTCTCAAAAAATAACCGACGCAATGACAGAGCGGGTTATCAGTGCAGAAGAAGACGCCTCTGTGGAGGAGGTGCTCCATTTGATGGCTGAACATCAGCTCAGAAGAATTCCCGTCACAAAGGATAAAAAACTGGTCGGCATTGTTACGCTCGGCGATCTTTCGTTGGCCGAGCAATCAAATGAGCAAGCAGGCCGGGCGCTGTCTGACATTTCTGAAGACGGCGGTCCGGAGGGGTTTATCCATTAAACATAAATCACGGACGATGCAAATAGGCTGTACTGTATAAGAGTAAACAAAAACAGAACGGTTTGAACATATGGGGGTGAGAGGTTGAAAAATATCGCAAGGGCTCTCGTTATCCTTTTGCTTATTTACGGAGCGTATGTTCTGTTTATACAATATGGATCGGCTCCTCAGAAAAAGACGGATCAGGAGGAGCCTCAGGTTTCCAATGAAGAAGAGAGCGGAAAACGGCTGAAAATGCCGTCATCCGGACTGCTTTCTCTCATGGGGAAATCTGCCGCCGATGTGAAAAAGAAACTTGGGGAACCGTCCCGGAAAGATCCTTCTGCCTACGATTACGAGTGGTGGGTGTACAACCAGGGGAAAGACCAATACGTACAAGTCGGTATTTTGAATGATAAAGCCGTGACTTTATATGCTTCGGGAAGCGGCATCAACGCAAAACCGTTTAAGATCGGCGAATCGACGGGCGAAGTTTTTAAAACGACGCAGGTTTCTCCTTTTGTCAATGTGACTGACAAGGGAAACACGTATCGGTTCGAGTTTTCTGAAGAAGATATCAATACCCGTCCCACCGTTAAAATAGGCGGGATGTATGTTCAGCTGTACATGGACAAATTTGACGGGAATCTGTCAAGCATCAGGGCATTTGATGCGGAAACACTTGTGAAACAAAGGCCGTATGAAGTCATGTACAGAGGAAAGCTGACAGAACCCGAGCCAGTTTCTGATGAAAAATGGAACGACATTGAACGAGCGAGTGAGCAGCAGATTCTCGACATTACAAATGTCATCCGCGTGAAACACGGACTGGCAAGGCTGAAATGGGACGAAGGCGCCGCAAAAGTGGCATTCGGCCACAGCAAGGACATGAAGGATAACAAGTATTTCTCTCACGTCTCAAAGAAATACGGGACTCTGAAGGACCGCTTGGAAAAAGGCGATGTGAAATACCGGGAGGCCGGTGAAAATATTGCCTACAACTATGTGGACGGTCCTGCAGCCGTGGAGGGCTGGCTGAACAGCGAAGGCCACAGAAAGGCGCTGTTAAGCCCGGATTATACGCACCTCGGTGTCGGCGTGGACCGGAAGTATTATACGCAAAACTTCATTAAGCCTTGGCAGTAAAAACCGCAGAGGGGCGCGTCCCCCGCGGTTTTTTTATGTTTTTTCGCGAGCGGCGCTCCTGCTGAAAAAAATATACCTGCTTTTTTTCGCAATTTAGGCGAACATTAAGGCGAATGAACCGATACATTATAGCAGGCAAAACTTTTCGGAGGGGGTGAGAATTGTGGCGAATCAGCAATCACGGCAATCAATCGATGATTTTAAACAATTCGTAAAAAAGCATCCCAAACTGATCCAAAATGTTCGCAAGGAACAAAGAAGCTGGCAGGAAGTCTATGAAAACTGGGTTCTTCTGGGCGAGGATGATCCGATATGGACCCCTTTTAAAGACGAGGCCGTTCAGCCTTCTTCCGACGCGGAAACCAAACAGGAACCAGCTGAAAAAAACGATTTCGTTTCAAAAATGGTCACTGCCGTCAAAAAGATGGATATCAACCAAATGAATGAGCAGATCAATAAAATGAGCCAATCCATTTCATCATTGCAAAGCCTTTTAAGCCAATTTTCGGGGAGCAGCACGAAGCAGCCCCGGCAAGGCTCCGGACAACATCCTTTTTCGTTCAGGAAGGATTAAAGAAGGGGATCGTGTATGCGAAAAGAGGTTCAGGAATTCATATCCGCAGATGAGGAACGGAAACGGTTTATACGGCAGCGTCCCGTCTGGTACCGCAGACTTGCGAGAAAACCGGACGATCTCAATTCCTTTCAGCTTGACATGATGAATTTTTATGAAAAGACGATACCGCATCGGGTAAGCCAATTCTCAAACGGGATTCAAATGGCGCAGATGATGATGCAGATGGTTCACGCCATGCGTTCACAGGATTAAAAAGCGTTTAAACGCCGCATTTTCCAATTGGGTGGTTTCATGGTAAACTAGCAACTGGAGGTGCGTATTTATGTATGCAACAATTGAGTCCGTCAAGCTTCAAAGTGAAGCGGAGCAGCTTGCCGGCATGATTCTGCAGTCTGAGACGGCTGAAAATTACCGCGATTGTTACAAGCGTCTCCGTGAAGATGAAGAGGCAGGGCGGATCATTCGTTCTTTTATGAGCGTTAAAGAGCAGTATGAGGATGTGCAGCGCTTTGGCAAATACCATCCTGATTATAGAGAGATTTCCCGCAAAATGAGAGAAATGAAGCGGGAACTGGATTTAAACGATAAGGTGGCCGAATTTAAAAAAGCGGAGACTGAGCTTCAGTCGCTGCTTGACGAGATCAGCATTGAACTCGGAACGGCCGTCTCGGAGCATGTAAAAGTTCCGACGGGGAATCCTTATTTTGACGGCCTGTCATCCTGCGGCGGCGGGTGCGGTTCCGGCGGCGGCTGCGGATGCAAAGTTTCCTGACGAGACGGCCGTCTCGTCTTTTACATAAAATGAACAGAAAGTCAGGCGGGTGATCATGATGGAAAATAAGCGCCAAGGCATAATCGTATATCTGCATTCTTTAAAACACAGCAAAATGCTGAGAAAATTCGGCAACGTTCATTATGTTTCCAAGCGGCTGAAATACGTTGTGCTGTATTGCGATATGGATCTAATCGAAAAAACAATGGAAAAGATTTCTTCTTATTCTTATGTGAAGAAGGTAGAGCCTTCTTATAAACCTTTTTTAAAGCTGGAATTTGAATCAAAGCTTGATAAAGCGAAAGAGTACGATTATAAAGTCGGTATATAAAAAAATCCCCGCAGATACCTGCGGGGTCCTTCTATTCCTTAACAAGTTAAGGAGAAGGAAAAGGGAGAGGAGAAACCGGAGGAAGAACTTATGGGGAAACGTAAGTCTTCTCCGCGGTTGGCAACAACATCATTCATTGATGCTGTTACACTTAGTCTTGACAGGAATGTGAATATGTATACACGGTTTCACGTTCATTGTTTGAAAGAATGCTTTATGATAAGATAAGGATTGTTTTGATACATAACGGCTCAGCCGATGAGAAACATCAAAGTTTTCAGAAAAAGTGGTGTGAATAATGAGAGTAATTTCCGGTTCAAGAAAAGGACGAGCCTTAAAGGCTGTGCCGGGCACATCAACAAGGCCGACGACGGATAAAGTAAAAGAGTCTATTTTTAATATGATCGGCCCGTATTTTGACGGAGGAACGGGGCTGGATTTATTTGCGGGGAGCGGCGGTCTCGGGATTGAAGCGCTGTCGCGCGGATTTGACCGCTGTATCTTTGTGGATCGTGATTTCAAAGCCATCCAAACGGTAAAAGCGAATATCAAAGCGCTTGATCTGCTGTCTTCAGCGGAAGTATACCGCAATGATGCAGAGCGGGCTCTCTATGCCGCGGCGAAACGGGAAAAAGGTTTTGACGGAATTTTCTTAGATCCTCCGTATAAGGAGCAAAAGCTGAAAGCGCTTATCGAAATGATTGATGAGCAGAACATGCTGAATGAAGACGGTTTTGTCGTAGCCGAGCATGATAAAGCCGTTGCGCTTCCTGAAGCCGTCGGCGCGCTTTCCGTAACAAGAAGGGAAATTTACGGGCTTACAGGAGTGACGATATACCGAAATAGGGGGTAGTGATGTGGCAAGTATAGCTGTATGTCCCGGAAGTTTTGATCCCGTTACCTACGGACATCTGGACATTATCAGACGGGGGGCAAACGTGTTTGAGCAGGTGTACGTATGCGTGCTCAATAATTCTTCTAAGCAGCCGCTGTTTACAGTTGAGGAACGATGTGAGCTGTTAAGAGAAGTGACAAAAGACATACCGAATGTTACGGTCGAGACGTCACAGGGACTGTTAATCGACTATGCGAAAAAAAAGCGGGCGAAGGCGATTATCAGGGGGCTCAGAGCCGTTTCTGACTTCGAATATGAGATGCAGGGGACTTCCGTCAACCGCGTGCTCGACGAATCAATAGAAACTTTTTTTATGATGACGAACAATCAGTACTCTTTTTTAAGTTCAAGCATCGTAAAAGAAGTCGCAAAATATAACGGGCCTGTTTCAGAGTTTGTTCCTCCGGAAGTTGAACAGGCGCTGAAGCAGAAATTTAAAGGATGAGAAGCGCTGATTGGCGTCTCATCCTTTTTTTGTCCGTGCTGACAGCCTGTAACAATAAATCAATGCGTATACGGCGAGAGCTGTCAGCGTGATGGCGGGTCCGGTTTCAACAAGTGTATTCCATCCGCTGACGACAGCAGATACCGCTTCCTGATCGCGGAAAGGGAGGAATACGGACTGGTAAGGTTCGTCCAATGCAAGGTAAAGCGGCTTCCACAGTAAGAGAATAAAGAGTGCGGCATAAATGCCCTGAAGGATACGCGCCGCGAAAAACGGTTTAAAGCGGATATCTGTTTCCGATAAAATGCCGGCTACCTGGGCCTGTACGGAAAGGCCGCTGAACCCGAGAATAAAACTCACAATCATGGCTTTCGGCAGCAAGTCGGCATCAGCTTCACTGACCAGTTTGCTCCCAAGTGTAATTTCAAACATCCCGCTGATAAGAGGGATGTCCAGATTTGCCGGAAGATGAAAAAGCGAAAGCAGCGCGTTTGTAAATACAGAAAGCACATCCATGACTTGTACGATTGATAATAACCGGCTGAAAACCGAAAACAATATAATAAAACCGCCCACCATCAGCAAGGTTTGTACAGAAGAGGTGACGGCGTCGCCCAAAATTTTTCCGAGCGGCCGCTTTTCCGAAAGCCGCGCCTTGTGGAGGGCCAGAAATGCTTCCTTCAGAGAAGGGAGAGCGATCGTCTTTTTACCGGTATACGCCGCTTCTTCTTTCCGTCCGTATGAACGCATCGTCAGGCCGACGGCGATGTTTCCGAGATAGTGAGCCGATGCCAGCAGAATGCCGAGAGACGCGTTATGAAAAAAGCCGACTGCCACAGCAGCGAATATAAATAACGGATTGGATGAATTGGTAAAAGAGACGAGGCGTTCAGCCTCTACTCTGGAGATTTGTTTATCCTGGCGCAGCCGTGCAGTCAGCTTCGCGCCGGCCGGATTGCCTGAAGCCATGCCCATAGCCAGTACAAATCCGCCGACCCCCGGCACTCTGAAAATGGGACGCATAAAGGGTTCGAGTAAAAGGCCGACAAACTTGACAATGCCGAATCCGATTAAAAGCTCAGATAGAATAAAAAACGGAAGCAATGAAGGAAAAACTACCTCCCACCACATGGAAAGACCGGTTTTGGAGGCTTCGAATGAGGCCTGAGGGTGTGAAATAACCGTCGCCGTCAAAAAAATGAAAAACAATGAAATCAAAAATGTATGAAACTTAGACAAATTCATTCTTACCTCCCCGATGCTAAAATTGCACACTGACATTTATATCATGATAAAATATAGAACAGACCTTAAAGGCGGCCGGGCAAGTACCTATTTGTCATCCTGTACTAATATACGAGCATAGGGGTTCAATTTAGACCATAGAATTCATGTATAGGATGTCTATTAGGGGGTTCGTCGCGTTGGCCAAACCTACAATCGGGTTAGCGTTAGGTTCGGGAGGGGCAAGAGGCATCGCTCATCTCGGAGTGTTATCCAGTTTACATAAGCATGAGATTCCAATTGATATGATTGCCGGCAGCAGCATGGGAGCATTAGTCGGGAGCTTTTATGCGGCCGGGCATGACGTGGCCACGATGAAAAAAGTCGCTAAAGCATTTAAACGGCGGCTGTACGCGGATTATACGATGCCGAGGCTTGGTTTTTTAAAAGGAGACCGCATCAGGCAGCTCGTTCATGCCTATACGTACGGCAAGCCGATAGAAGAACTGCGGATCCCGCTCGGCATTGTGGCCTGCGACCTTCAGACCGGCGAAAAGCTTGTTTTTACGAAAGGTTCAGTATCCGAAGCCGTCCGAGCGAGCATCAGCATACCGGGCGTTTTCGTCCCGCAAAAAATGAACGGACGTATGTTAGTCGACGGCGCGGTGGTCGACAGAATACCGGTTTCCGCCGTAAAAGATATGGGTGCTGATATCGTCATCGCCTCTGACGTATCCCGGGTGAAAAAAACGGAAAAGGCGGCACATATTTTTGATGTAATCATGCAAAGTATGGATATACTGCAAAATGAATTGGTCCGTCACCAGACCATTGCCGCAGACGTCATGATCCGCCCTTCTCTTGAATCATTCAGCTCAAGTTCTTTTGCCAACATTGATCATATGATCACAGCGGGCGAAGAAGCCGCAGACCGGATGATCGGCCGGATTAAACAAGAAATAGAGAACTGGGAGGGCTAACTCATATGAAAGCAAAACATTTTCGCTGGGTGTTTATCATCCTGATCTTATTAATCGCTGTTACATTTATTAAGCTTCCGTATTACATCACACAGCCGGGAGAAGCATCAGAGCTGAGACCGCTGATTAAGGTGGACGGAGGCTATCCTGAAAAAGGAAGCCTTTCCTTGATGACTGTCAAAGTAGGCCCTGCCAATCCGTATACATATCTTTGGGCGAAAGTGCATCCTTACGATGAAATCGTCCCTGACGAAAGCATAAAAGAAGAGGGCGAATCGGACTCGGATTATATGAAGCGCCAGCTGCAAATGATGAAAAGCTCCCAAGAAAACGCGGTCATTGCCGCTTATCAAAAAGCCGGGAAACAGGTGAAATACTCATTTAACGGCATTTATGCCAGCTCAGTCGTCTCTGACATGCCGGCAAAAGGAAAAATAGAGGTCGGTGATAAAATCATCAGCGCGGACGGGAAAACATACGAATCCGCTGAAAAGCTGATTGATTATATCAGCAGCAAAAAAGCGGGGGAAAAAGTAACGTTTCACATTGAACGGGACACGAAAGAAAAGACCGTTGACATTGTGCTGAAATCATTCCCGGACGACCCGAAAAGAGCGGGAATCGGCGTCGCGTTATATACGGACCGGAACGTGAAAGTGAAGCCGGATCTTCATTTCAGCATTGAAAACATCGGCGGGCCTTCTGCGGGTCTCATGATGTCTTTAGAAATTTACAACCAGCTGACAAAACCTGACGAAACAAAAGGCTATAATATAGCCGGAACGGGGACAATCGACGTGGACGGCAAAGTCGGACCGATCGGCGGAATCGATCAGAAAGTCGTCGCCGCAGACAAAGCGGGAAAAGATATTTTCTTTGCGCCGAATCAAAACGGAGCTGAAAATTCTGATTACAAAAATGCGGTAAAAACGGCGAAAGCAATCAAGTCCGATATGAAGATCGTCCCTGTCGACACCATGCAGGACGCACTTGACTATTTGGATCAGCTGAAAGTAAAAAGCACCTGATACAGTCAGGTGCTTTTTTTACGCATTCAAAAAACGCTTTTCGTCTTCATCATAGCGGATCGGGGCTTGTGAAAATTCCTGCTTCTCAAACAATGTGCGTTCAGGTTCTTTTATCGGCAGGCTGTAAACCCGTCCCGCCAGTATGTCCAGATCCAGAGCGGGATGAGAGAAAGAAGAGAGCTTGCTGACGAGAGGTGCGGTAAGCTCTTTTTTCTTTGCCGACAGGTACGCCTGTCCTTTTTTCGTCATTCCGAGAAGACGGATATAAGGAGCGCTTGAAGGCTGCAAGAGCCGATGCATGTCTTCTTTTTTCGTCCGTGTCAGAATGTGCGTGTTCATCCGCTGCAGCCTCGTCCACGTGTATCGTTTTGTTTTCAATCGTTCCATCATTTCGCGATAGGATCGGGCTTGTCTGATGGTGCGCAGAATTCTGTGCTCAAGGCCTTCTTCCACTTCATAGATTCGGCTCAATTCTTCAGCGGAAAGAGTGCTGAGGCTGTATTTTACATATGAAAAATAGTCTTCCGTGCTGTGCCATATTCCGTATGAATTTCTGTATGCCTCCAGCTGACGCGCAGATGCTTCCGGGAGAAAGCTCTTTGCGGCCGCCGTTCCTTTTTCTATCAGCGCTCTCCGGATGCTTGTTGCGCTGGCTATCCGGCTGTTATCTCCGGGAAGCTCGGCGTCATGATATTGGGAAGCGATTCTGGCTGTTGTATAAGGCTTCATAGCGGAACCGGAGGTGTGTATCGCTCTAACGTAGTGAAAACCGAGAATATTGTTCGGCTTGGACAAATCGAGCATGTCCCGCCCTTTGAATATGTGTGAAAAAGCTTTTGAGGCGGCGGCAGGATAGCTGAGACCCTTTTTCAGCTCCTCTTTCAGAATCAGGCTGCAGTCATCTTCCTTTCGGCTGAACGCTTCAGACGCTTCAATAAAGGGTTCGATCCGCCCGTTTTCGCTGCCGAAAAACAAGCTGCTGCATCCTAAATGATGAAGAAGCGAAACGCTGCCGCGCGCGAATAATTCCGCTTTTTGTACGGCATATATATAAGGGAGCTCAATGACGATATCCACGCCGTTTTCCAGCGCCATTTTTGTCCGGGCCCACTTTGAGACGGCGGCCGGTTCCCCGCGCTGCAAAAAAGGGCCGCTCATCACCGCCGCCGCGACGCTGCTGTCCGTTTTGATTTTTGCTTGTTCCGCATGATAGCGGTGTCCGTTATGAAAGGGATTATATTCAACAACCAGGCCGACTGCTTTCATATTTGTCCCGCCTTTCTTGCTATGTTTTGCTTCGTGTGGTACATTTGCAAATGAAGTGCATATTTTAGTCCGTTTCGTTTAGTGTATGCATAGCCTATCCGGCTGTCAACGATTGCATGACGGCGGCATTATGCTGTAAAGAAAAAATATTGACAAAAACATTCTGAAAAGCTATAATCATGTTTGTTGCTTTCCTGAGGTGATACAAATGAAATGGACGATTTATCAGCTTCATCAAATGGCGAAAAAGAGCTTTGAATTTGATGAAACAGTTGAGTTAAATGAGCTGACAAAATTGAATTCTGACATCCGCCGCATTTCTCCTGTCCGGGTGAAGGGTCGCGCGGAGATTGAATCCAAGCAAGTTTCGTTTGACTTTACGATTTCAGGCGAAATGGTTTTGCCGTGCTCAAGAACTTTAGTTGATGTGCCGTATCCATTTACAATCGCGACAAAAGAACTGTTTAGATTTCATAAGTCGGATGATATAGAAGATGAGGACGTTCATATTGCTGAAGACGATATCGTCGACTTAACTCCGATCATAAAAGAAGAGATTCTTTTAGAAATTCCTATGCAAGTCTTTTGTGAAACTGAACAAAAAGAAGGAGCCGCTCCCCAAGTGGGGAAGGATTGGCAAGTGATTTCTGAGGAAGACAAGAAAAATCAAATCGACCCCAGACTTGCAGATCTGAAAAAGCTCTTAACACAAGATGATGAATCTTAACTCTTTAAGGAGGTGGGAATAATGGCTGTACCTTTTAGAAGAACTTCTAAAATGAAAAAAAGATTGCGCCGTACACATTTCAAACTAAATGTACCTGGTATGACAGAATGCCCGTCATGCGGAGAGATGAAATTGTCTCACCGTGTATGTAAAGCATGCGGATCATACAACGGCAAAGACATAAATGTTAAAAGCAATTAATGTATGAAGAAAAGCGCGGGAATCTCGGTTCCTGCGCTTTTCTTTTTTTTTGCCCCTCCGGCCTGCTTCCGCCGAAAAAATTGTGAGCGCCAGTAGTCTATCTAATCTATCAGCGGCATATGTATGAGGTAAATGAGCAAATATGGAGGGAGATACGATTGACGATAACGAGACAAGACGCGTGGACGCAAGATGAAGATTTGCTGCTGGCCGAAGTGGTGCTCAGGCATATTCGGGAAGGCGGGACCCAGCTTTCCGCTTTTGAAGAAGTCGGCAGAGCGCTGACGAGAACGGCTGCCGCCTGCGGGTTCAGATGGAATTCTTATGTCAGAAAACAATATCAGTCAGGGATAGAACTTGCGAAAAAACAGCGGAAGGAATTAAGAAAGCAGATCGGGGTGCATTCCGCCAATCTGCCGGGAACCGTCAAACAGCCTCCGATCCGCAGGGCGGAAGGAGAAAAAGAGCTGTCCATTGATGATGTCATTTTGTTTCTGCAGCAATTTAAAGAGTCGCCGGCCGCAGCGGATGTGCGTCATGAAAAAGAAAAACTCACAGAACAGCTGACCGCGCTGCAAAAAGAAGTCGAGGATCTGCGTGAGGAAAATGAAAGCTTGAGAAACAAGCTGGAGATGACGGAAGAAGATTATAAAGCGTTAATTGACATTATGGACAGAGCGAGAAGGATGGTAAATTCAAAAGAAGACGACAGAAAATCGGCGCAGAGCCTGTAAAATGAACCGGCCTGGGGGCGGCGGCCCGGCCGGTTTTTTATTATGCCGTTTCTCCGGATGTCATTTCACCGTCCATATCGGGATGCCAGATATAAGGATTTTCTCCTTTATCACGCGCCATATCATATTTAACGGGCTCAAAATTCATCTTATCCCAGAAATCTGCTGATTTCATGCGTGAATTTGTCCTGATCGGCATTCTGAAGGATTTTGCAAAATCAACAAGCGCTTTTCCGTATCCGTTGTTTTGATAGCCCGGAAGAACCTCAAGCTTCCAAAGTTCCAAAAAGTCCTGACGCTGATCAAAATACGGATTCGTGCCTCCGTTTACCTGATATAAACTCATTCTCGCCACTAGTTTATCCCCGAAGTAAATCCCGTAAAAAGGCGAGGTGCTGTCATTTTCAATGATATTATCCTGAAGATCTTCAAGCATCGACAGCTCCTGCATCCCGTATTCCTTAAACCTTTTAAATTCTTCGAGTGTCTTAAAGTTGATGAGCAGTCGCTCTATTTTCAACACAAACTCCCCCTTTGTTGTGTTCTACCATTATTGTAAACGCTTTAATTGAAAATTCCAACTATAATATGCTTGCCAGTCTTTTTGCTCAAAACGAAATTGAAGTAATTTGCGGCGGCTTCTGCTATGATAATATGGAAAAATGCAGATATAGGGTGTGACAGTGTGAAAATCGGAATTATCGGCGGCGGAGCGGTAGGCCTTTTATGTGCTTACTACTTATCGTCCCGCCATCAGGTAACGGTCATTACGCGGCGGACGGAGCAGGCTGATGCGATTAACTCAGGCGGTATACGGCTTTTGAAAGACGGAATAGAATGTACGGCGGCATGCAGAGCGCAAACAGGCATCACTTCCGGATTCGACCTTTTAATCGCAGCCGTTAAACAGCATCAGCTCAGTGCTGTGCTGCGGGACCTTGAGACGATAAAAGGGACGAATGTGCTGTTTTTGCAAAACGGTATGGGACACATACACGACATGAAAGATTGGCATACGGATCATTCGCTTTATGCCGGCACTGTTGAGCACGGAGCAAAAAAGATATCAGATCATGCCGTTGAACATACGGGAGCGGGAGCCGTAAGATGGAGTGTATTCAGCGCATCCCGGCCGGAAACGCTCAAAAGCATCTTTTCCGGCATGCACCGGGATTTTCCCGTATATGATGAAAACGACTGGTATCGGCTGTTAACGGGAAAACTGATCATAAATGTATGCATCAACCCGTTAACTGCATTGCTGCGCGTGAAAAACGGAGAGCTGTTAAGAAATGATGCTTACAAAAAGTATATGAGAAACGTATTTGAAGAAGCGGAGACAATTCTTGGCCTCGCCGATAGAGAAAAAGCGTGGAACAAGGTTTGCGAAGTTTGCAGACTGACGGAAAAAAATCATTCTTCCATGCTCGTCGATATCATGGCAGGCAGGCGGACAGAGGTTGATGCGATTATCGGCTACCTTGTAAAAGAAGCGGAAAGCCGCGGATTGCCGGCCGTTCATCTCACGTTTTTACACCGCAGCATAAAAGCGTTAGAAAGAAACTGAAACAAAGTCTTTTGAGGTTTTCCGGTAACATGCTATACTCATTTCGGAAACCTAACTATTTATTGGAGAAAGGAAGTTCCAGACAGATGCAGCTAACTGAACTTTCCATCAAAAGTCAAAATAAGTTTGTGCAGCACTATATAGATGGAGAAAACATGTCTTCATTTTTTGATTATGATATTCATTCAGAGGACGTATGGCAAAAGCGGCTCCATGACTTGTCTTCGCGGCCGTTTGCCAGAGAGGAATTAGCGGATTATTTATCCTCCTATCACGAAAAATTTCACTCCGCCGCCATGCAGGCCTCCATCGAAAAACTGAGAGATCCAAAAAGCGCAGCGGTTGTAGGCGGCCAGCAGGCCGGTCTTTTAACGGGGCCTCTTTACACCATACATAAAATTATCTCCATTATCGTACTTGCCAGACAGCAGGAAGAGGCGTTACAGATTCCTGTCGTTCCGATTTTCTGGGTGGCGGGTGAAGATCACGATCTGGAAGAAATCAATTTTGTGCATACGTCAACAGAGAATAAAGGTCCGGTGAAACAGAAACTGCCGCAGTCGTACTGGAAAAAAACATCGGCGGCTAAAACCGAGCTTGATCAGGAAAAATGCGCGGCTTGGATTGATGAAGTGTTCGCTGCTTTTGAGGAAACGGATCACACAAACACACTCCTTCAAAACGTGAAGCGATGTTTACGCTCATCAGAGACATTCACGGACTTTTTTGAGCTGTTGATCGCCGACTTGTTTCAAGAAGAAGGCCTTATTCTGTTGAATTCGGGAGATCCGGGGATTAAAAAGCTGGAAACGGGTATGTTTCAGCAGATTTTAAAACACAATCATGAGCTTGCCAAAGCCGTTTCAGACCAGCAGCGTTTTATGCGGGAAGCCGGTTATCACCCGATTATTGAATCGGACAAAGATCAGGCCAATCTGTTTTACGAACATGAGGGAGAGCGTTTCTTAATTGAAAAAGAAAACGGCGTTTTTATGATTAAAGAGCTTGACCTGAAGTGGACGAACGACGAGCTTCATACCCATATGGAAGAAAAACCGGAATGTTTCAGCAATAACGTTGTGACAAGGCCGCTTATGCAGGAGTTTCTCATCCCGACTCTGGCGTTTATCGCGGGACCGGGGGAGATCAATTATTGGGGGGAGCTGAAGCAGGCTTTCTCATTAATGGGCTTTCGCATGACGCCGGTAGTGCCGAGACTGAACATTACGATTCTTGAGCGCCATATTGAAAAGAAGCTTTCAGAACGGAATATCCCGCTTCAGGAAGCGATCGAACACGGCACCGGACACCTGAAAGACAATTATTTTGAAGAGCAGATTCCGGAAGAGTTTTCTTCTGTAATGGAGCAGGCGAAGTCGCAGATTGAAGCTGTCCATAAAAGCGCAAGGGACGAAGCGCTGAAGGTCGATTCAAGCCTTGAGCCGCTCTTACAGAAGAATGCCGCTTTCATTCAAGATCAGCTCTTGTTTTTAGAACGGACGGTAACGAAAAGAATTGAAGAAAAAGAAGGCTTTGTGCTGCGTGACTATGAAAGAATCCAAAACAGCATCAGACCGCTCGGCGCTCCGCAGGAACGGATTTGGAATGTGATGTATTATCTGAACCGCTACGGTCCAAAATTCTTCACAACCTTCAAACATCTGCCATTTTCTTTTCAAAACCAACATCAGATTGTCAAACTTTGAAATAAAGTTTTAAAGAACCCTGAATAGTTCAGGGTTTTTTTTTATGTGTAAACAGTGTAAAATGAGGTTGTGGAGAGAAGTGGCGGATAGTGGTGAGTTTAGGGGAGAAAGTGGGGGTCCTTATCATGTTTATGGGTGAATACCGGCATACTGTTGATGCAAAGGGCCGCATGATCGTACCCGCAAAATTCAGAGAAGGCCTCGGTGAGCAGTTTGTGCTGACCAGAGGACTGGACCAATGCCTTTTCGGCTATCCGATGAATGAATGGAAGCTGATTGAAGAAAAGCTGAAGGCTCTGCCGCTCACCAAAAAAGACGCCCGCGCATTTACCCGATTCTTTTTTTCCGGTGCGACCGAATGCGAACTGGACAAGCAGGGAAGGGTTAATATTGCGTCATCTCTTCTGAATTACGCAAAACTGGAAAAAGAATGTGTTGTCATCGGGGTTTCCAATCGAATTGAATTGTGGAGTAAGGTAATATGGGAACAATACACAGAAGAGCAAGAAGATTCATTCGCTGAAATTGCTGAAAACATGATTGGATTTGATATATAATGGATCTTCGTGCATCACAACAACAACTGACAATTCAATTCATTCCTGATAAAGGTGGGACCGACACAAATGTTTCAGCATAAGACAGTACTTCTTCGTGAAACCGTCGACGGTTTAAATATCAAACCGGACGGAACCTATGTGGACTGCACCCTTGGCGGCGCCGGGCACAGTACATATTTATTGCAGCAATTATCGGAAAAAGGACGCTTGATCGCCTTTGACCAAGATGACACAGCACTTGAAAACGCAAAGAAAACATTGTCCGAATACAAAGGACAGCTTATTCTGGTGAAAAGCAACTTTCGTTATTTAAAAGAGTGTTTACATGAACACGGCATTACGAGTGTTGACGGAATTTTATTTGATTTAGGAGTATCCTCTCCGCAGCTTGATACACCGGAACGGGGATTCAGCTATCATCATGACGCACCGCTGGACATGAGGATGGACCAGTCGGCCGCCCTTACGGCGAAAGAAGTCGTAAATGAATGGCGGTATGAGGACCTTGTGAGGATTTTCTTTAAATACGGAGAAGAAAAATTCAGCAAGCAGATCGCCCGAAAAATTGAAGAGGCTAGAGAAAAATCGCCTATTCAAACAACCGGCCAACTGGTCGATCTAATAAAGGACGCGATACCGGCTCCGGCGAGAAGAAGCGGAGGTCATCCGGCCAAACGTGTATTCCAAGCCATTCGAATCGCCGTAAACGACGAGCTTCAAGTATTTGAAGAGGCCCTCTTGCAAGCGATAGAGGTGCTGAAGCCGGGCGGAAGGGTGTCTGTGATCACTTTTCACTCGCTGGAAGACAGAATGTGCAAGACGACATTCAAGGAAAAATCATCACTTCCCGAACTGCCTCCGGGTCTTCCCGTGATACCGGAAGAATTTGAACCGGAATTAAAACTGATTACGAGAAAGCCCATTACGGCATCAAAAGAGGAGCTTGAAGAAAATAACCGCGCCCGGTCAGCGAAGCTCCGCATTGCGGAGAAACGAAAATAACGGGCAGCAAATGACAACATTAAAGGAGGTCATCAGCCTATGAGCAACTTAGCTTACCAGCAGGAAAAACAACAACGGCCAGTGATAAGTCCCGAAAAAAAGGTGATTGTCAAAAAGAGGGCTTCCATTACACTCGGGGAAAAGGTGCTGCTCGTCCTGTTTGCCATTGCCGTTCTCTCCACATCAATGTTTATCGTATCAAAGGCATACGCGGCGTACCAATCCAATATTGAGGTGCAAAAACTGGAGGAGAAAGTATCTGAGAAGAATAAACAGATCGGTGATCTCGAAAAGACGGCTGCTGACTTAAGCCAGCCGCAGCGCCTGATGGATATCGCCAAAAAGCACGGTTTGAATCTGAAAGATAAAAAAGTGAAAAACATACAGGAATGATAACCCATGCCGAAAAAAAATAAGTTTATGAACAGAGGAGCAGCGATACTCAGTATTTGTTTCGCTCTCTTTTTCTTTGTCATTCTCGGGAGAATGGCGTACATTCAATTAACCGGTAAAGCAAACGGTGTAGAACTTGCAACAAAAGCGACCGAGCAGCACGAAAAAAAGCGGACGATAGAAGCGAGCCGCGGCTCTATTCTTGACCGGAACGGCAAAGTGCTTGCAGAGGACACGGCGACATATAAGCTCATTGCAGTGCTTGATAAAAAGATGACGACCGACAAGAAGCATCCTCAGCATGTCAAAGACAAAGAGAAAACGGCGGAAAAACTGGCGACCGTTATCAATCTTGATAAAAGCAAGATTCTGGACATCTTAAACAGGGATGGCGCGAAGCAGGTGGAATTCGGTTCAGCCGGCCGCGATATCTCTTATGCGAAAAAACAAAAGATCGAAAAAATGAATCTTCCGGGTATTTCTTTCTTAAGAGATACGAAGCGCTACTATCCGAACGGCATATTTTTGTCAAATGTTCTCGGCTATGCCGATGTGAATGAAAAAACAAACGAGATACAAGGCTCTTTAGGGCTTGAAAAAATACTGAATAACTATCTGACGGAACGCGACGGATCCGTCACTTACGAAAGTGATAAATCCGGCTGGAAACTTCCGAACAGCAAAGAAAAAATCACCGCACCTAAAAACGGTGACAATGTATATTTAACCATTGATCAGAAAATTCAAACCTTTTTAGAAGACAGCATGACGAAAGTAGCGGAAAAATATAAACCGAAAAAAATTATGGCGGCTGTCGTAGAACCGAAAACAGGCAAAGTGCTTGCGATGGGGCAGCGTCCGAGTTTCGACCCGAATATCAGAAACGTCACCAATTATTACAACGACTTAGTGTCGTACGCGTATGAACCGGGTTCAACGATGAAGATCTTTACGCTTGCCGCGGCGATTCAGGAAAATGTGTTTTCTGCAAACGAGAAATATAAATCAGGAACATATAAAGTGGGAGGCAAACCTGTTAAAGATTGGAACGAAGGCGCCGGTTGGGGTATGACAAGCTTCCGTGACGGCCTCATGAGGTCATCCAATGTTGCTTTCGCCAAACTGGCCAACGAAAAACTGGGGTTTGACCGGTTTAATGAGTACCTGCACAAATTCGGGCTCTATCAAAAAACAGGGATTGATCTGCCCGGTGAAGTATCAAGTAAAATTAACTACAAATATGATTTTGACAAAGCGTCTACGGCTTACGGCCAAGCATCGGCGATAACGCCGATCCAGCAGCTTCAGGCCGTCACGGCGATTGCCAATAACGGCAAAATGATGAAACCTTACGTCATTGATCATATTGTCGACCCCGATACGAAAAAAGTCGTCAAGCAGACAAAACCAGAGCAAGTAGGCACGCCGATTTCAGCCGATACGGCGAAAAAAGTCCGGAACCTGCTCGGAGAAGTCGTGACGTCAGACATCGGAACGGGAAAACCTTATAAAATTGAAGGATTTGACGTCGCGGGTAAAACGGGAACCGCGCAAATCGCCGGGACGGGCGGATATTTAAAGGGAACGAGCAACTATGTGTTTTCATTCATGGGCATGGCGCCGAAAAATGATCCTAAGCTCGTCATCTATGTAGCCGTGCAGCAGCCGCAATTAAAAGCGGGCCAAAGCAGCACTGATCCTGTCGCGGAAATCTTTAACCCGACGATGAAAAACAGCCTCCACTACCTGAATATCGAACCGACGGAAAAAACAGATTCCGGTCAGGAAGAAACGAAAAGCCAAAAGATGCCTGACCTGACAGATAAGACGGTCAAGAGCGCTGAGAAGGAAGCGAAAAATGAACATCTCACACCGATTGTCATCGGCAGCGATGTTGCCGTAAAAGAGCAGTATCCGACAGCTGGAGAAGATGTGATCACCAATCAGAAAATCTTCTTAAAAACAGACGGAAAGATGACGATGCCGGATATGTCCGGATGGTCGAGACGGGAAGTGCTTCAATTCAGCAAAGTATCAGGCATTCACATTGATGTGAGCGGTGAAGGTTACGCTTCAAGCCAAAGTGTGAAAAAAGGAAAAGAACTGAAAGAAAATACCGTGATCAAGGTGAAATTTAAAAATCCTGATTAACGGGACAGAGAAGTCCGCGGATGCCCGCGGGCTTCTTTTTTATGCGCCGCCGTTCTATGTGTCCAAGCTGAGGCATAAATTGAAACAAGCCTAAATAAGGAGTGGACGGTCCCTTGCGCGTTTCAAATGTAACGGTTCGAAAACGTTTATTACTGGTTTTGCTTTTTGGCGTAATCATTTTTTTGATCATTGACAGCAGATTAGGCTATGTCCAATTTGTGATGGGAGAAAAGCTGACTTCACTGGCTAAGGATTCCTGGAGCCGGAATTTGCCGTTTGAGCCTGAGCGGGGAGAGATTCTTGACCGAAACGGCGTGAAGCTGGCTACTAATAAAAGCGCGCCGACCGTCTTTGTCGTACCGCGCCAGATCCAAAATCCCATAAAAACGGGCAAGCTTCTCGCGTCAGTTTTAAATATGTCGGAAGAGAAGGTCTACAAACACATTACTAAGAAAACCTCCATAGAAAAAATCTCACCCGAGGGTCGGAAAATTTCCAATAAAAAAGCGAAAGAAATCAAAGCGCTCGACTTAAAAGGGGTTTATGTGGCTGAAGACAGCATCCGCCATTATCCGTACGGAAGCTTTTTGTCCCATGTTCTCGGTTTTGCCGGTATTGATAACCAGGGCCTTCTCGGATTGGAGGCTTATTATGATGATGACTTAAAAGGTGTAAAGGGATCTGTGAAATTTTATACGGATGCCAAGGGGAAGAAAATGCCTGATGAAGCGGATGATTACAACCCTCCGAAAGACGGACTTGATATGAAATTGACGATTGATGCCAAGGTTCAGACGATTATAGAAAGGGAGCTCGACAATGCAGCGGCGAAATATAACCCGGACGGAATGATTGCGGTCGCAATGAATCCGAAAAACGGGGAAGTGCTCGGCATGTCAAGCCGTCCTGATTTTGATCCGGCTGACTATCAATCGGTGGATCCGTCCGTTTACAACCGGAACCTGCCGGTATGGAGCACATATGAACCGGGTTCGACCTTTAAGATTATTACGCTTGCGGCGGCTCTCCAAGAGCAAAAAGTAAACTTGCAAAGAGACCACTTTTATGACAAAGGATTTGCCGAGGTCGACGGCGCCCGCCTCCGATGCTGGAAAAAGGGCGGCCACGGTTCGCAATCTTATCTTGAAGTCGTTCAAAATTCCTGCAACCCCGGGTTTGTACAGCTGGGGGAACGGCTCGGAAAACAAAAGCTGTTTCAATATATTAAGGACTTCGGCTTTGGAAAGAAAACAGGCATTGATCTGCAAGGGGAAGGAACGGGGATCTTATTCCCGCTTGACAGAGTCGGACCGGTCGAACAGGCGACAACCGCTTTCGGACAAGGGGTTTCCGTCACGCCGATTCAGCAGGTGGCAGCCGTTTCCGCGGCAATAAACGGCGGAACGCTTTATACTCCGTTTATCGCCAAAGAGTGGGTTGATCCCGTTACGAAAAAAACCGTTAAGAAACAATCGCCGATTGCGAAAAGGCAAGTTATTTCCCAGGAAACGTCAAAGCAGATCAGATATGCTTTAGAAAGCGTCGTCGCTCAGGGAACGGGGCGGAATGCCTTTGTGGAAGGATATCGCGTCGGCGGAAAAACAGGTACCGCACAAAAGGTTAAAGACGGCAAATATCTCGAAAACAACCATATCGTCTCCTTTATCGGTTTTGCGCCGGCTGATGACCCGAGCCTTGTCGTATATGTCGCGGTTGATAATCCGAAAGGTACGATTCAATTCGGGGGAACCGTCGCCGCGCCGATTGTCGGAAATATGATGAGAGACAGTCTGCCTGAGCTCGGCGTCAAACCGCGAAAAAATCAAATCGAGAAAAAATATCAATGGAACGACACAAAAACAATAGAGGTTCCGAATGTTGTAGGGATGTCTGTCTCTGATCTTGAGTCGCTGCTTGTCAATTTGAATATAGACTCCTCAGGAAAAGGAAGCAAAATTGTGAAACAATCACCTGCAGCCGGAACGAAAGTAAAAGAAGGCTCAAAGATCCGTGTTTACTTGAGTGAAGAATGAGTCTTTTTGAGGCAGCCGATTGTTTTCGGCTGCCTCTTATCATAAAGAGAAAAAAAGAAGATAACTTTTAAGATTAACTGGATGTATCCTTTTATTTACGCTAAAATATGAACTGTATGTTTAAAAGCCATTCTGACTTTTATAAACGGTTATCATGATAAAAGAATGAATAGAATTTCTGAGAGGTTTGATACAATGAAACTTACAAAGCTGCTTACATATTTAATGGCCGAACCTGTTCAAAATGACTTTCATGACCCTGACATAACTTCAATTGAGATGGACTCCAGGGAAGTGAGAAAAGGGAGTCTTTTTGTATGTATAAAAGGGTATACGGTAGACGGACATGATTTCGCCCAAAAAGCCGCAGAAAACGGCGCAGCGGCCATCGTTGCCGAGAAAGAGCTTGACGTCGATGTTCCTGTCATTATCGTCCGCCGGTCACAGCGGGCGCTCAGCGTTCTTTCTGACGCGTTTTATGGGCAGCCGACAAAGCAGCTTCAGCTTATCGGCATCACCGGCACAAACGGCAAAACATCAACGACGCACATGGTTGATGAGATTTTCAAAAAAGCGGGAAGGCAGACCGGTTTAATCGGAACGATGTACATTAAAATCGGGGATGAGACATTCCCGGTCAAAAATACAACGCCCGAAAGCGTCACACTGCAAAAAACGTTCAAGAAAATGAATGATGAGCATGTTGACACAGCTATTATGGAAGTGTCTTCTCACGCTCTGTCACTCGGCAGGGTTCACGGCTGCGATTATGATATCGCCGTATTCACGAACCTGACGCAGGACCATTTAGACTATCACAAGACGATGGAAGACTACAGACAGGCTAAAAGCCTCCTGTTTTCCCAGCTGGGCGGCTCCTTTAACCACGAAAAGCCGAAGCGGGCCGTTTTAAACGCAGATGACAAAGCCAGTGCTTATTTTGAAAAAGTGACGGCGGCGCACATCCTTACATACGGAATCGAGAACGATGCCGATGTCATGGCGAAACAAATCGAGATCTCTGCGCAAGGCACAAGCTTTGAACTCGTTACGCCAAAAGGAACAAAGCAGATCACGGTTTCACTCGTCGGCCGCTTCAACGTGTATAACGTACTGGCTGCAGCGGCGACAGCGATCGCAGCGGGACTGCCGTTTGATACGATCGCAAGCGCTCTTGAAGAGCTTCAAGGTGTCAGAGGCCGGTTTGAACTGGTGAATCATAATCAGCCGTTTCCTGTGGTCGTCGATTACGCGCACACGCCTGACAGTCTTGAAAACGTTCTGAATACATGTAAAGACATGACAGAGGGCAAGCTTTTCGTCGTCGTCGGATGCGGCGGAGACCGGGACAAAACGAAACGCCCGAAAATGGCGGAAATTGCGGTGCGGATTGCCGACGAACCGATTTTCACTTCAGATAACCCGAGAAGCGAGGACCCGCTGGCCATATTAAGAGATATGGAAAGAGGGGTAGAAGGCACCTACTATCACAGTATCGCAAACCGCGAGCAGGCTATCTTTTTTGCCATTGCCAACGCGAAAAAGGGAGATGTGGTTCTGATTGCCGGGAAAGGGCATGAAACCTATCAGCAGATCGGCAATGAAACATTCGACTTTGATGACGCCGAAGTAGCGGGTAGAGCTATTGTTGAGCTGAATAAAAAGTAAAACAGGAAAGAGTGTTAGAATGAGGGAAATGAAAAGAATTACGGGGACACAATGTGAATATGATAAATACGTATGTCGTTTGAACGAAACGGGAGGAGAAAAGAGCAATGCTTGAGCAAGTGATTTTATTTACAATAATAATGGGATTTTTAATCAGTGTTCTGATATCTCCGATTCTTATCCCGTTTTTAAGACGTTTAAAATTCGGCCAAAGTATCAGGGAAGAGGGGCCGAAATCACATATGAAAAAATCAGGGACGCCGACGATGGGCGGAGTCATGATTATCTTATCCATCGCCATTACGGCGATTGTCATGACGCAGAAATTTTCGCATCTGAGCGCGGAAATGTTTCTTCTGCTGTTTGTCACGATCGGATACGGCCTGCTCGGCTTTCTGGATGACTATATTAAAGTAGTAATGAAACGGAATCTCGGATTGACGTCGAAGCAGAAATTGATCGGCCAGATCATTATTGCCATTGTATTTTACGGAGTATATCATTATTGCCATTTTTCAACCGGCATCAGGGTGCCGGGCACACATCTGTCAATCGATCTCGGCTGGGGATACTTTATCCTCGTTCTCTTTATGCTTGTCGGAGGTTCAAATGCTGTCAACCTGACAGACGGTCTGGACGGTCTCTTGTCCGGTACCGCGGCTATCGCATTCGGCGCTTTCGCCATCCTTGCGTGGAACCAGTCACAATATGACGTTGCGATTTTCTCGGTTGCCGTTGTCGGCGCCGTTCTCGGTTTTCTTGTATTCAACGCCCATCCCGCCAAGGTATTTATGGGGGATACCGGTTCGCTTGCGCTCGGAGGAGCGATCGTGACCGTTGCCATTCTGACGAAGCTTGAAATTCTGCTCGTCATTATCGGCGGAGTATTTGTTATTGAGACCTTATCTGTTATCTTACAAGTCATCAGCTTTAAAACGACAGGAAAACGAATCTTTAAGATGAGTCCGCTTCACCACCATTACGAATTGGTCGGATGGTCTGAATGGAGAGTTGTCGTCACATTCTGGACTGCGGGACTGCTGCTTGCCGTTTTAGGAATTTACATCGAGGTGTGGTTATAAGTGGAAAACGAACTTTTTTTGCAAAAACAAAACTTTCTGGTCCTCGGACTGGCGAAAAGCGGATATGCGGCTGCGTCGATTCTTCATGAAAAAGGCGTTAACGTCGTCGTGAATGATCAAAAAGCCTTTGAAGAGAACGAACCTGCCCAAAGGCTTTCAGAAAGAGGAATTGAGGTCACCTGCGGTGAGCATCCGACGTCACTTTTTGATCAGCATCACATCACCATTCTGATCAAAAATCCCGGAATCCCGTATGAAAATATCATGGTGGAGGAAGCGCAAAGAAGAGGCATCCCGGTCTGGACGGAAATCGAGCTTGCGTATTATATCACCAATGCAAAATTCATCGGCATTACAGGTTCAAACGGGAAAACAACAACGACTACCCTGATTTATGAAATGCTGAAAGCTGACTCGATAAAGGCGCTGATCGCAGGGAATATCGGCACTGTCGCCAGTGAAGTGGCTTATCATGCTGACGGTGATGAATGGATCGTCACAGAGCTTTCTTCGTTCCAGCTTATGGGGACTCATGCGTTCAGACCTGAAATCGGCCTGATTTTAAATGTGTTCGACGCTCATTTGGATTACCATCACAGCCGTGAAAACTATGAAAAAGCCAAGCAGAACGTGTATCTTCATCAGATTGAGAGCGATACGGCCATCGTGAATCAAAGCGATGAAACAGTCGTGCGGCTTGCCGAAAGCGGAAAAGCCGGCACCGTTCCGTTTTCAGTTCACCAGGAACTGTCAAGCGGCGCATTCATTAAAGACGGAATGCTGATGTTCGGCAATGAAGCGATTCTGCCTGTTGATGACATCGTACTGCCGGGCGCGCACAATTTAGAAAATATATTGGCCGCTGTAGCCGCGGCAAAAACGGCGGGCGCGTCTAATAAAGCGATTCAGAAGGTGCTGACAAGCTTTACCGGAGTCAAACACCGTCTGCAGTATGTAACTGCGATCCAGAATCGTAAATTTTATAATGACAGCAAAGCGACGAATATTTTGGCCACAAGCAAAGCGCTCTCCGCATTCAAAGCACCGGTTATTCTGCTTGCAGGCGGACTGGACCGCGGCAACGGTTTTGACGACCTGAAACCGTATATGGACAATGTCAAAGCGGTCCTGACGTTCGGACAGACAGCGCCGAAGATAGAAAAACTGGGCAATGAGCTGGGAATACAACATGTCAAACGTGTCGATAATGTTGAACAAGCAGTATCTGCGGCGTTTGCGCTCTCAAATGAAGGAGACGTCATCCTCTTGTCACCCGCGTGTGCAAGCTGGGATCAGTTCAAAACATTTGAAGAACGCGGTGACATGTTTATAGATGCCGTGCATATGCTTAAGTAAGGGCTTGTCTCTGTTCATCGGCAGCCCTAAATGACTTATGCTTGGGGTGTCGATTGCTTTGACTACTAAAAAAACAGCGCCTGATTTGTTATTAGTTATCATTACGTTATTGCTTTTAACAATAGGATTAATTATGGTCTACAGTGCAAGTGCAGTATGGGCGGATTATAAATTTGACGACTCGTTTTTCTTCGCGAAACGGCAGCTGCTGTTTGCGGGGATCGGCGTCATTGCCATGTTTTTCATTATGAATGTGGATTATTGGACATGGCGCACATGGTCGAAGCTGCTTCTGATCATTTGTTTTTTTCTGCTTGTGCTTGTGCTGATTCCGGGAGTCGGAATGGTGCGGAACGGTTCAAGAAGCTGGATCGGAGTGGGAGCGTTCAGCATTCAGCCTTCGGAGTTTATGAAACTCGCGATGATCGCGTTTCTGGCTAAATTTCTTTCTGAAAAACAGAAGAATATTACGTCATTCAGACGCGGATTCGTTCCCGCGCTCGGAATCGTGTTTTCTGCATTTATTATTATTATGTGCCAGCCCGACCTGGGAACGGGGACGGTAATGGTGGGCACGTGCATCGTGATGATTTTTGTTTCCGGTGCGCGAATCGCTCATTTCGCGTTTCTCGGACTCATCGGTTTAAGCGGATTTGCGGCGCTTGTTCTGTCCGCTCCTTATCGGATTAAACGGATTACCTCTTACTTAAACCCGTGGGAGGATCCGCTTGGAAGCGGATTTCAGATCATTCAGTCGCTCTATGCCGTAGGTCCGGGCGGTCTGTTCGGGATGGGGCTGGGCCAAAGCCGGCAAAAGTTTTTTTACCTGCCGGAGCCGCAAACCGATTTCATTTTTGCTATTTTATCTGAGGAACTCGGCTTTATCGGCGGTTCGCTCATATTGCTGCTGTTCAGTATTTTATTATGGCGGGGCGTCAGGATTGCCCTCGGCGCGCCGGATTTATACGGAAGCTTTGTCGCCATCGGTATTATTTCTATGATAGCTATTCAAGTCATGATTAATATCGGCGTTGTGACGGGGCTGATCCCGGTAACAGGAATTACGCTGCCGTTTTTAAGCTACGGAGGCTCATCACTGACGCTGATGCTCGCAGCGGTCGGCGTGCTTTTAAATGTCAGCCGGTACTCGAGGTATTGATCTGTATCTTGCCTCATCACTCATGATTTATTCGTTATCTATAAAAAAACAGACAACATCAATAACCCTGTCCTAAAAAACAGGGTTATCGCTATGTGATTAAGGGGGACATACGAATGCGTATTGCAGTAAGCGGAGGCGGAACCGGAGGACATATTTATCCGGCCCTGGCCTTTATTAAAGAAGTTCAGCGCCGGCATCCGGATGTGGAATTTTTGTATATCGGAACAGAGAACGGTCTTGAGAAAAAAATTGTTGAACGGGAAAATATTCCGTTTCGCGCCATTGAAATTACAGGTTTCAAACGAAAACTTTCTTTTGAAAATGTAAAAACCGTCATGCGTTTCTTAAAAGGCGTGACGAAAAGCAAATCATATTTAAAAGAGTTTAAACCGGATGCCGTTATCGGTACAGGCGGCTATGTATGCGGTCCGGTTGTATACGCGGCGGCAAAAATGGGGATTCCGACGATCATTCATGAGCAAAACAGCCTGCCCGGCATCACAAATAAGTTTCTCTCGAAATATGTTAATAAGGTGGCAATTTGCTTTGAAGAGGCAAAATCGCATTTTCCTGCTGAAAAAGTTGTGTTTACGGGAAACCCGAGAGCCTCTGAAGTCGTCTCAATTAAGACAGGCCGCTCATTAACTGAGTTCGGGCTGAAAGACAATCAAAAAACGGTGCTCATTTTCGGCGGAAGCAGAGGCGCGGCTCCCATTAACCGTGCCGTTATAGAGATGCAGGAAGAATTGAAAACGAGACCTTACCAAGTCCTTTATATTACCGGGGAAGTGCATTACGAGAAGGTAACGGCTGAGCTGAAAGGCGGAAAAGCCGCTGATAATATGGTGACAAAACCGTTTTTGCACCAAATGCCGGAGTACTTACAATCAATTGATGTCATTGTGGCAAGAGCCGGAGCGACGACGATTGCGGAGATCACCGCTCTCGGCATTCCGAGCGTGCTTATTCCGAGCCCGTATGTGACAGCCAATCACCAGGAGGTCAATGCGAAGGCGCTCAGCCAGCATGACGCTGCAATCGTACTGAAGGAAACCGAGCTCAGCGGAGAAAAACTGATCGCTGCGCTGGACAAAATCGTCATGAATGAAGAAACCTTAAAAGACATGAGTGAGCGGACAAAATCACTCGGTGTTCCGGATGCGGCAGCCAGACTGTACAGTATCATGGAAGACATAAAAAAATAGAGCAAATGGAATGCGGAGGTTTATGATGGAGAACGTAATTCAGGAATTAAGAGACCGCGAAGTCGGCAAAGTGCTGGAACAAGAACCGCTCGCGAACCATACAACGATGAAAATCGGCGGTCCGGCGGACATTTTGATCATCCCTAACCGTGTGGAAGCGGTCAAAGATATTATGGATATTGTGAAGAAACATGATCTGCCATGGACGGTTATCGGCCGCGGTTCAAATCTGCTCGTGCTTGATGAAGGCATAAGAGGAGTTGTCATCAAACTGGGCGCGGGTCTGGATCATTTGGAGATTGACGGTGATCAAGTGACGGTCGGAGGCGGCTATTCGGTCGTCCGGCTTGCGACTTCCATGAGTAAAAAAGGAATGTCCGGTCTCGAATTTGCAGCGGGCATTCCCGGATCAATCGGCGGAGCCGTCTATATGAATGCCGGGGCGCACGGATCTGATATGAGTGAGATTCTTGTGAAAGCCCGTATCTTATTTGAAGACGGCACAATCGAATGGCTGACAAACGAAGAGATGGATTTCAGCTACAGAACGTCTGTTTTGCAGAAAAAACGCCCCGGTGTCTGTCTCGAAGCAGTTCTTAAGCTTGAGCAGAAGGAACGGGAAGCCATTACGGCGCAAATGCAGCAGAACAAAGATTACAGAAAAAATACTCAGCCGTATTCAAGCCCATGCGCCGGAAGCATATTCAGAAATCCGCTGCCGAATCATGCCGGAAACCTCGTTGAAAAAGCGGGATTAAAAGGACATCAGATCGGCGGAGCGAAAGTGTCCGAAATGCACGGCAATTTTATCGTCAATGCCGGCGGAGCGACTGCCAAGGACGTTCTCGACCTGATTGAGTATGTGAAAAAGACAATCCGTGAGCAGTATGATGTTGACATGCATACAGAAGTTGAAATCATCGGAGGGAATCGTTAAAAGGTTCTCTGATTACATGAGCTCATGTGATATACTTTTAACAAATGTCAAACGGCATCACAGCATGCCGTTTGTTTTTCAATCAGACGAATGTCAAGCTGTTTCATTCTTAGTGAGGTGGACAGGCAGTGAACCCAAATCATGAAAGAGAAAAAATCGTAAATATTGAAGAGCGGATTCCGAAAATCAAAGAGCAGCGGAAACAAAAAGCAAACCGCCGGCTGATTTCATTCATTGTGCTTTTTTTTATGATGGTGCTGATCATCGTGTACTTGCAGATGCCGATCAGCAAAGTGTCTTCTGTCACCGTTTCCGGAAACGAAAACGTGTCTGTAAAAGAGATCAACGCGCTTTCTGATATACATAACGGACAAACCGAGTTCTGGAGTCTGAACAAGAAACAAACAGAAGAAAAGATTGAGCAGAATAAGCTGGTGAAAAAGGCGGAACTTTCAAAAGTATTTCCTAACAAAGTCAGCATTCACATTGAAGAATACAAGACGATCGCGTATCTGCAGCGACATGATGTGTATTATGAAGTGCTCGAGAACGGCACTGTGCTGCCGAACGAAGTCACGCCGGATGACGCGGGCCCGATTTTGGTTGACTGGACAAACGCGAAAAAGCGGGTCAAAATGGCGGAGCAGCTTGATAAGCTTTCCGGTTCGCTAAAGCAGTCGATTTCTGAAATCTATTATACACCGGTAAAAATGGATCAGGACCGGATCAAGCTGTATATGAACGACGGGTATGTAGTTACCGCTTCTATTAAAACGTTTGCCGGCCGGATGAAGACCTATCCTTCTATCGTTTCCCAGCTGGACGGCGGGAAAAAGGGGATTATCCACTTAGAAGTCGCTACGTATTTTGAAGAATTTAACAAAGGTAAATCCGCCAAGAAAAAAGAAAATGATTAATAGTTCTAAAGAACTAATTTAAAGGTGATTCAAAAGAATCTATTACAATCAGCGGGGCAGCCGATATAACCGATAGCGGAATCATTATGACTATGTTTGTTTTTGCCCGGGATATGGCTGCCGGACAAGCGGAAAATTCTCAATGCAATGGGCGTGTCTTCTGCAATGAGCATTGCATTTGGAATTTTCCTCCTGTTTCTTCTTTTTTCGGATGTTTCTGGCAATATCTATAGCTTTTCTGGAGGTTCATCTTAGTGTAGACTAATGGAAAGCGGGTATATTTGCATCTGGTTTGCACATTATGGCACCGTGACAGGAAATCTTACGGTAAGGTGGGCCGTCTCTAAAAAAAATAAAAAAAATGCGATATAAAAGAGGATATACATAGAATATAACGAATAGTTTCATTAAACATAAATTGTGAGAAATCAGATAAGAATTTGTTGATGCTGTTGTTTTTGTTACACACTTGTAAAGCCACATTCATTGTATTGTTGTTCCGCAAATAATAGAATAGAATTTGATCGAAATGTGAGGAGGTGCCATAGAATGAACAACAATGAACTTTACGTCAGTCTTGACATCGGTACGTCCAATACAAAAGTGATCGTCGGAGAAATGACAGATGATTCCCTTAACATTATCGGAGTGGGAAATGTACCGTCTGAAGGGTTGAAAAAAGGCTCAATCGTTGATATAGATGAAACCGTTCATTCTATAAGAAAAGCGTTTGACCAAGCTGAAAGAATGGTAGGTTTTCCGCTGAAAAAAGCCATTGTCGGCGTTAATGGAAATTATATTCATATTCAAGATACGAACGGCGTTGTCGCTGTTTCCAGTGAAAACAAAGAAATTCACGTTGAAGACGTCCGCAGGGTAATGGAAGCGGCACAGGTCGTGTCAGTTCCGCATGAGCAGCTGATCGTTGACGTCGTTCCTAAACAGTTTATCGTTGACGGAAGAGACGAAATTACCGATCCGAAAAAAATGCTCGGCGTGCGCCTGGAAGTAGAAGGCACGCTGATTACCGGCTCCAAAACGATCTTACATAATTTACTTCGCTGTGTGGAGAGAGCGGGCGTTGAAATTACTGATATCTGCCTGCAGCCGCTTGCGGCCGGTTCGGCGGCTTTGTCAAAAGACGAAAAAAACCTCGGAGTCGCCATGATTGATATCGGAGGCGGCTCGACGACGGTGGCGGTATTTGAACAGGGGCACCTGAAGGAGACAGCCGTCATTCCGCTCGGAGGCGAAAACATCACGAAAGATGTATCGATCGGATTGCGCACTTCCACCGAAGAGGCTGAAAGAGTAAAAAAACAATTCGGACATGCATTCTATGATGAGGCTTCAGAAGATGAAGTATTTGAAGTCACCGTCATAGGAACGAATCAAAAGCAATCTTTTACACAGCAGGAAATTGCCAATATTATTGAAGCAAGAGTGGAAGAGATTCTTGAGATTGCCGCAGCCGAAATTGAGCATATGGGAATTACAGATCTGCCCGGCGGCTTTGTGCTGACCGGCGGACAGGCCGCAATGCCCGGAGTGCTTTCATTGGCACAGGAAGTGCTGAGGCACAATGTAAGGGTTGCAAGCCCGAATTATATCGGTGTAAGAGACCCTCAGTATATGACGGGTGTCGGCTTGATACAATTTGCCTGCCGAAATGCCAGAATTCAGGGAAGAAAAATAGGCTTTCATATGCCGGAAGAAGCCGTGCAGGAAATCGCGGTCTCTCACGAAGAAGAACATCATCAGCGGCCAGAGGCGCAGCAGCGTCCAAAAGCAAAACAAAAAACACAAGCCGAACACAACAAACCGAGCAAAATGAAAAAACTATTAAGCATGTTTTGGGAATAGATTGATAGTCATTCGGCAGATTAGGAGGATTTAGCATGTTGGATTTCGAAACAAACATAGACGGCTTAGCATCAATTAAAGTAATCGGAGTAGGAGGCGGCGGTAATAACGCGGTCAACCGAATGATTGAAAATGAAGTACAGGGTGTAGAGTACATTGCGGTAAACACGGACGCGCAAGCTCTTAACCTGTCAAAAGCGGAAGTGAAAATGCAGATCGGGGAAAAGCTGACCCGCGGTCTCGGAGCGGGTGCGAATCCGGAAGTCGGCAAAAAAGCCGCTGAAGAAAGTAAGGAACAAATCGAAGAAGCGCTAAAAGGCGCTGACATGGTGTTCGTTACAGCCGGAATGGGAGGCGGTACCGGAACGGGAGCCGCACCGGTTATCGCGCAAATCGCAAAGGACTTAGGCGCTTTGACTGTCGGTGTCGTAACAAGACCGTTTACATTTGAAGGAAGAAAACGCCAGCTGCAGGCTGCAGGCGGTATCACGGCAATGAAAGAAGCCGTTGACACACTGATCGTTATTCCGAATGACCGCATTCTTGAAATTGTCGATAAAAACACACCGATGCTTGAAGCATTCCGTGAAGCTGATAACGTGCTTCGCCAAGGGGTGCAAGGTATCTCTGACCTCATCGCAACGCCTGGTTTAATCAACTTGGACTTTGCCGATGTCAAAACCATCATGTCCAACAAAGGTTCAGCATTGATGGGTATCGGGATCGCTACGGGCGAAAGCCGTGCTGCTGAAGCCGCCAAAAAGGCGATCTCCAGTCCGTTACTGGAAGCGGCAATCGACGGAGCGCAAGGTGTTTTGATGAACATTACGGGAGGTACAAACCTGAGCCTCTACGAAGTGCAGGAAGCAGCCGACATCGTCGCTTCTGCATCTGACCCTGATGTCAACATGATTTTCGGTTCAGTTATCAATGAAAATCTGAAAGATGAAATCGTCGTCACCGTTATTGCGACCGGTTTTATCGAACAGGAAAAAGATGACTCAAAACCGCAGCGCCCGACTTTAAACCAAGGATTGAAGTCTCAAAGCCAAAACGCTGCGAAACGTGAGCCGAAACGAGAAGAAACACAGCATCAAAACACGGCGAACCGCCATACATCACAGCCGGCGGATGATGCCCTCGACATTCCTACATTTTTAAGAAACCGCAACAAACGCGGCTGATGTAAAAAAGGACAAGACCACATGGTTTTGTCCTTTTTCTTTTTTGTGCCAGTCTTCCTTCCTATCCCCATGATCTATACAGTGAAAAAAGAAACTTTATACCTATGACGAATTGATTGTTTTTTAGTTTTATACGGCTTTCTACAGAATGTGACAATATCTGGATGGAAGATTGTCTACATTTAACGTACAGCATCGAAAATGACAAACGATTCCAATTATGAAGGAGGGATACACATTTTATAGGGCGTTACCAAATAAGGGGGGATACGATTGAAGAAAAAAACGAGAAACAGATGGACAGGCTCCGTTTTAAGCGCGATTGTCGTCAGTTCACTGTTGTTTCCGGGTGCAGCCGGAGCGAACAGCACACCGGGGGCAGTTTCTTTCACCAAAGATCTTTCTTCCTCTAAGAGCATTCAGCATAAGATTTCCGATTCAGTCAAGAAGCGTTTTGAAAAAAATGATAAAGTCACGTTTCTTATCAAATTTAAAGAGAAAGCCAATACGAAAAAAGCGGTCAAAGAAGCAGAAAAAAACGCCAAGTCTCAATCGCTTTCCGCAGCAAAAACCGAATATCAAAAGCGGTCAGCCGTCGTTTCTTCTTTAAAACTGGCGGCTCATGATGCGCAGCAGAATCTGAAAACATATTTGGAAAAACAAAAAAAGAAAGGCAAGGCTGATCACATCCATTCCTATTATATTGTCAACGGAATGGCAGTCACTGCTTCGAAAGAGGTAATGGAAAAAGCCGCCTCATTTCCTGAAGTAGAAAAAGTTCTTCCGAATGAAAAACGTCAGCTTACTCAACGACAATCAATAGCTCCTTTTCAAATGAAGAAAAAACAAAAAGAGATCAAAGCAAAGGAAGGCATCGAATGGAATATCAGCCAAATTGATGCGCCGCAGGCCTGGGCCTCAGGATACGACGGAACCGGCACGGTTGTCGCCTCCATTGATACGGGAGTTCAGTGGGATCATCCGGCGCTTAAGGAAAAATACCGGGGTTACGATCCTGCAAATCCCGCAGCGCCGAATCATGAAATGAACTGGTATGATGCCGTGTCCCATAAAGACGCTCCCTACGATGATCTTGAACACGGCACTCATGTAACAGGGACCATGACGGGTTCAGAACCTGACGGCTCAAATCAAATCGGTGTGGCTCCGGGGGCGAAATGGATCGCAGTAAAAGCATTTTCAGATGACGGAGGAACCGATGCCGATATTTTGGATGCCGGTGAATGGGTGCTCGCGCCTAAAGATAAAAACGGCACGCCGCATCCCGAGATGGCGCCGGATGTTGTTAATAATTCCTGGGCAGGCGGTTCGGGAATGGACGAGTGGTACCGCGATATGGTGAATGCGTGGAGAGCGGCAGGGATTTTTCCGGAATTCTCTGCGGGAAATGAAGACTTATTTACACCGGGAGGACCGGGTTCAATCGCGAATCCGGCCAATTATCCTGAAGCATTTGCGACAGGTGCGACTGACATCGACAAGAAACTCGCTGATTTCTCACTTCAAGGCCCCTCACCGTATCATGAAACAAAACCGGACATTTCGGCTCCGGGAGTGAATATCCGTTCTTCGATTCCTGGAGGAACATACGAAGGCGGCTGGGACGGAACTTCAATGGCCGGGCCGCATGTGGCGGCGACGGCGGCTTTGTTAAGGCAGGCAAACGCCTCTATTACGGTCGATGAAATGGAAGACGTTTTGACGCGCACCGCGGAAAAGCTGACAGATTCCGTTTTTCCGGAATCACCGAATAACGGTTACGGCCACGGTCTCGTTAACGCTTTTGATGCCGTTTCTGCCGTAACGGACGGAATCGGAAGCGTAGAAGGCAAGGTCTCTTCTGCGGGCGAAGATCACAATCCGCCCAGCTTTCATCATGAACCGGTCTCAGTGGCTTACAAAGGGGCAAACCTTCCGTTAACGGTTACAGCAGAAGACGATGTAAGCGTAACTGAAGTCATCCTTTCCTATCAGTTTGATGAAGGAGAGTGGAAAACGACAGCCGCCGTTCAAAAAAGCGGTGATGAAAAAAAGGGAACATACCAGGCGGAAATTCCGGATGTAACGGGAAGCAAGATAAGTTATAAATGGACCATAAAAGATTTCGGAGGTCATTCTGTAGAATCTGATACGTACCGGGCTGACGTGAAACCGAGCGTTACGGCGGGATACAAAGAGGATTTTGAATCACAGCCGGCGGGGTGGTCCAGTTACGGGACACATGACCAATGGGAATGGGGTACCCCGGGTTCAGGGCCCGGCACCGCATTTTCCGGAGATAAAGTGTATGCGACGAATCTGTCCGGCCCTTATGCCGATTCAGCCAACATGAATTTGGTGATGCCTCCGATTCAAGTTCCGGAAACAGGACGGCTGTTTTTGCAATTTAAAAGCTGGCACAAGCTCGAAGAATTTTTTGATTACGGGTATGTGTTCGTTCTGCCGGAAGGAAAATCAAATTGGGAGCAGGCGGCCGTTTACAATGGTGACTCCGCAGGATGGAATGATGAAGAGGCTGATTTATCTGCGTATAAAGGCCAAAACATAAAGCTCATGTTTAATATGCAGTCAGACGAAGTACTGAATGAAGACGGATGGTATATCGATGATGTCCGGCTTTCAAGCAGCCCTCTCGGCAAGGCGGCCAAAAAAAATAAACACAAAAGACAAACACCTCCCGGCCACCTGAAGAAAAAAGCCGTCAGTCCGAAACAGGCCAAACCGGCAGTGAAATCACCCGGAAAAAGAGTGAAACGTGAAACAAACCTCCTGCCGCTCAGAGCGCAAATCAGTGTCTCCGAGACGGGGAAATCCGTATATTCCGACCCTGCAAGCGGAAGCTACAGCCTGTCACATAAGGCGGGAAGCTATACGCTGAAAGCCGAGGCTTACGGATTTAAGTCCGCTTCGAAACAAGTTTCTATTCAATCAGACAAAACCGCACAGGCAGACTTTACACTGGAGCAAATGCCGTCCGGCACGCTAAAAGGAACCATCACCAATCAGTCAACAGGCGAACCGGTAAAAGGGGCTGCGCTTTATGTGGCTGAGGATGCCGCAATTGAACCGGCGGTGACAAACGATAAAGGGGAATATTCGCTTAAGGCGTACGAAGGCTCCTACACAATCAAAGTAGCGGCAAAAGGCTTTTACAATAGCGAATTTTCTGTTGACATCAAAGGAGATGCTGAAAAAAACGTCAAGCTTAAGCCGTATGTCGGTTATGAAGGGGAAATTGCCTATGATAACGGGACGGAAGAAGCCGCGCTGTCATATTTTAAAGCCGGCAGCAAATCTGCCGTTAAGATGACGCTTAAAGACGGAAAAGAACACGGTATGCTGACGGGAGGCCTTTTTAAATTTTGGGGCGCCGACTGGCCTGATCCGGGAGGTACCGAATTTCAAGCAGAAGTATATGATGCATCCGGCCCTGATGGAGCTCCGGGCAGCAAAATTGCCGGCCCGTTCCAAGCTGAAGCGCTTCGAAACGGCGAATGGACCAAAGTGGATCTCAGCTCAAAAGGAATCGCGGTCGGAAAGGATTTTTATCTTGTGTTCCGCCAGACGAAACCCGATCCTTATACACCTGCCCTGTCATCTGATGACGGCAGTCCGTACTCGAACAGAAACTGGCAATACCTCGACGGCCGCTGGTCAAAAGCCGATAAATCAGACGGAAACTTTATGATCAGGGCTTTGGTCGACTATGAAGCTTCTGTGCCTGAGATAACCTCGCCTGAAGATCAGTCATTTACAAACAAGAAGTCAATCACGGTGAAGGGAACGGCTTCACCAAAAACCGCTGTCCGTCTTACCAATAACGGTAAAACCGCCGCAGAAACGAAAGCAGATGCAGACGGCAATTTCCAGGCTGATGTCACACTCACTAAAGATGCCAATCGGCTGACAGCGGCATCTGTGACAGACAGCGGGTCAACCGATGAGTCACGCCCTGTCACGGTCATACTGGATGAGGATAAGCCGGATGTGACGATTGACAGTCCGGCAAACGGTGATAAAACAAATAAAGAAGCAGTGACTGTAAAAGGAAAAGTGCACGACGCCCATTTAAAATGGGTAAAGGTGAACGGAAAAAAAGCTGAAGTAAATAACGGTTCTTATCAAGCGAGAACCCTTCTGGAAAACGGCAGCAATGAGATCAAGGTCACGGCCTCAGATGAAGCGGGTAACAAAACAACGAAAAAGACGGTAATCGATGTCAATTACAATGCTCCCGTCATTTCCGGATTGGTTCCCGGAGCGGATAAGGAATTAAAAGCCGGAGAATCAGTGAAAATCGCTTTTTCAAGCGGAAAGAAATTAGACGCTTCCTTCGTGATCCGTCTGCCTCTGACAAACGCCCGGGCAGGGAGCCAAAACGCAACAGAGCTTCCGCTGAGAGAAATTTCTCCGGGACGATATGAGGGTTACTGGACGGCGACTTCTTCCATCAAAGCAAGCGGAGCAAAAATTGACGTTATCGCAAGAGATGACTACGGAAATGAAACGAGACAGACGGCTAAAGGAAAACTTTATATCAATGAGTAAAAACAGAGCGCTGCCAAATCACGGCAGCGCTTTTTTAGTTGAAGGGGACAATAGGAAATCAACCCTTTCGGCCCTCGACAAATAAAACGGTTATCCCTTAAAAATTGTACTTTACCCTCAACATTAATTGACAGACTTTCCCACAGAGCTTGCTTTATACTTATGAAACAAGAGAGAGAAACAGATAAGTAAGACAAAAGAGGAAAGGGGTCAGATGTGAAAATCTATCTGGATGTCATTTGGCTGTTGAACTTTTGTTTTGATTCTCTTTTGCTTTTATTGACCGCCTTTATTTTAAAACGCCAGGTGAAAAAAAGAAGAGTGGCCGCCGGCGGTTTCATCGGGTCAGCCATTGTGCTTCTGATGTTTACGCCTGTTTCTCCCTTTGTGGAGCATCCGGCGGGAAAAATGGCGTTTTCAGTAGTCATCGTGCTTACGGCTTTTGGCTTTAAACGGTTCCGATACTTTTTTCAAAATTTGTTCGCCTTTTATTTCGCGACTTTTCTCGTCGGCGGGGGAATGATCGGCGTACATTCCCTGCTGCAGACAGAATCAATTGTGCAGCAAGGCGTAATGGTCACAAGCCAGACCGGATTCGGCGACCCGATCAGCTGGATGTTTGTAGTTATCGGATTTCCGGCCATATGGTTTTTTTCGAAAAAGAGAATTGAAGACATCGAGACGAAGTCCATTCAGTACGATGAACTTGTCATGGTGCAGGCGGAATTCAGCGGACAGACAATCCGCGCGAAAGGATTGGTGGATTCCGGGAATCAGCTGTATGATCCGCTGACGAAAACGCCGGTCATGATCCTTTGCATTGACAAATTCGCTCCGATTCTCAGCGAAAAGGAAACGGACCTCATCAAATCCGCCAGTCCGCTTGAAGTGATAGAGCAGCTTGATGATTCGTTCCGCCATGCGGATAAGCTGAGGCTGATTCCGTACAGGGGCGTCGGCCAGGACAATCAATTTTTACTCTGTTTAAAGCCGGATTACGTCACGATTTTAACAAAAGACGAAATGATCGCTTGTGAAAAATGCCTGATCGGCATCAGCACGAAACCATTATCCGCGGACGGTGAATTTGACGGAATCGTTCATCCGAAGATGCTGACAGGGAAGGCTGTAAAACATGTTTCCTGACGAAAAGTCTGTTATTCATCATACTCAAAATGCATTGTATTTAGAAGGGGGAGGAAGATGAAAAAACTTAAGCTGCGTCTGACATATTTGTGGTATAAATGGCTGATGAAACTCGGACTGAAAAGCGATGAAGTATATTACATAGGAGGAAGCGAGGCGCTGCCGCCGCCTTTGTCTAAAGAAGAGGAGCAGGTGCTCTTATTAAAGCTGCCGAGCGGGGATCAGGCGGCGCGGGCCATCCTGATTGAGAGAAACTTACGTCTTGTCGTTTACATTGCCCGCAAATTCGAAAACACCGGCATCAATATCGAGGACTTAATCAGCATCGGCACCATCGGTTTGATCAAAGCGGTAAACACTTTTAATCCGGAAAAGAAAATCAAACTCGCCACCTATGCGTCGCGATGTATCGAAAACGAAATTTTAATGTACTTGCGCCGTAACAACAAAATCCGTTCAGAGGTGTCCTTTGATGAACCGCTGAATATTGATTGGGACGGAAACGAACTGCTGCTTTCGGATGTGCTCGGCACAGATGATGATATTATTACAAAAGACATTGAAGCCAATGTGGATAAAAAACTTCTGAAAAAAGCGCTTGAGCAATTAAACGAAAGAGAAAAGCAGATTATGGAACTGCGTTTCGGGCTTGTCGGAGAAGAAGAAAAAACACAAAAAGATGTAGCCGACATGATGGGGATTTCACAATCTTATATCTCCCGGCTCGAAAAGCGGATTATCAAAAGACTGAGAAAAGAGTTTAACAAAATGGTGTAAAATTTTTTCCATCTGACAGCCCTTACTGCTGCAAGGATTGCCGCAGCCGGATGTTTATTTCTGTAAAATGGCGGTGCATATTTTTCCCACCCGAGGAGATACTTAACGTTGTACAGCAGCTCCTAGTGGGAGGGAAAAACGTGTCAAGAAATAAAGTCGAAATTTGCGGGGTGGATACCTCCAAATTACCGGTGCTCAAGAATGAAGAGATGAGAAAGCTGTTTAGGCAATTACAGGATGAGGGCGATGATTCAGCGAGGGAAAAGCTTGTAAACGGCAATCTGCGCCTTGTCTTAAGCGTCATTCAGAGGTTTAACAACAGAGGAGAGTATGTTGATGACTTATTTCAGGTCGGCTGCATCGGACTAATGAAATCCATTGATAATTTTGACCTAAGCCATAATGTTAAGTTTTCAACATACGCTGTACCGATGATCATCGGAGAAATCCGCAGATATTTGCGGGATAATAATCCGATCCGCGTCTCGAGGTCGCTTCGCGATATCGCATATAAAGCGCTTCAAGTAAGAGAGCGGTTAATCAGTGAGACAAGCAGGGAGCCGACAGCAGAGGAAATCGCCAAAGTTCTTGAAGTGCCCCATGAAGAAATTGTGTTTGCCCTTGACGCCATCCAGGATCCGGTTTCACTGTTTGAGCCGATTTATAATGACGGCGGCGATCCGATTTACGTGATGGACCAGATCAGCGATGAGCGCAACAAGGATACACAATGGATTGAGGAGCTGGCTCTGAAAGAAGGCATGAGAAGACTGAACGAACGGGAAAAAATGATTTTGCGAAAGCGCTTTTTCCAAGGGAAAACCCAAATGGAAGTCGCTGAAGAAATCGGCATATCCCAAGCTCAGGTCTCAAGGCTTGAAAAGGCAGCCATTAAACAAATGAATAAGAATATCCATCAATAACGGAAAAAGCCTTTAAACCTTGTTTAAAGGCTTTTTTCATGCGATGGTTTACGTTTGCAAAGAAGTGATGTATTCTAATGTGTAAAAGTTTTTAGAAAATTTAATAAAGTAAACGGGGGAAACTGCAATGATTTTACAGCTGGACAGTGTGTCATTAAAAAGAAACGGGAAATGGATTTTGAAAGATATCAACTGGCGCGTCGAGAAAAACGAAAATTGGGTGCTGTACGGATTAAACGGAGCCGGGAAAACGGCTTTGCTGAATATGTTATGCTCTTATTACTTCCCCACTTCAGGAGAGATGCAGGTGCTCGGCCATCAATTCGGCAAAACAGAGCTCGGTGACAGGCTCAGAAGGAAAATCGGCCTTGTTTCGGCAGGTCTTCAGCACAAATTATATGCCGCGGACTCCGCTTTTGAAATCGCCCTCAGCGGCGCGTACGCCTCAATCGGGCTGTACGAAACTCCGAGTGAGCAAGTAAGGGAAAAAGCGATCGGTCTTCTGAAGGATTTGGGCGCCATCAGTTACGCCGACAGACGGTATGAAACATTATCACAAGGGGAAAGACAAAGAGCGCTGATTGCGCGGGCGCTTATGGCTGATCCGGAACTGCTGATTTTGGACGAACCCGTGACGGGTCTTGATTTTATGGCAAGGGAGCAGCTGCTGGACACGATTACGTCGATCGCCGAAAAAGAAAATGCGCCGTCCATCCTTTATGTCACCCATCACGCTGAAGAAATTCTGCCGGTATTTGATCAGGCGCTTCTTTTAAAACAGGGCGAGGTGTTCGCCTCCGGGAAAATCAGGGACATGCTTTCTGACGAGCGGCTTACAGCGTTTTTCGATATGCCTGTCAATGTCTTATGGAACAATGGCCGCCCGTTTTTAACACGTGCAAAAGAGGCATCATCCGTAAAATAACATAAATTCACCCTGGGGGTGCTGCCACGCGGCTGAGAGAGACGTTGTCTCAACCCTTAACGGACCTGATCCGGATCATGCCGGCGGAGGGAAGCGGTGAAAAAAGCGGAGGAAGATCCGTTTTTTACCCGTTTCATTTCATGAATGAACGGGTTTTTTGATACAGCCAAAGGGGAGGTTTCCAATGCATCAGATTGATATGCTGTTACACCAGGCGGAGAAACGGCGGCACGACTTCATACATATTGCTGAAAGACTGATAGCCTTTCCCACTCCGGCCCCGCCAGCAAGAAATACGGCAGAAGCCCAAAAGTGGGTGGCCGGCTTTTTAAAAGAAACGGGCTGCTCGGTCGATATGTGGGATGTGTATCCGGAAGACCCGAATGTAGTCGGTGTTTTAGAAGGGACAGATTCAAGCAGGCATCAAAGCCTGATTTTAAACGGACACATTGATGTGGCAGAAGCCGGGGGCGAAGACTGGCACTCTGACCCGTTTCAGCCGCTCGTAAAAGACGGCATGCTGATCGGAAGGGGCGCCGCTGATATGAAAGGGGGATTGGCGTGTGTTCTTTTCTCTCTGAAGCTGATCCATGATGCCGGCATTAAGCTTCCGGGCGACCTCATTGTACAGTCTGTAATCGGAGAAGAAGTCGGTGAGGCGGGGACGCTGGAATGCTGCAAACGCGGCTATCACGCGGATTTTGCGGTTGTCGCGGATACGAGCAGCCTGCATATTCAAGGGCAGGGCGGTGTCATCACCGGCTGGATAGAATTGAAAAGCAAACAAACATTTCATGACGGCATGAGGCGCAATATGATTCATGCAGGCGGAGGCACATTCGGAGCGAGCGCCATCGAAAAAATGGCGAAAATCATTGCTGCCTTGGGAGAGCTGGAGCGCCACTGGGCGGTAACGAAAAGCTATCCCGGCTTTGCGCCCGGCACCAATACGATCAACCCCGCCGTCATTGAAGGCGGAAGACACGCAGCGTTTGTCGCCGATGAATGCCGTTTATGGATCACCGTCCACTTTTATCCGAACGAAACGCACGAACAAGCAGCCGCAGAAATCGAAGACTATATTAATCGTGTCGCTGACAGTGATCTGTGGCTCAAAGAAAACAGGCCGGTGTTCAAATGGGGCGGATCTTCGATGATTGAAGACAGAGGAGAGGTGTTCCCGGCGCTGAAAATCGACCCGGACCATCCGGCAGTTTCTGTCTTGGCTGCATCACACTCAGCCGTCAAAAAACAGGAGCCCGTCATTGATGTTTCCCAAACCGTAACAGACGGAGGGTGGCTTTATCATGCCGGGATTCCGAGCGTCATATACGGCCCCGGCGATTTAAAAAACGCCCACTCCGTAAACGAGGAAGTGTCCGTTGATGAGCTTATGGACTATACGAAAATCATGCTGAGATTTATCCTCGGCTGGTGCAGCCGCAAAAAAGATTGCCCGATGTGACAAGGTTCAGCCCGGCCGTTCATATAATAGGAAAAAGAACGGGCAAAGGGCGTGATACGGATGATCAGCATATCTGAATTTCAAATAAAAGATGTGGTAAACGTGTCGAACGGAAAAAAACTCGGAAGCATCGGTGATATTGATATTAACGTGACAACGGGGAAAATTCAGGCGATTATTTTAGGCGGCAGCGGAAAAGTTCTCGGTTTTTTCGGAAAAGAAGAGGAAATGATCATTCCTTGGCGAAATATAGTTAAAATTGGGGAAGATGTCATCTTAGTGCGTGTAAATGAACCAAAAGGGGGAGCGTAATCCTCCCTTCACTTGTAAAAAGCCGGAAATCTCAATGTTTCCGGCACATTTATTTATCTCATTTTTCAATCAGCCGCTAAACGTATGCTTAAAATTGTGTTAAAATGAGTGGGAAATTACGCTTTTTTAATGTTTGTCGAAAGGTTGGATCTCCATGAATACATATCACCCGTTTAGTCTTACCACCCCCTCGGCACTCATGATAGAAGACTGGAACTGTGTGAATCAGCTTAACACAAAGGTCATCGCCGGATTCACGACGAAAAACGGCGGGGTCAGCAATCCTCCGTATGAGTCATTAAATACCGGATTGCACGTCCGGGACGAAGCTCATGATGTTGTGACAAACCGTGAAGTCATAGCGTCCTTATGCGGTACTGATCTGGATTCCTGGGTGTTCGCCGACCAGACACATGAAAACCGCGTCCGGCGCGTGACAGCCGGGGATAAAGGAAAAGGAGCGAGAGACTATTCTTCCGCATTCCGCGGGACGGACGGGCTCTACACGAAAGATGCGAATCTTTTTTTGGCCCTTTGTTTTGCGGACTGTGTGCCCTTGTATTTTTATGACCCGGTGAAATCCATTATCGGCGCTGCCCATGCCGGATGGAAGGGGACGGTCAAACAAATCGGACGCATCATGACGGAACGCTGGGTAAACGAAGAAGGCTCCCGTTTAACAGATATTCAGGCTGTCATCGGTCCGTCCATCAGCGCGGGAAGCTATACAGTCGACGACCGCGTCATCAATGAAGTGCGGGCGCTGCCTTTTACGGCTGAATCCGCCATATGCGAAACGGAAAAAGGCCAGTATCAGCTTGATTTAAAAGAGGTCAACCGTCTTCTTCTGATACATTGCGGCATTCCGGAAGAAAACATTTCAGTCAGCGGTTTATGCACCGAACGAGAGCGTGAACTATTCTTTTCACACCGCCGCGACAAAGGGAAAACGGGACGCATGATGTCCTTTATCGGAATGAAGGAGGCGTAAGATCTTGCGTGTTGCTGATCAATTACGACATATAAACGAAAGAATAAACGAAGCATGTAACAGATCGGGCCGAAGCCCCGAAGATGTTACCGTCATCGCGGTTACAAAATACGTATCAGCCGAAAGGGCTCAAGAGGCCGTTGATGCCGGTATTACAAGTCTGGGAGAAAACCGGGATGCCGAGCTTATCCGTAAGCAGGAAGTCATCAAAGGCAGCCCGGAGTGGCACTTTATCGGCAGTCTTCAGTCCAGAAAGGTGAAGGCCGTCGTTGACCGTGTATCTTATATTCATTCCTTAGACAGACTGTCATTGGCAAAAGAGATTGAAAAACGGGCGCAGCATACGGTTCGCTGTTTTGTGCAGGTGAATACTTCGCTTGAGCCGTCTAAGCACGGTTTGAAAACAGAGGAGGTCATCCCCTTTATCAGAGAGCTTTCTGAGTTTAGAAACATTTCTGTAGAGGGCCTGATGACGATGGCTCCCCTGACAGACGATACAGAAACGATCAGAGCCTGCTTCCGGCAATTGCGTGATCTGAGGGATCAGGTGCAAAAACTGAATCAGACAAACGCACCGTGCCGGGAACTGTCAATGGGCATGTCAAATGACTATGAAATCGCTGTTGAAGAGGGCGCAACTTTTATCAGAATCGGCTCTTCATTAGTCGGAAATGAACCGGGGGGTGTAAACAAATGAGCATGAAAAATAAACTGAAAAACTTTTTCTCAATGGATGAGGAGGAGTACGAGTACGAATACATTGAAACGGAGCAGGATCATCCGGAAGAGCATGAACAGCAGAAAGATAAACAGCCTGCTTACGCTCAGAAGCCGCAGGGCAAGCAGAACGTAGTAAGCTTGCAAAGTGTTCAGAAATCCTCTAAAGTGGTGTTGAGTGAACCGCGTGTATATGCGGAAGCGCAGGAAATCGCCGATCATTTAAAGAACAGGCGGGCGGTTGTCGTCAATCTGCAGCGCATCCAGCATGATCAGGCGAAAAGAATCGTCGACTTTTTAAGCGGTACCGTCTACGCCATCGGCGGCGACATTCAGAGAATCGGTTCAGATATTTTTCTGTGCACGCCTGATAATGTCGACGTTTCCGGCACGATTTCGGAGCTTATAAATGAAGACGAACATCAGAGGTGGTAAAGCAGGATGATTCTTTATCAAATTTTTTCCGTTCTGAGTTATTTAATTTACATCTACTCGTTTGCCCTGATCATCTATATCTTTATGTCATGGGTGCCGAGTACGAGAGAAACGGCGGTCGGACGGTTTCTCGCAGCGATTTGCGAACCGTATTTAGAGCCGTTCAGAAGGATCATTCCGCCCATTGCCATGCTGGATATATCCCCGATTGTAGCGATTATCGTGCTTCGGTTTGCCACGACGGGACTTTGGGGCCTATACCGCATGATCGCAATGTATACTTGAATGCGACAGTTTGATACGGGCTTGGCACCAGCCAAGCCTCTTTACATAGAAAGGAAAGAACATGAGCGATATTTACCAGCACTTCAGACAAGACGAGCGGCCTTTTATTGATCAGGTGCTTGAATGGAAACAGATTGTCCTGGACCAGTATCGGATGAAGCTGACTGATTTCTTAGATCCCAGAGAACAGGTGATTGTAAAAGCCGTTATCGGCGACGCCTGCGGTCTTGCGTTTTTCGGAGGATATGACAGAGCTGAGCGCAAACGCGCGATTTTATACCCTGAATATATGGAACCTGAACAGGATGATTTTGAGCTTCGGGCTTTTGACGTTCAATACGCTGAAAAATTCGTCAGCATTGACCACCGCTCTCTTCTCGGATCATTAATGGGGATCGGCTTAAAGCGGCAGAAATACGGCGATCTGATTTTCTCAGAGGAAGCCGTGCAGCTCATCGTCTCTGGTGAAATCGCCGATTTTGTCAGCACTCAGCTGACCAAAGCGGGCAAAGCGCCGGTAAAGCTTGAGAAAATCGAGCTTTCCGCTCTTCACATTCCCGCTTCAGATGTCGAAATAAGGGATGACACGGTTTCTTCATTGCGTCTCGACGCCGTCTGCGCTTCAATGAGCAGGCAATCCCGTCAGAAAGCGCAGGCGCTTGTGAAAAACGGGCTCGTTAAGGTGAATTGGAAAGCCATTGAAGATCCGTCTTATCAGGTTGCTGAAGGGGACATGCTCTCGATTCGCGGCTTCGGACGATGCAGTTTGGCAAAAGTTGACGGAAAAACGAAAAAAGACAAATGGAAAGTTACATTTGAACGGCAAAAATGAGTCGTTTTTTCAGTTTTTTTCTCCATCTGCGCCGTATTTGTTTTATAATGTGAACTAGATAACCGTACTGAAATGTAAAAATGGAGGTGGCAATATGCCATTAACGCCGAATGATATCCATAACAAAACGTTTACAAAAGGTTTTCGCGGATATGATGAAGATGAAGTAAATGAATTTTTAATGCAGGTCAGAAAAGATTACGAAATCGCACTCCGTAAAAAAACGGAGCTTGAGGCGAAAGTGAACGAGCTGGACGAAAAAATCGGCCACTTTGCCAATATCGAAGAAACGCTGAATAAATCAATTCTCGTAGCTCAGGAAGCCGCAGAAGACGTAAAGCGCAACTCGCAGAAAGAAGCGAAGCTGATCGTCCGTGAAGCAGAAAAAAATGCTGATCGCATCATCAATGAGTCGCTTTCCAAATCAAGAAAAATCGCAATGGAAATTGAAGAGCTGAAAAAACAGTCTAAAGTCTTCAGAACGCGTTTCCAAATGCTGATTGAGGCGCAGCTCGACCTGCTGAAGAACGATGATTGGGATCATCTGCTGGAATACGAAGTCGACGCGGTTTTTGAGGAAAAAGAATAATTTTCTGATTTTCTTGACATTCTCCGGCCCGTTCGAATATAATACGTTCATAAATTCAGATGAAAAGACGATTGAAAGGGACCGGCATGACTCAAAACAGGCTATAAAGCGACCCGGGGAAGGTGAAAGCCCGGGATGGCCGGAATCATGCAGATCAGCCCTTTAGTTTCCTTTCTGAACCGAGAGTAGGATAGGACGTTCCATCACGTTACGATGTTCGAGAGGAAAAGACGGATGATCCGTTTTTTCTAAAAGGGTGGTACCGCGAGATAAGCTTTCTCGTCCCTTATGGGATGAGAGGGCTTTTTTTATTTTCTGAAAAATGTTGTGGAGGAATGGAAATGGATTACAAAGATACGCTGTTAATGCCGAAAACAGATTTTCCGATGCGCGGAAATCTGCCGAATCGTGAGCCGGACATGCAAAAAGACTGGGAGGAGCAGGACATTTACCGTCTTGTTCAAGAACGGACGAAAGACCGCCCGAAATTCGTGCTGCATGACGGACCTCCTTATGCAAACGGAGACATCCACATGGGCCATGCCCTGAACAAAATCCTGAAAGACTTCATCGTCCGCTATAAATCAATGAGCGGCTACAACGCACCGTACGTGCCGGGCTGGGATACGCACGGACTGCCGATTGAAACAGCTCTGACGAAAAACAAAAAAGTAAACCGGAAAGAAATGTCAGTAGCGGAATTCCGCAAACTATGCGAAGAGTACGCTTGGAAGCAAATCGAGGGACAGCGTGAGCAATTCAAACGTCTTGGTGTCCGCGGTGACTGGGAAAACCCATACGTGACATTAAAACCGGAATACGAAGCGCAGCAAATCCGCGTATTTGGTGAAATGGCAAAACGAGGCTACATTTACAAAGGCCTTAAACCGGTTAACTGGTCACCTTCAAGTGAGTCTGCTCTGGCTGAAGCCGAGATCGAATATCAAGACAAACGTTCAGCATCTATTTACGTCGCTTTTGGTGTAAAAGACGGAAAAGGCGTTCTTGAAAACGGCGAGCGCATCATCATTTGGACAACAACGCCTTGGACAATTCCGGCGAACCTCGGAATCTCAGTGCACCCTGATCTTGAGTACAGCGTGATTGCAGTAGGTGAAGACCGCTTTGTCGTAGCAAGTGCCTTAGTCGAAAGTGTTGCATCAGCATGCGGATTTGATCAGTATGAAGTGACAAGAACGGTCAAAGGAAAAGACCTTGAGAACATTATCGCTGAACACCCGCTATATGGCAGAGACTCTCTCGTTATGCTTGGTGAACACGTAACAACTGATGCCGGAACAGGCTGTGTTCATACAGCGCCAGGACATGGGGAAGATGACTTTATCATTGGCCAAAAATACGGTTTAGATGTGCTTTGCCCAGTCGATGAAAAAGGTGTAATGACAAGCGAAGCCCCTGGGTTTGAAGGCATGTTCTATGATGATGCAAACAAAGCGATCACACAGCAGCTCGATGAAAAAGGCGCACTTGTGAAGCTTGAATTCATTACTCATTCTTATCCGCATGATTGGAGAACAAAAAAACCAACCATTTTCAGAGCGACAGCGCAATGGTTTGCGTCTATTAAAGATTTCAGATCAGACCTGCTGGATGCCATTAAAGAAACCAAATGGGTTCCTGAATGGGGCGAGCAGCGTTTGCACAACATGGTTCGGGACCGCGGAGACTGGTGTATTTCCAGACAGCGTGCGTGGGGTGTGCCGATTCCGGTATTTTACGCTGAAAACGGAGAACCGATTATTACAGATGAAACCATTGAACATGTTTCTGAGTTGTTCAGACAGCACGGATCAAACATTTGGTTTGAAAAAGAAGCAAAGGATCTTCTTCCGGAAGGCTTTACGCATCCTGGCAGCCCGAACGGCACATTTACAAAAGAACAGGATATCATGGATGTTTGGTTTGATTCAGGCTCTTCACATCAAGCAGTGCTTGAAGAACGTGATGACCTCGTTCGCCCGGCTGATTTATACCTAGAGGGATCTGACCAATATCGCGGCTGGTTTAACTCTTCTCTTTCTACAGCAGTAGCCGTAACAGGAAAAGCGCCGTATAAAGGTGTGCTCAGCCATGGGTTCGCACTGGATGGAGAAGGACGCAAGATGAGTAAATCAATCGGTAACGTTGTTGTTCCGGCTAAAGTCATGAAACAGCTTGGTGCCGACATCTTAAGATTATGGGTATCGTCAGTGGATTATCAGGCGGACGTTCGCGTGTCTGACGCCATTCTGAAGCAGGTTGCGGAAGTATACCGGAAAGTCCGCAACACGTTCCGCTTCCTTCACGGCAACCTGTTCGATTTCAATCCAAGTGTCAATGCCGTTGATGTAAAAGATCTCCGCGAAGTGGATCAATATATGCTGATCAAGCTGAATAAGCTGATTGATAAGGTGAAAAAAGCGTACGATGAATATGAATTTGCGGTGGTTTATCACAGCATTCACAATTTCTGTACGATCGAGCTCAGCTCCTTCTATCTTGATTTTGCAAAAGATGTTGTGTACATCGAGCATGCGGATCATCCGGACCGCCGCAGCATGCAGACCGTCTTTTATGAAACGCTGCTGGCGTTAGTGAAGCTGACGGCGCCGATTCTCCCGCATACGGCGGATGAAATGTGGTCTCACTTATCATTTGTTGAAGAAGCAAGCGTGCAGCTGACAGATATGCCGGAAACCATTGCTGTTCCGGACAGTCAAGCGACAGAAGAAAAGTTCGACCGCTTCATGGAGCTTCGAAACGACGTGCTGAAAGCTTTGGAAACAGCCCGTAACGAAAAAATTATCGGAAGATCATTGGAAGCGAGCCTGACTTTGTATCCGAACAAAGAAAACCGCGACCTCTTGTCATCCATTAAAGAAAACATCGCGCAGCTGTTTATCGTCTCAGAACTGACAGTAAAAGACGAAAGTGAAGCGCCTGAAAACGCGCAAAGTTTCACAACAGGAAAAATGACCGTAGAAAAAGCGGAAGGCCAGATGTGTGAACGTTCCCGCGTCATTTCTAAAGATGTCGGAGCCAATCCGAAATATCCGACATTATCACTGCGCAATGCGGAAATCGTTGAAAAATATTATCAAAAATAATAAATGGGAAAGCGCCCGGTGTCAGCCGGGCGCTTTTTTACATGCCAGCAATGTCATCGATTAGAACGACAGGAAAAATCTTATGGGCTTCAAATGGCGCTCTGGGGGCAACAATAAAGCCATAACATCAAGAGCAGGAGTTGTGATGAATGAATGATCAACTGACCGCAATCCACACGGAGCTTCTCATGATGAAAGAAGAACTTCAATCAAGATTATTCGAATATTCTTGCTTTCAAATGTCAGCATCTGTTGAACCTTCAATGAACGACCAAGAAGCAACTCTGATCTATCATATAAAAGAAGAACTTCAGGACGTTCTTCTTGCCCTGTCTAAGTTTGAAAACAATACGTACGGTTATTGTGAAAAAACAGGCGCCCCCATTCCGATTGAAAAACTTGCGGTGTTGCCGACGGCCAGAACCGCTGATGATTTTTATTATCCCGCTCAATTTGAAAAGAAAACCCTTCCATATTGGGAACCCGGAGATTATGCATATGATCAGGCGCTGTATGAGTGACAGCGTCTGTTTGCATGCGCTTATGATCTGCCTTTACTCTGGCATCTTTTACTGATAAAATTCATAAAGGATAAAAGTAACTGTATACTGGAGGAACGTGTGTGCTTTATTATCTTATCGCTCTTTTTATTATTATTGCCGACCAATTGACCAAATGGCTTGTCGTCAGCCATATGGAATTGGGACAAAGCATACCTGTCATCAATCAGGTGCTTTATATCACATCTCATCGCAACACGGGAGCGGCGTGGGGGATTTTAGCCGGCCAAATGTGGTTTTTCTACGTCATTACCATCGCCGTGATTATCGGAATCGTTTATTACATACAGCGTTATGCAAAAGGGCAGATGTTACTCGGAATTTCTCTCGGCTTAATGCTGGGCGGTGCGGCCGGAAACTTTATTGACCGGGCGGCGCGCCAGGAAGTGGTGGATTTTATTCATGTCATCATCGTGGATTATCACTATCCGATTTTTAATATCGCGGACTCCTCACTGTGCGTCGGTGTAATACTTTTATTTATTCATATGCTGTTTGACAGCGGGAAAAAGAAGGAGCAATAACATGAATCAATTTGAGATAACCGTTCAGCCTGAACAAAAGAGCGAACGGATTGATAAATTTTTGGCTTCAACGGGAGAAAACTGGTCACGCACTCAAGTGCAGCAATGGGTAAAAGAGGGACTGGTATCCGTTAACGGCAAATCCGTAAAAGCGAACTACAAAATGCAGCCCGGCGATCAGGTAAACGTCACCATTCCTGAACCGGAAGAACTGGACGTGCTTGCAGAGCCGATGGATTTGGACATTTACTATGAGGATCAGGACGTCTTGGTTGTGAACAAACCGCGGGGCATGGTTGTACACCCGGCGCCCGGCCATGTGACAGGGACGCTTGTAAACGGACTGATGGCTCACTGCAACGACCTTTCCGGCATTAACGGCGTCATGCGCCCGGGAATCGTCCACCGGATTGATAAAGATACTTCCGGTCTGTTAATGGTCGCTAAAAACGATATGGCGCATGAATCACTCGTTAATCAGCTTGTCAATAAAACCGTGACCAGAAAGTACACAGCGGTTGTCCACGGGTTGATTTCACATGATGACGGAACGATTGACGCTCCGATCGGAAGAGATAAAAAAGACCGTCAAAGCATGACCGTAACAAGAGAAAGCAGCAAAAACGCCGTCACGCATTTCCACGTGCTTGAGCGTTTTCAAGATTTCACGCTCGTAGAGTGCCGTCTTGAGACCGGAAGAACGCATCAGATCCGTGTTCATATGAAATATATCGGATTTCCTTTGGCGGGCGATCCGAAATACGGACCGAGAAAAACCGTTGATTTTAACGGTCAGGCGCTTCATGCCGGAATATTAGGTTTTGATCATCCCCGGACGGGCGAATACATTGAGTTTGAAGCGCCCCTTCCTGAAGATATGAAAAAACTCATTGAAAATTTAAGAAATAGCCGTTGACAGCGAGTTTCTTTTCTGAAATAATAAAAACAAGCTGAATAGATTCTTTAACACAGTCCAGAGAGGCTGAGAAGGATAACGGATAGGACAGAAGAGATACACGTGTGTCTTCGTCCTGGAAAGGAACCCCTCTATGCTCTGGCAGGAGGGGTCTTCTTATATACGAATGGAGAGGTGTCACGAGTGAATCAAAAAGCTGTTATTCTCGACGAACAGGCCATCAGAAGGGCGCTCACAAGGATAGCCCATGAAATGATCGAGCGGAATAAAGGAATGAATGACTGCATTCTTGTAGGGATTAAAACAAGAGGCATTTATTTAGCAAAGCGGCTGGCCGAGCGGATCGAACAGATTGAAGGGAATCCGGTCACCGTCGGGGAAATCGATATCACCCTTTACCGTGACGATCTCACGAAAAAAACGAGCAATGAAGAGCCGCTTGTAAAAGGCGCGGACATTCCGGCCGATATCACAGACCAAAAGGTCATTGTGGTTGATGATGTGCTTTATACCGGCCGGACGGTGAGAGCTGCGATGGATGCCCTCGTTGATGTCGGGCGGCCGTCATCGATACAGCTTGCCGTGCTTGTCGACAGAGGGCACCGGGAACTGCCGATCAGAGCGGACTATATCGGGAAAAACATTCCGACCTCAAAAGCTGAAAAAGTGATGGTTCAGCTGAGCGAAGTTGATCAGACTGATATGGTCGCCATTTATGAAAATGAATAACCACCCTTTTTAAATGCATCCCAGAGAGTTTGCAAAGAGGATTTTAAAACACAAAGCCGGGCGGATCGACGCGGCCGGGTTTTGTATGCCTCTTTGCGCAAAAAGCAAAGAGGTTTTTTTATACCATTTGAAAGTCAACCGGGAGGAAAACGCCATGAGTAAGAAAAAAGTAAACCTAGGAGTCAGGGACGTCCCCAATCCATTGTCCTGGCTGTCATTCAGCCTGCAGCATTTATTCGCCATGTTCGGTTCAACCATACTCGTGCCGAAACTGGTCGGAATGAGCCCGGCAGTGGCGCTTGTCACGAGCGGAATCGGGACACTCGCCTATCTCTTGGTGACAAAAGGCCAGATTCCCGCTTATCTCGGCTCATCATTCGCCTTTATATCACCGATTATCTTGGTGAAGGCGACGGGAGGGCCGGGGGCTGCCATGGTCGGCGCTTTCCTGGCGGGAATTGTGTACGGCCTGATCGCACTTCTCATCAGGCAGCTTGGAACGGGGTGGCTGATGAAGCTGCTGCCCCCGGTGGTCGTCGGGCCGGTCATCATCGTCATCGGCCTCGGACTGGCAAGCACAGCCGTCAATATGGCAATGTATGCTGATCCGAATGCGAAGGAACTCGTCTACAGCTTGAAACATTTCAGTGTAGCCGGCGTCACTTTGGCAATCACCATTATCTGCGCCATCTTTTTACGGGGATTTTTAAGCCTGATTCCGGTATTGATCGGCATTATAGGCGGATATCTGTTTGCGCTGACACAGGGCATCGTCAATTTTCAGCCGGTCATTGATGCAAAATGGTTCGCCGCTCCTGAATTTATCATCCCTTTCAAAGACTATACGCCGTCAGTGACATTGGGCATTGCGGCTGCGATGGTGCCGGTCGCTTTCGTGACCATGTCAGAACATATCGGCCACCAAATGGTGCTGAGTAAAGTCGTCGGACAGGATTTCATTAAAAAGCCGGGACTGCACCGCTCCATAATGGGGGACAGCGTAGCGACGATTATCGCTTCGTTAATCGGCGGCCCGCCGACGACAACATACGGCGAAAACATCGGTGTACTGGCAATTACGAGAGTTTTCAGCGTCTTTGTCATCGGCGGCGCGGGTGTGATTGCGCTGTGCTTCGGATTTATCGGAAAAGTATCAGCGCTGATCAGCTCTGTTCCGTCCGCGGTTATGGGAGGCGTTTCCTTCCTGCTCTTCGGAATTATCGCCTCCAGCGGCTTAAGAATGCTGATTGACAACAACATTGATTATGAAAACAAGAGAAATTTAATTATCACATCCGTCATCCTCGTGATCGGCGTCGGAGGGGCTTTTATTCAAGTATCAAAAGGCGGGTTCCAAATATCCGGCATGGCGCTTGCGGCAATCGTCGGAGTCATCCTGAACCTCATCCTGCCGCATGCAAATGAAGAAGACGCGATTGCATCAGAAAAACAAAATCATATGTAAAACCTTTTAAAGAAAGTCCAGAGAGGCTTGGAAGGGTTATAACGGGAAGAAGCTGTACGCTGCTTCTCTCTTTAACCGCACCCCGAGTCTATAGACCGGGGTGTTTTTTACGGCCTTCAAGCGGAAACGGAGGAGAAAAACATGAATCATTTAACGGCGATGTCTGAACTGAGCACGGCTGAAATTACAGAACTGCTGTGTGAGGCAAAAGCGATAAAAGAGGGAACAGTCCGCCCCGATCTCGCGGGGAAATTTGTTGCGAATCTGTTTTTTGAACCGAGCACGAGAACGCGGTTCAGCTTTGAAGTGGCGGAAAAGAAACTCGGGATGAACGTACTAAGCTTAGACGATACGAGCACAAGCGTTCAAAAAGGCGAGTCCTTATATGACACGGTCAAAACACTGGAATCAATCGGAGCGAACGCCTGCGTCATCCGGCACAGCACGGATGAATATTACAAAGATCTGACCGGCAGAGTCAATATTCCGATCTTAAACGCCGGCGACGGCTGCGGCCAGCACCCGACTCAGTCATTACTCGATTTAATGACGATTCAAGAGGAATTTGAGACCTTTCAGGGCCTGACGGTTTCCATTCATGGCGATATCAAACACAGCAGGGTGGCAAGGTCGAATGCCGAGGTGCTGACAAGGCTCGGCGCACGTGTGCTGTTTTCTGGTCCGCCGCAATGGCAGGATGAGAAAAACGCCTTCGGCACCTGTGTTCAGACGGATGAAGCCATACAAGCTTCAGATGTCGTCATGCTGCTCCGCATCCAAAATGAAAGGCATCAGACAGAAGCCGACCAAAAAGGCTATCTGGAAGCATACGGGCTGACCGCAAAGCGGGCGGAGAGCATGAAGCGGCATGCCATCATCATGCATCCCGCACCGGTGAACAGAGGAGTCGAAATTGACACAACATTAGTGGAATGCGGAAAATCAAGAATCTTTAAACAAATGGAAAATGGTGTGTATATCAGAATGGCAGTCTTAAAAAGAGCACTGCAAACCAATGTGAAAAGGGGAGAAGCGGCTTATGTCTTATCTCATTAAAAACGGCTGGATGTTAAATGAACAGGGAGAAAAAGTGGCACAGGATATCCGGGTAACGGGTGAGTTTATTATGGAAACCGGGCTTTTGACAGCGAAAGACGGAGAAACGGTGATCGACGCTGACGGACTGTTTGTTTCACCGGGGCTCGTAGACCTTCATGTCCACTTCAGAGAACCGGGCGGCGAGAAAAAAGAAACCATTGAGACGGGCTCTAAAGCCGCGGCGCGGGGCGGCTTTACCACAGTCGCAGCCATGCCGAATACAAGGCCGGTGCCGGATACGAAAGAGCAGATGGAATGGCTGCAAAACCGGATCAAAGAAACCTCATCTGTCAGGGTGCTTCCTTACGCATCAATTACGATCAGACAAACGGGCGAAGAAATGACAGATTTTGAGGCGCTTCATGAAGCGGGCGCATTCGCCTTCACCGATGACGGCGTCGGCGTTCAGACGGCCGGAATGATGTATGAAGCCATGAAACGGGCGGCTTCAATGAATAAAGCGATTGTCGCTCATTGTGAGGATAACTCGCTTATTTACGGAGGGAGCGTGCATGAAGGATCTTTTTCAAAAGCGAACGGCCTGAACGGCATACCTTCCATTTGCGAAGCGGTACATATCGCCCGTGACGTCCTGCTGGCGGAAGCGGCGGGCTGCCATTACCATGTGTGTCATATCAGCACGAAAGAATCCGTCAGAGCCGTAAGAGACGCAAAAAAAGCGGGAATCCGCGTGACGGCGGAAGTGTCGCCGCACCACCTGCTGCTTTGTGACGAAGATATCCCGGGACTTGATACCAATTTTAAAATGAATCCGCCGCTTCGCAGCAAAGAGGACAGAGAGGCGCTGATTGAAGGGCTGTTAGACGGTACGATTGATTTCATCGCCACTGACCATGCGCCGCATACAGAAGAAGAGAAAAACACGGATATGAAGCTTGCGCCTTTCGGTATCGTCGGTTTAGAAACAGCCTTTCCGCTTCTGTACACACATTTTGTGAAAAACGGGGCGTGGACGCTGAAGCAGCTGGTTGATTTCATGACGGCAAAACCTTGCGAGGCGTTCGGTCTTCCGTACGGAACGCTTGCACCGGGCGCGCCTGCTGACATCACCCTGATTGATCTGGAAAAAGAAGCGGCCATTGACAAAGATACATTTTTATCTAAAGGAAAAAATACGCCATTCAACAAGATGAAGTGCTTCGGCTGGCCTGTTGCAACGATGGCTGCCGGTAAGCTTGCATACGAAGAAGGGAGACTCGTCAAATGAAAAGAAGACTAGTGCTGGAAAATGGAGCGGTATTTGAGGGTGAAGCATTCGGGAGCCTGGAACATACCGCGGGTGAAGTCGTATTCAACACGGGAATGACCGGTTATCAGGAAATTTTATCAGACCCTTCTTACTGCGGGCAGATCGTGACGCTGACGTATCCACTGATCGGCAACTACGGAATTAACAGAGATGACTTTGAATCCATCACTCCTTTTGTAAAAGGGCTGATCGTAAAAGAACTGTGCGAGCTGCCTTCCAACTGGCGTTCGGCTTACACGCTTGACGAGTATTTGAAAATGAAAAATATCCCCGGCTTACAAGGGATTGACACGAGAAAGCTCACAAGAATGATCCGCACGGCCGGCGCATTAAAAGGAACGTTTGCTTCAAGCGAGGAGAATGTCGGAGAGGTTCTTGCAAGGCTGAAAGAAACGGAACTGCCGAGAAATCAAGTCGCTCAAGTATCTGCGAAAACGGCATATCCGAGTCCGGGCCGCGGCAAACGCATCGTACTCGTCGATTTCGGTATGAAGCACGGCATTTTAAGAGAGTTAAACAAAAGAAAATGCGATGTCATCGTTGTGCCGTACAATGTAACGGCGGAAGAAGTGCTTCAGCTCAAGCCGGACGGCATCATGCTTTCTAACGGACCCGGAGATCCGAAAGATGTGCCGGAAGCCATTGAAATGATAAAAGGCATACTCGGGAAGGTGCCGTTATTCGGAATCTGCCTCGGCCACCAATTATTTGCGCTGGCATCCGGAGCGGAAACGGAAAAAATGAAATTCGGACACAGGGGTTCCAATCATCCGGTTAAAGAGCTTGCGACAGGGAAAGTCGCTTTAACCGCCCAAAACCACGGATATACAGTTTCTTCAATAGATAAGACAGAGCTTGAAGTGACGCACATTGCGATCAATGATCAAACGATCGAAGGACTCAAGCATAAAACATTGCCGGCATTTACGGTTCAGTACCACCCTGAAGCTTCACCGGGGCCGGAAGACGCCAATCATTTATTTGACAGATTCATTGACTTGATCGAAACAACTGAGAAAGAAGGGGAAGCGGTATGCCAAAACGCGTAGATATTAAAAAGATTTTAGTGATCGGATCAGGCCCGATTATTATCGGACAGGCGGCGGAATTTGATTATGCGGGCACACAGGCGTGTCTCGCTTTAAAGGAAGAAGGCTATGAAGTCATTCTCGTCAACTCGAATCCGGCAACGATTATGACGGATACGGAAATGGCTGATCGGGTATACATAGAGCCGCTGACGCCGGAGTTTCTCACGCGTATTATCAGAAAAGAACGGCCGGACGCCATCCTGCCGACTCTGGGAGGACAGACCGGACTGAATCTTGCCGTCGAGCTGTCTGAACTCGGGGTTCTTGAGGAATGCGGGGTGGAAGTGCTCGGCACAAAGCTGTCCGCCATCCAGCAGGCGGAAGACCGCGACTTATTCCGTACGCTGATGAATGAGCTGAATGAACCGGTGCCGGAAAGTGAGATCATCCGCACTTTACAGGAAGCCGAGGAATTTGTCGGCCGGATCGGGTTTCCGGTTATCGTGCGCCCCGCTTACACATTAGGCGGAACGGGCGGCGGCATCTGCTCGAATGAAGCAGAACTGAAAGAGATCGTCGAAAACGGATTAAAACTCAGCCCCGTCCATCAGTGCCTTCTGGAAAAAAGCATTGCCGGTTACAAAGAGATCGAATATGAAGTCATGAGAGACAGCAGAGATCACGCGATCGTCGTTTGCAACATGGAAAATATCGATCCGGTCGGCATCCATACGGGCGACAGCATCGTCGTTGCCCCGAGCCAGACTTTGAGCGACCGGGAATATCAGCTTTTGCGCAATGTTTCATTAAAGCTGATCCGCGCGCTCGGCATTGAAGGCGGCTGTAATGTTCAGCTCGCGCTCGATCCCGACAGCTTCCAATATTACATTATCGAAGTGAATCCGCGGGTGAGCCGCTCATCTGCCCTCGCTTCAAAAGCGACGGGTTACCCGATCGCAAAGCTTGCGGCGAAAATCGCAGTCGGGCTTTCTCTTGATGAAATGATGAATCCCGTAACGGGAAAAACATATGCGGCTTTTGAGCCCGCGCTTGACTATGTCGTTTCTAAAATCCCGCGCTGGCCGTTCGACAAATTTGAGTCGGCAAACCGCAGGCTCGGGACGCAAATGAAAGCCACCGGAGAGGTCATGGCCATCGGACGCACCCTTGAAGAATCGCTGTTAAAGGCGGTCCGCTCACTGGAAGCCGATGTCTATCACCTGGAACTGAAGGATGCGGAAGAGATTTCGGACGGACTTTTGGAAAAACGGATCAGAAAAGCCGGGGATGAACGCCTGTTTTATCTTGCTGAAGCGTTCAGAAGAGGCTATACAGTGGAGCAGCTTCATGAGTTTTCCGCAATTGACGTATTCTTTTTGCACAAGCTCTGGAAGCTGGTCGCTTTTGAAACAGAGCTGAAAGCGGAAAAAGGCAGCCTCGCCGTCCTTCAAACAGCGAAGGAACTCGGTTTCTCCGACAAATATATCAGCCGGGAATGGAATATGCCGGAACAAGAGCTGTATCAAATGCGAAAAGAAGCAGACATCAAGCCTGTATATAAAATGGTGGATACATGCGCGGCGGAATTCGAATCAGAAACCCCGTACTTCTACAGCACATATGAGGAAGAGAACGAGTCTGAGGTTACTTCAAGAAAAAGCGTCGTCGTCCTCGGTTCCGGGCCGATCCGTATCGGACAGGGCGTCGAATTTGACTATGCGACCGTTCATTCTGTCTGGGCGATCAAGCAGGCAGGCTATGAAGCGATTATTATCAACAACAATCCTGAGACGGTGTCCACTGATTTCAGCATATCAGACAAACTGTATTTTGAACCGCTGACGGTTGAAGATGTCATGCACATCATTGATTTGGAACAGCCGGAAGGCGTTGTTGTCCAATTCGGCGGGCAGACGGCGATCAATCTTGCGGAAGAATTGAGCGCCCGCGGCGTCAAAATTCTCGGCACATCACTTGAAGATTTAGACCGTGCGGAAGACCGGGATAAGTTCGAGCAGGCGCTTGAGGCGCTGAATGTGCCGCAGCCGCTCGGAAAAACCGCCGTGTCGGTGAACGAAGCGGTCAAAATCGCCGCATCCATCGGCTATCCGGTACTTGTCCGCCCTTCGTATGTGCTCGGCGGCCGGGCGATGGAGATCGTCTATCACGAAGAAGAGCTGCTTCACTATATGAAAAATGCTGTCAAAATCAACCCGCAGCATCCGGTGTTAATCGACCGTTATCTGACGGGGAAAGAAATCGAAGTCGATGCCGTATCTGACGGCGAAACAGTCGTTATTCCGGGAATTATGGAGCATATCGAGCGGGCCGGCGTCCATTCAGGGGATTCAATCGCCGTCTATCCGCCTCAGTCTTTAAGCGAAGACATTAAGAAAAAAATCGAACAATACACTGTAGCCTTGGCAAAAGGCCTTAACATCATCGGGTTGCTGAACATCCAGTTCGTCCTGTCGCAAGGTGAGGTGTATGTGCTTGAGGTAAATCCGCGGTCAAGCAGAACCGTGCCGTTCTTAAGCAAAATCACAAAAATCCCGATGGCGAACCTGGCGACAAAGGTCATTCTCGGCCAAAAGCTTGCTGATTTCGGCTATCAAGAGGGGCTGCAGCCTGAACAGCAGGGGGTATTCGTGAAAGCGCCTGTCTTCTCATTCGCGAAGCTGAGAAGAGTGGATATCACGTTAGGCCCTGAAATGAAGTCGACGGGAGAGGTCATGGGCAAAGATTCAACCCTGGAAAAAGCGCTCTATAAAGCGCTGATTGCTTCTGGCATTCAAATCCCGAACTACGGCTCAGTGCTGTTGACTGTTGCCGATAAAGATAAAGAAGAAGGACTGCTGATCGCCAAGCGGTTCCACGCCATCGGCTATAAAATCTTGGCAACGGAAGGAACGGCGGCTTATTTGAAAGACGCTCAGATTCCGGCTCAGGTCGTCGGAAAAATCGGCGAAGAAGGGAAAAATCTGCTCGATGTCATCAGAAACGGCGAAGCGCAATTTGTCATCAATACGCTGACAAAGGGCAAACAGCCGGCCAGAGACGGCTTCAGAATCCGCCGCGAATCCGTTGAGAACGGAGTCGCCTGCCTGACATCTTTAGATACGGCCGAAGCCATTTTGCGGGTACTGGAAAGCATGACATTCCGGGCGGATCATATGCCTGCATCCGAAACCAATCAAAAGGCGGCAGTCACGATATGAAAAAAGCGCATTTGACTGTTCAATCCAACTTAGAGATTGCCGACCGGATTTATAAGATGGTGCTGAAAGGAGAGCTTGTCCGGCACCTTACCGAGCCGGGTCAATTTCTTCATCTGAAGGTGAGTGACGCGGTCACGCCGCTATTAAGAAGACCGCTCAGCATTGCGGACGTCAATTTCGCCGCGAATGAAGTATCCGTTATCTACAGAGCTGACGGTGAGGGAACGCGTCTTTTGTCCGAGAAAAAAGAGGGCGGCAGGATAGACGTTCTCGGCCCTCTCGGCAACGGATTCCCCGTCCGGCGGATTGAACCCGGCAAAACCGCGCTGTTAGTCGGAGGCGGAGTCGGGGTTCCGCCTTTGAAGGAACTGTCAAAGCGCCTGACGGAAAAAGGCGTAAACGTCATTCATGTGCTTGGATTTCAATCAGCAAAGGATGTTTTTTACGAACAGGAATGTCGTGCGTACGGAGACACCTATGTGGCGACGGCTGACGGAACATATGGAGAGAAAGGATTTGTCACCGATGTCATCCGTGAAAAGCAGCTCGAATTCGATGTCCTGCTAAGCTGCGGACCGACACCGATGCTGAAAGCTCTGAAGCAGCAGTACAGCCATAAAGAGGTTTATCTTTCGATGGAAGAGCGGATGGGCTGCGGCATCGGGGCCTGCTTCGCCTGCGTGTGCCGCACGGGTGAAAGCGATACATCCTATGTAAAGGTCTGCCTTGACGGGCCGGTATTTAAAGCTGAGGAGGTGGCGCTGTAATGTTAGAAGTGAATCTGCCGGGTCTCCAATTGAAAAATCCGATCATCCCCGCTTCCGGATGTTTCGGTTTCGGGAAAGAATATGCCGGATTTTACGATTTATCATGCCTCGGAGGCATTATGATTAAAGCCACGACGAACGAAGCCCGCTTCGGAAATCCGACACCGAGAGTGGCGGAGACAAGCGCGGGAATGCTGAATGCCATCGGACTGCAAAATCCCGGCCTTGAGCATGTGCTCAATCACGAGCTGCCTTGGCTCGAACAATTTGACACGCCGATTATCGCAAATGTCGCCGGTTCTCAGGTGGACGACTATAAAGAAGTGGCCGAGCACATCAGCCAAGCGCCGAATGTGCATGCGCTTGAGCTTAACATTTCATGTCCGAATGTCAAAACGGGGGGGATTGCTTTTGGCACTGATCCCGTCATGGCGGCCGAACTGACAAAAGCGGTGAAAGAAGTTTCCGCAGTGCCTGTGTATGTGAAGCTTTCGCCTAATGTCGCAAACATAACCGAAATTGCCAAAGCGATTGAAGCGGCCGGTGCTGACGGTCTGACGATGATTAATACACTCATCGGGATGAGGCTCGATCTCAAGACGGGACGGCCGATCTTAGCAAATAAAACGGGCGGACTGTCAGGCCCGGCGATCAAACCGGTCGCCATCCGGATGGTATACGAAGTCAGCCAGGCCGTTCAAATCCCGATTATCGGGATGGGCGGCGTTCAGACCGCAGAGGATGCATTAGAATTTCTTCTTGCGGGAGCGAGTGCGGTTGCCGTCGGCACGGCGAACTTCGTCAATCCGTTCGTCTGCCCGGAAATCATAGAACAGCTCCCCCGTGTGCTGCGCCAACACGGCTTTCAATCTGTAAGTGAATGCATCGGAAGGAGCTGGAAACATGAAAAACAACCTGCCCATCATCGCGCTTGATTTTGCATCAGGGGAAGAGACTTTAACGTTTTTAGACTTGTTTGAAAAGGAAAGGCTTTTTGTCAAAACGGGGATGGAACTTTTTTATCAGGAAGGCCCCGCCATCATTCACCAATTAAAAGAACGGAACTGTGATATATTTTTAGATTTAAAGCTTCATGATATCCCGACTACGGTCAATAAAGCGATGAAGCGGCTTGCCGGCCTCGGCGTTGATCTCGTCAATGTGCATGCGGCAGGGGGCGCACGCATGATGCGCGCGGCCCTAGAGGGGCTTGAAGAAGGCACGCCGGCAGGCAGAAAACGCCCGTCTTTAATCGCGGTGACTCAGCTGACCAGCACTTCAGAGCAGGTGGCGAAGGAAGAGCTTCTGCTGCAAAAGCCGCTGTTAGAAACGGTTGTGCATTACAGCAAAATGGCGGAAGAGTGCGGGCTGGACGGAGTGGTATGTTCGGTACATGAAACAAAAGCCATTTATGAAGCGGCCCGGCCTTCATTTCTGACAGTCACACCGGGCATCCGCACGGCCAGTGACGCAGCTGACGATCAAGTCCGGACGGCGACTCCGTTATTTGCGAAAGAAAACGGGTCGTCAGCCATCGTCGTGGGCCGCTCAATTACAAAAGCGGAAAACCCCGTTAAAGCATATGAAGCAATTAAACTGGAATGGGAGGGCGTTCGCCGATGAAACAGGCTATCGCAAAACATCTATTACACATTGAAGCTGTCTTTTTACGCCCGAATGAGCCGTTTACGTGGGCGAGCGGCATTTTATCACCGATCTATTGTGACAACCGTCTGACATTGTCGTATCCAAAAGTGAGAAATGATGTGGCGGACGGGCTCGGAAAACTGCTGAAAGAGCATTTCCCCGAGGCGGAGATGATCGCGGGCACTGCAACGGCGGGCATTCCGCATGCTGCGCTTCTCGCAGACCGTACAGGCGCGCCGATGTGCTACGTCAGAAGCAAACCGAAAGCGCACGGCAAAGGAAATCAAATAGAAGGCGCCATTAAGAAAGGACAAAAAACAGTCGTGATTGAAGACTTGATTTCTACCGGGGGCAGCGTGCTTGAAGCTGCGGCGGCCCTTCAAAGAGAGGGCGCGGAAGTCCTCGGCGTCATTTCCATTTTTACATACGGACTGCAGAAAGCAAAAGAAGCCTTTAAAAAAGCGGGTCTTCCTTATTACTCGTTAACGGATTATGACACGCTGATTGAAGTCGCGCTTGAAAACGGAACGATTCATTCAGCTGACATTGAAAAACTGAAATCATGGAAATTGAATCCCGAGTCAAAAGATTGGTTTAAAAAATAATGACAATAAAAACAGGCCTCAGGGCCTGTTTTATTATTCCTATCAAAAAACTCGGGTTGACTTCTGTTAGAATTGTGCTAAAATTTAGTACAAATCTAAAAAGCTTATCAAGAGCGGCTGAGGGACTGGACCGATGACGCCCGGCAACCTGCGTGTATTGCAAGGTGCCGCATCCAGAAAAATGCACAGCATTTTGAAGATAAGGGCTATACCGGGTCATTGTCTTTCATTCCGCTGGATTGAAAGTTTTTTATATGAAAAAAAGATTGAGGGATAAGACAACCGGCAGAAAACAACAGCTGTTTGATTGTCTCCGGGAGGAGGAAAGAAAAAATGCTAACGTATGACACATGGGAAGAGCCGGCGATTACATTTCCGGAAGACGATTCCTATAAAGGCGCGCTGTCCGTTTTAAAATGGGCATACGGCCACTACGGAGACCAGCTTGTTTACGCGTGCAGCTTCGGGATTGAAGGCATCGTCCTGATCGATTTAATTTCTAAAGTAAAGAAAGACGCGGAAATCGTGTTTCTTGATACGGGTCTTCACTTTAAAGAAACATATGAAACGATCGAAAAAGTGAAAGAGCGTTACCCGGGGCTGAACATTATCCTGAAAAAGCCAAGCCTTACTCTTGAGGAACAGGCCGAGGCTCACGGAGATAAACTGTGGGAAAGAGAACCGAACCAGTGCTGCTACATCAGAAAAATTCTGCCGTTAAGAGAAGCGCTCGCGGGGCATCCGGCATGGCTGTCCGGTCTTCGCCGGGATCAAGGGCCGAGCCGGGCGAATACGAATTTCCTGAATAAAGACGACAAGTTTCAATCGATTAAAGTATGCCCGCTGATCCATTGGACATGGAAAGACATCTGGAGATATACTTCCAAGCATGAGCTGGATTACAATATCCTCCACGATCAGGGGTATCCGAGCATCGGCTGTGAACCGTGCACTTCACCTGCATTTACCGCGGAAGATTTGCGGAGCGGCAGATGGAACGGCATGGCGAAAACAGAATGCGGACTGCATGAATAAAGGAGCTGCACGATGGAATTAGCCGCTATTTTATTCTGCCTGTTTTTTGCCATGAATATCGGAGCCAGCGGAGCCGCGGCTTCAATGGGAGTCGCTTACGGGTCCGGCGCCGTTAAAAAGAAAACGTATGCGCTGATCATCTGCGCGGCCGGAGTCCTGTCAGGGGCGGTTATCGGCGGCGGTGAAGTTGTTAAGACGATCAGCGGCGGAATCATTCCCGAACAAACCATTACGCTCACCATTGTCTGCATTATTATCGGATCGGCGGCGCTATCGTTATTCACGGCGAATGTGCTCGGCATTCCGCTGTCGACGAGTGAGGTCACTGTCGGGGCGATTGTCGGTGTCGGCGTCGCGTACAAAGTATTGTTTTTACAGCATCTTTTGGTCATCGTGAGTTTTTGGGTGCTTGTACCGTTTGTCGCGTTCTGTTTCACGTTTCTCGTCTCGAAGGTATTCAGTTCTCTGAATATTCGAGTCATTTCGAATCGGAAACAGAAGATTTTAGGGATTGTGCTGCTGATTGCGGGGTTTTGGGAAGCTTTTTCAGCCGGAATGAATAATGTCGCAAATGCAGTGGGCCCTCTGGTTGCTGCGGGCGTGCTCAGCGTGTCCAAAGGAACGCTGTACGGAGGCATCTTTGTCGCTCTCGGCGCTCTGCTTTTAGGACGTAAAGTGCTTGAAACCAACGGGAAAAAGATTACGAGATTTTCAGCCGGAGAAGGCATACTGCTTTCAGGAACCGGCGCGGGGCTTGTCATTATCAGTTCCGTCTTCGGTCTGCCGGTCCCATTGGCGCAAGTCACATCATCATCAATTATCGGTATCGGAATGGCCAAAAACGGGCCGAACGTTTTTCATAAAGAAGTCGTGAAAACGATGCTCAAAGTATGGGTCGTTTCGCCGTTTTTGTCACTATCGATTTCGTATCTGCTTGTCTCCCTGCTGTTAAAAGGAGATTACTATTCCATCTTTATGATGGCCAGCGTGCTTTTGGCAGCTGGCGGAGCCGCCAGTCTGATGAAAGCCATCCGAAAAGAGAAACGCTCTGTCCATGAACAAGGCGGGGGCATTTAACTATTAATCTGAGTTTATTTATCTGTTAACTGGGAGGAATCATGTATTATGAGTTTAGCACCGCACGGAGGAACATTAATTAACCGGGTGAATGAGCAGTATGATCTTACATCCGTCCAAAAAGAAATTGAGCTTGATTTGATTTCGTTCGCTGATTTAGAGCTGATCGGCATCGGGGGGTACAGCCCGATTGAAGGATTTTTCACAGAAAAAGATTACGTGTCAGTCGTTGAAAATATGCGTCTGGCATCCGGGGTTGTCTGGTCCTTGCCGATCACGCTTCCGGTCGATTCAGAAAAAGCGGCTGAGCTTGCCGTCGGCGACACGGTGAAACTGACTTACGGCGGAGAAACATATGGCGTCGTCGACATCGAAGATATTTATACGCCGGATAAACAAAAAGAAGCTGTTCACGTATATAAAACCGATGATGCCGCGCATCCGGGCGTGAAAAAATTATTTTCACGCGGCGATACGTATATCGGCGGGCCGATCACATTAGTTAAAAAAGCGTCAAAGCAGTTTCCCGAGTTTACATTTGAACCTGCCGATACAAGACGAAGCTTCGAAGAAAAGGGCTGGAAAACCATCGTCGGTTTCCAAACGAGAAATCCGGTTCACCGCGCCCACGAATATATCCAAAAAACCGCGCTTGAGACGGTTGACGGCCTGTTTTTGAACCCGCTCGTCGGTGAAACAAAATCAGATGACATTCCGGCGGATGTCAGAATGGAAAGCTACCAGGTGCTGCTCGATCATTATTATCCGAAAGACCGTGTTTTCCTCGGCGTATTTTTGGCGGCAATGCGGTATGCGGGGCCGAGAGAAGCCATTTTCCACGCGCTTGTCCGCAAAAACTACGGCTGCACGCATTTTATCGTCGGCCGCGATCATGCCGGCGTCGGTGATTACTACGGCACATATGAAGCGCAAGAGCTGTTTGATCAATTTACAGCGGATGAACTCGGGATTACACCGATGAAATTCGAGCACAGCTTCTTCTGCCGGAAATGCGGCAACATGGGAACGGCCAAAACATGCCCGCATGACAGAGAAGACCACGTCATTCTGTCAGGAACAAAGGTTAGAGAAATGCTGCGAAGCGGCGTCATGCCGCCGGCGGAATTCAGCCGTCCTGAAGTTGTCGAGGTGTTGATTAAAGGGCTGAAAACGAAAGAAGAAGCAGGCGTTTCTTAAGGAGGAAAATAGAGTGACAAATCGTGATATCGTGTGGCATGAAGCCTCAATAACGAAAGAAGAATACCAGCAGAAAAACAAGCATAAAAGCTCTATCCTCTGGCTGACGGGCTTAAGCGGTTCAGGGAAATCCACGATTGCAAACGCCGCAGCGCGCGAGCTGTTTGAACAAGGCTATCAAGTCATCGTGCTTGATGGTGATAACATCCGCCACGGCTTAAACAAGGACTTAGGTTTTTCCGATGATGACCGCAAGGAAAATATACGCCGAATCGGGGAAGTGGCGAAGCTTTTCGTTCAGCAGGGAACCATCGTCATCACGGCTTTTATTTCTCCGTTCCGTGAGGACAGAGATCAGGTGAGAGAGCTTGTGGCAGAGGGCGAATTTAATGAAATCTATGTGAAATGCGACCTCGATATATGTGAAAAACGCGATCCGAAAGGTTTATATAAAAAAGCAAGAAATGGTGAAATTCCGTTCTTTACGGGGATCGACTCACCGTATGAAGAGCCGAAAGCGCCTGAGCTCGTACTTGATTCAGGCAAATGTGAACGCGAAGAATGCACCGGAAGACTGGTTGACTTTGTGAAAAACAGCTTAGCATAATAGGTCCAAAAAGGCCGCGCAATCAGCCGGATATCCCCCTAATGGCGGGATATGGTAAAATAGCTGAAGTGCGGCCTCGCGGCTGTTCTGGGAAGATTTCAAAACGGATCGGGGAGACATGCTATGGGGAAAGTATTTATCGTTGGAGCCGGTCCGGGAGATCCGGACTTATTAACGGTGAAGGCAATGAAAGCCATACAGAAAGCGGATGTTATATTATATGACAGATTGGTAAGCAAAGAGATTTTACAGTATGCCGGAGAAGAAGCGGATCTGATTTACTGCGGCAAGCTCCCGGATTTTCACATTATGAAACAGGATACGATCAACCGTTTCCTTGTGAAGTATGCGAAAAAAGGAAAAACCGTTGTAAGGCTAAAGGGGGGCGACCCGTTTGTTTTCGGCCGCGGAGGCGAAGAAGCGGAGGCTCTCGCGCAAAACGCCATTCCGTTTGAGATCGTTCCCGGCATTACATCAGGAATCGCGGCTGCTGCTTATGCCGGCATTCCCGTGACGCACAGAGAGGCGAGCTCCAATGTCGCATTCGTTACGGGGCATTATAAACAAGAAGACGACTTTGAAGAAAAATGGAAAGCGCTGGCGACGGGCATTGATACGCTGGTGATTTATATGGGAATTAAAAATATCCGGCAGATTGAAAGAATGCTGCTGGAAAACGGCAGAGACGCCGGCACCCCGGCAGCCTTTATTCATTGGGGAACGACGGACAGGCAAAAAACAGTCGTCTGCACCGTCGGCACGCTTTCAGACACAGTGATAAAAGAAGAAATCAAAAACCCGAGCTTAATTGTTATCGGTGATGTCGTCAATTATCACTGCAAACTGGACTGGTATGCATCTGAACAGAAAAATCTGGATTTGAGCGAGGCGTTGTAAATGAAGCAGGCGATTTTATACATCGGGCACGGAAGCAGGCTGAAAAAAGCGCAGACAGAGTCGGCGGCGTTTTTAAAAGGGTGCATGCCGCACGCTGACGCTCCCATTCAGGAAATCTGTTTTTTAGAACTGCAGGAACCGTCTATTGAAGCGGGATTTGAAGCATGTGTCAGACAAGGCGCCACTCATATTGCGGCCGTGCCTTTGCTGCTGTTGACCGCTGCCCACGCAAAACATGACATTCCGGCTGAAATCGCCCGTGCGGCGGCCCTGCATCCCGATATAAAAGTGACATATGGTGTTCCGATCGGAGTGGACGATGAAGTCGTAAAAGCGGTGCATCATCGCATTGAAGATACCGGAGTGCCCATTGAGCAGGCGAAAGTGGTGCTGATCGGAAGAGGAAGCACAGATCCGGCAGTTAAAAACGCAGTCAGTGAGATTGCCGGAAAACTTGAGGCGATTACACCTGTTAAAGAAGTCATCCCTTGTTTTTTAACAGCATGTGACCCGCACTATAAAGAAGTGTTTGCCGGCCTTGAAGAGGATGACGGAGCACCCGTTTTTATCGTTCCATATCTTCTGTTTACCGGGCTTTTAATGACTGAGATTGAACGGGAAGTTCAAAAGCTTCAAACGATCAATCAAAATGTTCATCTCGCTTCATACTTAGGTTTTCACCCGCATATTAAGCAGGCGTTTTTGAACCGTGTGTCAGAAGCTGTTCGAAACCCCGGCGGTCAGTTTGATTTTAAGGGGGGACAGTATGCTGCCTCTGCACATTAATTTAAGCGGAAAAAGAATTATCATCGCGGGCGGAGGCAATGTTGCCTTAAGAAGGCTCAAAACGGTGCTTCCGGAAGGCGCGGATATTACTGTAATCAGTCCCGATGCCCTGCCTGAAATGAAACAGCTGGCGGATGAAGGACGTATCCGCTGGGTTTCCCGTAAAATTGAAATGAAGGATCTCGCGCCCGCTTTTTTCATCATTGCCGCGACAAATGACCGCAGCGTGAATCAGGAGATAGCCGCGAGCGCTTCTGAAACGCAGCTGGTCAATTGTGTAAGCGATGCTGAACAGGGCAGCGTGTATATGCCGAAGATCATCCGCAAAGGGCGCATTCAAGTATCCGTATCAACTAGCGGCGCAAGCCCGGCACATACGAAAAGACTGGCTGAGGACATAGAGCCTCTCATTACTGCTGATTTGGCTGAAGAAGTGGATCGATTATTTGAGAAAAGAAGAAGACCATAAAAAACACCTTGTCTGTCATCAGGCAGGGTATTTTTTATACTGTCCTGACAGTCCCCGAATGTGAACAATTCAAAACGAAAGCGGGCAGTTTGAACGGTATATGCCGACAAGCGGTCAGGATTGCGAAGTGATGCGGAATATGTATCTGATCCCGATGCCGCCTGGATTCCGCCCGCATACAAAGGAAAGGTCAGAGACCCGCCCGGATGTGTTCAGGCTCGGCGAGGGAAGGTGACAGTATCCGCCGCCAAATCAGGTGTGACCGTTTTAATCAGAGACGGCCCCGGCGGATCAGACATGACGGGAAACTGATCAGATACTGTAAAGATCGGTTCTGACGGCTGGGAGAGTTTCGTCTCCGTTTATAAGTAATAAAAAACACCTCCAAGCTGAGTGCGGGTTTCAGCTTGGAGGTGGAGGTGCGTTTATTTTTTCAGCCGTATGACAAGGTCGGCATCAGGTGTGACAAATACGGTGTGCTGGCTGTCATAGGTGACAAATCCGGGCTTTGCGCCGTTTGGCTTTTTCACGTGTCTGATTTTTGTATAATCAACGGGAACGGAGCCGGAATCTTTCGCCTTGGAAAAATAAGCGGCGATCGCAGCCGCCTCCAGTATGGATTGTTCATCCGGATCGCTGCTTTTAATCACAACGTGGGAACCGGGAATGTCTTTCGTGTGGAACCATAAATCATCCCTTGCGGCAGCTTTTGTCGTTAAGTACTCATTTTGTTTATTGTTTTTGCCGACAAGAATTGTCAATCCCCGTGAAGATTCATATTGCTCCAAAACAGGAACGTGCTGCTTCTGCTTTTTCTGTCCTCGCTGCTGTTTCGGTCGCAGATATTTGCCTTCCACAAGCTCTTCCCTTATTTCGTGAATATCCTTTGTGGAGGCGGAGGAGAGCTGCTGGATCAGCTGATCGAAATAAGCGATTTCCTCCTCGGCCAGACGGATCTGTTCTTTTACCACCTCGACGGAATTCTTCGCCTTTTGATACTTTGTAAAATACATCTGCGCGTTTTCTGACGGTGTTTTGTTCGGATTTAAAGGGATGGTCACCGTCTTACTTTCTTCATCATAATAATTGATGACTTCCGCTTCTTTGTCACCTTTTTTCAGCATATATAAATTCGCCGTCAGCAGTTCGCCGTATAGCTGGAATTCCTTCGCGTTCTCTGAGTAGTCGAGCGTCTTTTCCAGCTTTTTTATCTTATTGGCGTTCTTTTTCCGTTCATTTGCGACAAACCGCTCGAGATCCTGAGCCTGCTGTTTGACGCGGTCGCGTTCCGCTTTGCCGAAATAAAACCGGTCCAACAGCTCACTCAGAGAGTGAAAGGTGCGCTCCTCTCCGTTTACATGTGTGAGAGACAGGAGATAAAAGTATTCCTTTCCGCCGGCTGTCGTAATGTTCGGTGTAAACCTGTAATCTTTTACGGCATGGAACATTTCAATCAGCGTCTTCGGCAGCGTTATTTTGTTAGCGAGACCCGCTCTGTGAACGGCTTCTTTTGCAAACAGCGGAGAAACACCGGAGAAATGTCTGACGATCTGCTGGTCAAGACGTCCTTCCTGAAAACTGAGATAACGCAAAACGTCTTCTTCATCCGCGGCGAGCGGCGAAATTTTTTCCTGAGCGGGAGGAAGCTTGTAATCATAGCCCGGCAGAACGGTCCGGTAGCTGTTCATCGACGGAGATAAATGTTTCAGCCCGTCGATGATGGCTCCTTCTCCGTCGGTCAGAATAATATTGCTGTGCCGTCCCATAATTTCAACATACAGCATTCTGACGGTTTCGTCGCCGATTTCATTTCTGCTTTTTATGCGGAATATCATAATCCGGTCTAATCCGGCCTGTTCTATTTTCTCAATAAATCCGCCTTCTATATGCTTTCTGAGCAGCGTACAAAACATCGGCGGCTCGCTCGGATTTTCATAGGCCTGATTCGTCATGTGCACCCGTGAATAGCTCGGATGCGCCGATAATAATAATTTATGGTTTTTTCCGTTAGCGCGGATATGGAATATCACATCGTGCTTAAAAGGCTGATGGACTCTCGTGATCCGGCCTCCGGCAATCCGGCTGTTTAATTCATGTGTCATTCCGTATGTAAACATGCCATCAAAAGACATATAAAACACCCTTTCCTTCTTCCTGCATTCGATAATTATAGCATGAAAAGGGACGAGTCAGAATAAGCTTGTTTACAGAGTGACATCTCTAAAGCGAGGCAGGGGAGTGGACGAGAAGAATGAAGTTTCATGAAATGGGACAAACCGATTTGCTGAAAGCAACAAATACGTCCATTAAACAGGGGTTGACCGAAAAAGAGGTGAAAAAACGCCTTGAAAAGCACGGACCGAACGAGCTTCAGGAGGGCAAGAGGACACCGGCGATCGCCGTGTTTTTCGCCCAATTTAAAGATTTTATGGTGCTCGTGCTGCTGGCGGCAACCTTAATATCCGGGTTTTTAGGCGAATATGTAGATGCCGTAGCGATTATGGCGATTGTATTTGTCAATGGGGTTCTCGGTTTTTTTCAAGAGCGGCGGGCGGAAAAGTCTTTACACGCATTAAAAGAGCTGTCAACGCCGTATGTGTCAGCGTTGCGGGACGGGAGCTGGAAGAAAATTCAGTCCAAGGAGCTCGTTCCCGGCGATATCATGAAATTTTCAAGCGGCGACCGGATTGGCGCGGATGTGCGGATCGTTGAAGCGAAAAGCCTTGAAATTGAGGAATCGGCGCTGACCGGGGAATCAATTCCGGTGGTTAAACAAGCTGATAAACTGAGAAAGCCGGATGTTTCGTTAGGCGACATCAGCAATATGGCGTTTATGGGTACGATCGTAACGCGCGGCAGCGGTGTCGGCGTCGTCGTCGGTACAGGAATGAATACGGCAATGGGGAAAATCGCCGATATGCTGGAATCCGCCGGCAGCCTTTCAACACCGCTGCAGCGAAGGCTTGAAGAGCTCGGAAAAATTTTAATTATCGTCGCGCTCCTTTTAACGGTATTGGTCGTTGCAGTCGGCGTCTTACAGGGACATGAGCTTTACAGCATGTTTTTGGCCGGGGTGTCATTGGCCGTCGCCGCGATTCCGGAAGGGCTTCCCGCCATTGTTACGGTGGCATTATCAATCGGCGTCCAGCGCATGATCAAACAAAAATCAATTGTCAGAAAGCTCCCGGCGGTTGAAACATTGGGCTGCGCCTCTGTCATTTGTTCTGATAAAACCGGCACGCTGACACAAAACAAAATGACCGTCACCCATATGTGGTCAGGGGGAAAAACATTTAAAGTGTCAGGCATCGGCTATGAGCCGGAGGGAGTTTTCACCCGAGATGAGCGGGAAATCAAGCTGAAAGATGAGAAGATTCTTGAACAGATGCTGGTTTTCGGCGCGTTGTGCAACACATCCGAAATCGCACTGAAAGACGGCCATTATGTACTCGACGGCGATCCGACAGAAGGAGCGCTGCTGACGGCTGCAAGAAAGGGCGGCTATTCAAACGATTGGCTCAACGGGCAATACCGCGTGGTTGCCGAGTTTCCGTTTGACTCCGTCCGCAAAATGATGACCGTCATTGTAGAGGATAAGGAAAAAAAGCAGTTCGTCATCACTAAAGGAGCGCCCGATGTGCTGATTGACCGCTCGTCACATCTGATGTACGACGCAAGAAGCGCGCCATTTTCAGGAGAAAAGAAAGCAGAAACGGAAGCGGTTCTGAAAGAGCTGGCGTCGCAAGCTTTGCGTACGATCGCGATTGCTTATAAACCGCTTAAGCCCGGAGAAAAGCCGACAATGGAGCAGGCGGAAAAAAATCTGACGATGCTCGGCTTGTCAGGCATGATTGATCCGCCCCGTCCGGAGGTCAGACAGGCGATTAAAGAATGCCGTGAAGCCGGCATTAAAACGGTTATGATCACAGGGGATCACGTCGAAACGGCAAAGGCCATTGCAAAAGATTTGCGTCTTCTTCCGAAAAAGGGGCGTGTGATGGACGGCAAGACGCTGAATGAGCTTACGGAGAAAGAACTTATCGAAACGGTCGATGATGTCTACGTCTTCGCACGCGTGTCGCCTGAACATAAATTGAAAATCGTCAAAGCGTTCCAGGAAAACGGACACGTCGTCGCCATGACGGGAGACGGGGTTAATGACGCGCCGGCCATAAAGCAGGCAGATATCGGTGTTGCCATGGGCGTGACGGGAACCGATGTGGCAAAGGAAGCCTCTTCTCTCATTCTGGTAGATGATAACTTTGCTACGATTAAATCAGCCATAAAAGAGGGACGGAATATCTATGAAAATATAAGAAAATTCGTCCGGTATTTGCTCGCCTCCAACGTCGGTGAAATTTTAGTGATGCTGTTTGCGATGCTTCTCGCTCTGCCGCTGCCGCTCGTTCCGATTCAGATATTGTGGGTGAACTTAGTCACTGACGGGCTGCCGGCGATGGCCCTCGGTATGGATCAGCCGGAAGGAGATCTGATGAGGCGGAAGCCGCGGCATCCGAAAGAAGGAGTGTTTGCGCGAAAACTGGGCTGGAAAGTCGTATCAAGAGGGTTTTTAATCGGAGCCGCAACCATTTTAGCGTTTATCATCGTCTATCACCGCAATCCTGAAAATCTGCCCTACGCACAGACCGTTGCATTCGCGACTCTTGTCCTGGCTCAGCTTATACACGTGTTTGACTGCCGGAGCGAAACGTCTGTTTTCTCCCGGAATCCGTTTGAAAATATCTATCTGCTCGGCGCCATCATTTCTTCTATCTTCCTGATGGTCATCGTCATCTATTATCCGCCGCTGCAGCCGATTTTCAAAACAGTGCCGATTACGCCGGGCGATTGGATGCTGATTATCGGTATGTCGGGCATACCTACTTTTTTGCTGGCGGGTTCACTTTTGACAAGAAAAAAATAATTCCATATGATATAATCTTAGGGGTAATAGCATGTCTATTGCCCTTTTATTTTGATAACGGGAAAGAATTGGGTGTTTCATATGATACGGAGTATGACAGGCTTCGGCAGCGCAAGCAGCACAAAAGGCGATCTCTCGGCAACCGTTGAATTGAAATCCGTCAATTACCGGTTCAAAGAAGTGAACGCCCGCCTGCCACGGCCTTTGCTATATGTAGAGGATAAGCTGAAACAAACGATATTGCAGCATATACAGCGCGGAAGAGTAGAGCTGTTTCTCACTGTAAACAGTGACGCGCTCATAAAAAGAAGCCTGAACATCGATTGGGAGCTCCTTGATGAATATGTGAGCGCCGCACGCGTCATGAAAGAGCGCTACAGCCTGGCCGCAGAACCCGATGCAATGGATTTCTTTAAATTTGAACATATTGCGCAGATACACGAAGAACAGATGCGTGATGACAAGCTTGAAGAAGTCATCAGGGAAGCCGCTGAGCTGGCTGTAAAGGAACTTTGTGACATGAGGGAAAAAGAAGGACGGCTTTTGGCGGAAGACTGCTTTCTGCACATTGAGCGGCTTGAGACGCTGTCCGAACAGGTGAAAGAGCGCGCTTCGGCCGTTGTTATTCAATACCGCGAGCGTCTTTACGCCCGAATGAAGGAATGGACGGAGGACGCACTCGACGAAAGCAGGCTGATCACGGAATGCGCCATTTTCGCCGACCGTTCTGATATTACGGAAGAAATTACCAGATTGAAGAGCCATTTTGTTCAATTCCGTGATATATTAAAAGAAGGCGGGGCAGTCGGCCGCAAACTTGATTTCCTTGTTCAGGAGCTTAACCGGGAAGCGAACACGATCGGCTCAAAAGCCAATGATCATCAAATCACAAAGCTTGTCGTTGAAATGAAAAGTTCTATTGAAAAATTGAAGGAACAAGTGCAAAATATAGAATAGCGACTGTGCGTATTGTTTACAGACGGTCTCTTCAGGTTACACTAGAGACGTCTATTTTACAGGGGGAACGTAGAAGATGACGATTAAACTGATTAATATCGGATTTGGCAATATCATCTCCGCCAATCGGATGATTTCGATTGTCAGCCCGGAGTCTGCGCCAATAAAGCGAATGATCCAGGATGCAAGAGACCGCGGAATGCTAATAGACGCTACATACGGACGAAGAACCCGTGCAGTTGTCGTCATGGATAGTGATCACATTATCTTATCTGCCGTCCAGCCTGAGACAGTTGCACACAGACTTTCTGTGAAAGAAGAAATTATGGATGAAGGGCAGGGGTAATTGCCGCATGAAAGAAAGAGGGTTATTAATCGTTCTCTCAGGTCCCTCCGGAGTTGGAAAAGGAACGGTTCGGCAAGCAATATTTTCACAACAGGACACGAAATTTGAATACTCAATTTCAGTCACGACGAGAAACCCGAGAGAGGGCGAGGTCGACGGCGTCGATTATTTCTTTAAATCTAGAGATGAATTCGAACGCATGATTGAAAACAACAAACTGCTTGAGTGGGCGGAATATGTCGGCAACTATTACGGAACGCCCGTTGATTATGTCGAACAGACGCTTCAAGAAGGAAAAGACGTCTTCTTAGAGATTGAAGTGCAGGGCGCGCTCCAAGTGCGGAATGCATTTCCGGAAGGCCTGTTTATCTTCTTAGCGCCGCCGAGTCTTTCTGAACTGAAAAACAGAATCGTGACAAGAGGGACTGAAACCGACGATTTAATCGAAAACAGAATGAATGCCGCAAAAGCTGAAATCGAAATGATGGACGCGTATGATTATGTCGTTGAAAACGACGATATCCAAACGGCTTGCGATAAGATTAACGCAATCGTTCTCGCCGAGCACTTAAAACGTGAACGCGTCGCTCCGAGATATAAGAAAATGCTGGAGGTAGAATAACTTATGTTAGATCCGTCAATTGACTCTTTAATGAATAAATTAGATTCTAAATATACGCTGGTGACCGTGTCTGCAAGACGCGCGCGTGAAATGCAGATCAAAAAAGACCAGCAGATTGAACATACCATTTCTCACAAATATGTAGGCAAAGCTTTAGAAGAAATTGACGCGGGCCTGCTTTCGTTTGAAAGAGAAGACAGCGAATAACAAGCACACGTAGCAACCTATCTCTACATAGGTTGTTATTTTTTTCCGTTTGGGATTTGTCCAATGCTTTCATAAAGGGGAGAAGACTTCATGAAAAACCGAAACATTCTGCTATGCGTAAGCGGAGGAATTGCCGTTTATAAAGCTTCCGCACTCACGAGCAAGCTGGTTCAGGCCGGCGCAAACGTCAAAGTGATTATGACTGAGTCCGCGCGTGAGTTTGTTTCTCCGCTGACATTTCAGGCGCTGAGCCGGAATGAAGTGTATACAGATACATTTAATGAACAAAATCCGAAGGTGATTTCTCATATTGATGCCGCTGACTGGGCGGATTTAATTATTGTCGCGCCCGCTACGGCAAATATCATCGGCAAGCTTGCCAACGGAATTGCTGACGATATGCTCACAACGACGGTGCTGGCGGCTGAGGCCCCGGTCTGGGTGGCGCCTGCGATGAATGTCCATATGTATGATCATCCGGCGGTGAAACGGAATATCTCTGTGCTTTATCAGGACGGGGTCCGCTTTATCGAGCCGAGTGAAGGCTATTTGGCATGCGGATATGTCGGCAAAGGAAGGCTGGAGGAGCCGGAGCTTATTGTTGAGCGTGTCAGAGAGCATTTTAAGGAGCCTGAAGACGATGCGCCGCTGAAAGGAAAACATATTGTCATTACGGCCGGTCCGACGCGCGAAGCCGTGGACCCTGTCCGCTTCTTCACAAATAAATCCACCGGCAAAATGGGCTACGCCGCTGCTGAAGCCGCCGTCCGTCTCGGGGCGCGGGTGACGCTGATTTCAGGCCCGGTGTCAATAGAGCCGCCAGTCGGGCTGTATCAGTTTCTTCCTGTGCAATCGGCAGCCGATATGAGAGAAGCCGTGCTTTCTGTGTTTGATTCATGCGACATGGTGATTAAGACGGCGGCCGTGGCCGATTTTACGCCGGCGGCTGTTTCTGATCACAAAATGAAGAAGAAAGACGGTTCGCTCGTGATCGAATTCAACCGTACGGCAGACATACTGAAAGAACTCGGCGAACGGAAGACACACCAGCTGCTGGTCGGATTTGCGGCTGAAACGCAAGACGTCGAACGCTATGCGCGCAGAAAACTCGAACAGAAAAACCTTGATATGATCGTTGCGAATGATGTGAAAGCAGAAGGAGCCGGATTTGGCACGGATACGAATGTCGTCACCTTCTATTTCCGGGACGGAAGAAAACGGGAGCTTGCGCTTATGTCTAAACTTGACGTTTCCTTTGAAATGCTGAAGGAAATGACCGCTTTGAAAGCCGAGGACCGAAAACCGGTATGAATGTAGCAGAAGTCATTGTCGATGTCAGCTCCAAAAACATTGACAGACCCTTTGATTACAAAATTCCCGATCATTTAAAAGGGATGATCGAAGTCGGCATGCGGGTGATTGTCCCGTTTGGCCCGCGCAAGCTTCAAGGATTTGTGACCGGTTTGAAAGATTCGTCTGAATTAAACGGCGGCTCAATGAAGGAAGTCGAGAAGCTTCTTGATTTGACGCCCGTTCTGACTGAGGAACTGATGCAGCTGTCTTCATGGCTTTCTGACAAAACGCTGTCGTTTAAAATTACGGCGCTTCAGGCAATGCTGCCCGCCGCACTGAAGGCGAAGTACGAGAAAGAGCTGAAAGTCGTTGACGAAGAAGCGCTGACACCGGACATCAAACAGCTTTTCAGGAATCAAAAAAGTCTTCTGTACTCGGATATTACCGATGAAAGCATTCTTTCGTCACTTCAAAAATTCGTGCGCAAAGGAAGCATTGATATCACATATAAAGTCGCCCAAAAAACGAATAAAAAAATGATCCGCATGATCGAAGCGGGGGCAGACAAAGAAGAACTCGCCCGGCACGCAGGTTCATTGACAAAGCAGGCTTCTAAACAGCTCGCCGTGCTTACTTATTTTATCGGCGGGGGAGCAAAGATTTCCGCGGCCGAGCTTTGCAAAAAGACCGATTCCAGTTCCGCGACGCTGAAAACGCTTCTTAAAAAGGGGCTTCTTACGGAAAGCTTTGAGGAGGTTTACCGCGATCCTTATCAGGACAGAATGTTCAAAAAAACAGAGCCGCTCTCTCTTACAGAAGAGCAGCGGGCCGCTTTTGAGCCGATTAAACAAGCCGTAGCCGACCATGTCCATCACGTCTTTCTGCTTCACGGCGTCACGGGAAGCGGCAAGACGGAAATTTACCTGCAATCCATTGAAAAAGTGCTGGCAAAAGGACAAGAAGCTATCGTGCTCGTTCCGGAAATCTCGTTGACACCGCAAATGGTCAACCGTTTTAAAGGCCGCTTCGGCTCGCAGGTTGCGGTCATGCACAGCGGATTATCCACAGGTGAAAAATACGATGAATGGCGGAAGATTCAGCGCAAGGAAGTCCGGCTTGTCGTCGGAGCCAGATCGGCCATCTTTGCCCCGTTTGAAAATCTCGGCATGATCATTATTGATGAAGAGCACGAATCTTCCTATAAGCAGGAGGAAATGCCGCGGTATCATGCAAAGGACGTAGCCATCCGCCGGGCCGAGCATCACAGCTGTCCGGTCGTCCTCGGGAGCGCCACGCCGACATTGGAATCATTTGCGCGGGCGAAAAAAGGTGTTTATGAGCTGCTTCCGTTAAAACATCGCGTAAATCGCCAGCTCATGCCTGACGTTTCTCTCGTTGATATGAGAGAAGAACTGAGAAACGGCAACAGATCAATGTTTTCAAGAGAGCTGATGGAACAGCTGGAAGAGAAGCTTGCAAAAAAAGAGCAGGCCGTCCTTTTCCTGAATAAACGGGGGTATTCCTCGTTTGTGATGTGCCGGGACTGCGGTTATGTGCCGCAATGTCCGCATTGCGACATTTCAATGACTTATCACCGCTACGGACAAAGGCTGAAATGCCATTACTGCGGCCATGAGGAACCTGTCCCGGGAACATGCCCGGAATGCGGCAGCGAACATATCCGCTTTTTCGGCACGGGCACGCAGCGTGTGGAGGAGGAGCTTACCAAAGTGCTGCCTCAGGCGCGCGTGATCAGGATGGATGTGGACACCACTTCAAGAAAAGGCGCCCATGAAAAACTGTTGTCAGCGTTCGGTGAAGGGAAGGCGGATATCCTGCTCGGTACGCAAATGATCGCAAAAGGGCTTGATTTTCCGAACGTGACGCTCGTCGGAGTATTAAGCGCAGATACGACGCTTCACATCCCTGATTTCAGGGCTGCGGAGAAGACATTCCAGCTGCTGACGCAGGTAAGCGGACGGGCCGGGCGGCATGAAAAGCCGGGAACGGTGGTTATTCAAACGTATACACCGTCTCATTACAGCATTCAGCTGACGAAAACGCACGACTATGAAACTTTTTTTCAGCAGGAAATGGCGCACAGACGGGCCCAGTCATACCCGCCTTATTATTACGTGGCGCTGGTGACCGTTTCTCATGAAGAAGCGGCAAAAGCCGCGGTCACCGCAGAAAAGATTACAAACTATTTAAGAGCGGGATGCGGGCCTGATACGAAAATTCTCGGGCCGGCGGCTTCCCCGATCGCCAGGATCAAAGATAGATATCGCTATCAATGCGTGATAAAATACAGACAGGAAAACGAGTTGCAGATTCAGTTGAAAAAGATACTGGAGCACTATAAACGCGACATTGCGCAAAAGCATGTAATGATTTCAATCGATATGAATCCGTACATGCTGATGTAACATTAGTTTTTGGAGGGCAAAATTTTGGCTGTGAAAAAAATCGTCACACACCCGGCGGAGGTTCTGGAAACACCTGCCGATGAAGTGACAGTATTTGATAAAAAATTAAAAAAACTGCTTGACGATATGTACGATACGATGCTCGAAATGGATGGCGTCGGCCTCGCCGCGCCGCAAATCGGCATTTTAAAAAGAGCGGCCGTCGTGGACATCGGTGAAGAAAGCGGCCGGATCGACCTTGTAAATCCGGTTATTCTTGAAAAGATCGGTGAACAGACCGGAGTCGAGGGCTGCTTAAGCTTTCCCGGGGTTTACGGCGATGTCACCCGCCCGGATTACGTAAAGGTAAAAGCCCACGACCGTAAAGGAAAACCGTTTATTTTAGAAGCGGAGGGTTTTTTGGCCAGAGCCGTTCAGCATGAAATGGATCATTTAGACGGCATTTTATTCACATCAAAAATTACGGCTTACTACACTGAAGAAGAACTGGCAGAAATGGAAGGATGATTGGATGACAAGGATCGTTTTTATGGGAACGCCCGACTTTTCAGTTCCCGTCCTGCGCACGCTTATTGAAGACGGGTATGAAGTGGTTGGTGTCGTTACGCAGCCTGACCGCCCGAAAGGCAGAAAAAAAATCATGACGCCCCCTCCTGTAAAGGCTGAAGCTGAACGTCACGGCATTCCCGTGCTTCAACCCGAAAAAGTAAGGCTCGAAGAAGAAATAGAAAAAGTGCTCAGCCTGAAGCCGGACCTGATTGTTACGGCGGCATTCGGACAGATCCTGCCCAAGCAGCTGCTGGACGGCCCGAAATACGGCTGTATCAACGTACACGCGTCACTATTGCCTGAATTAAGAGGCGGAGCGCCGATACATTATTCGATTCTCCAAGGCAAGAAGAAAACGGGCGTGACGATCATGTATATGGTTGAAAAGCTTGATGCGGGCGATATGATTTCGAAAATCGAAGTGGAAATTGATGAAACGGATAACGTCGGCACGCTACACGACAAATTAAGCATAGCGGGGGCAAAGCTTTTGTCAGAGACCGTTCCGAACGTCATTTCCGGGAATATTAAACCGATCAAACAGGACGAATCAAAAGCGACTTACGCGCCTAACATTAAGCGTGAGCAGGAGCGGATTGATTGGGCAAAGCCCGGAGAAGAGATTTACAACCAGATCAGAGGTTTAAACCCTTGGCCTGTCGCCTATACAACTTTGAACGGTCAAAATATTAAAGTATGGGCTTCTGAAAAAGTTGCGGCAAAAACTGAAGCTGCGCCCGGAACAGTCATCCGCACGGAGCAAAACGGCATTGTCGTCGCATCAGGAAACAGCACCGCCCTTTTAATCACAGAGCTGCAGCCGGCGGGAAAAAAACGGATGAAGGGCGAAGATTTTGTAAGGGGCAAAAATGTGCAGCCCGGTGACGTGTTAGGAGAAGCAAATGAAAAAAATTAATGTCCGGGAGCTCGCCCTCGAAGCGCTTGAGAAGCTTGAGCAAAATCAGGCATACAGCAACCTGCTTCTTACATCGGTTATCAAAACGAATACGCTCAGCGATCAGGACAGAGGACTGCTGACAGAGCTTGTCTACGGAACGCTGCAAAATAAAATCGCCTTAGACTATATGCTGAAGCCTTTTATCCGCAAGCCGAATAAGGTGAAGCCGTGGGTGATTCAGCTGCTTCGTCTGTCCGCGTATCAAATGGAGTATTTAGAAAAAATTCCGGATCGCGCCGCCATCCATGAAGCGGTTGAAATCGCCAAAAAACGCGGGCATAAGGGCATTGCGTCCTTTGTCAACGGCATCCTCCGCTCCCTGCAGCGTGAGGGGGCGCCGTCATTCGCTGAAATTGAAGACCCGGTTCTCCGTCTTTCCACAGAGACAAGCCATCCCGAATGGCTCGTAAAAGAGTGGGTCGAGGCGTACGGCTTTGAGGCGGCTGAAAAGATCTGCCGGATTCATCTCATTCCGCCGAAGCAGACGCTCCGTGTCAATCACATAAAGAGCGACAGGGAAACGGTGCTGAATGAGATGGAGAATGCCGGTCTGGAAGCAGAAGCCGGAGACCTTTCTCCTGATGCGATTAAGCTTTTAAAAGGAAGCATCGCGAACACGGCATTTTTCCAAAACGGCCGGGTATCCATACAGGATGAAAGCTCAATGCTTGTCGCGCGGGCGCTGGACCCGAAGCCGGGCGAAACCGTTTTAGACGCATGCGCCGCACCGGGCGGAAAGTCGGCTCACATTGCGGAACTGATGGAGAACGAGGGGAGCCTCACATCGCTTGATCTTCACCGCCATAAAGTGAAGCTGATTAAAGAGGGCGCAGAACGGCTCGGACTTACGATCATCGACGCACAAACGATGGATGCGCGAAAAGCGGGAGAGGCCTTTGGCGCAGAACGGTTTGACCGTATTCTCGTTGATGCCCCTTGCTCAGGTTTCGGCGTCATCAGAAGAAAACCCGATATGAAATATACGAAGACGCCGGAGGACAGCAGACGGCTGTCAGAAATCCAGCTCGGCATTTTAAGGGAAATCGCCCCATTAGTAAAAAAAGGTGGCACACTCGTATACAGTACGTGTACAATGGACCGGACAGAAAATGAAGAAGTTATGCATGCGTTTATACAAGAACACCCTGAGTTTGAACCCGATTTGTCTCTTGAAAAGCGGCTGCCTGAAAAGGCGAGACCCTTTGTTCAGGATGGAAGCCTTCAAATTCTTCCGCATTATTTCGGAACAGACGGTTTCTTTATTAGCAGCATGAGAAAGAAGGGATAAAAAATGACACAATTAAAAAAGACAAGCGTACGGAAAGAGCTGCGGACTGAGCAGCCGTCCATTTACTCTTTTGAATTAGATGAAATCAAACAATGGCTGACTGAGAATGGCGAAAAGCCGTTCCGCGCGGCACAGATTTTTGAATGGCTCTATGAAAAGCGGGTTTCTTCATTTGATGAAATGACAAACCTCTCAAAAAGCCTGCGTGAAAAACTCGAGAGCCATTTTGTGCTGACAACGCTGAAAACGGCTGTAAAACAGACATCTCAAGACGGCACGATGAAATTTTTATTTGAGCTTCATGACGGTTATACGATCGAAACGGTTTTAATGAGACACGAGTATGGTAATTCTGTATGTGTAACGACACAGGTCGGCTGCCGGATCGGCTGCACATTTTGCGCGTCAACGCTCGGCGGTCTGAAACGGAATCTTGAAGCGGGAGAAATCGTCGCTCAAGTCGTGAAAGTGCAAAAGGCGCTTGATGAAACGGATGAACGCGTCAGCTCAGTCGTGATCATGGGAATCGGTGAACCTTTTGATAACTTTAACGAAATGCTCGCTTTCTTGAAAATCATTAACCACGATAAAGGGCTGAACATCGGAGCGCGTCATATCACAGTTTCCACCAGCGGAATCATTCCGAAGATTTACGATTTCGCCGATCAAAAAATGCAGATCAATTTCGCGATTTCTCTGCATGCTCCGAATACGGAAATCAGAAGCCGTCTGATGCCGATTAACAAAGCCTATAAGCTTCCTGACCTTATGGAGGCCGTCAAATATTACATCGAGAAAACAGGCAGACGGATCAGCTTTGAATACGGGCTGTTCGGCGGCGTAAATGATCAGGTCGAACATGCAGAAGAGCTTGCAGAACTGTTAAAAGACGTGAAATGCCATGTCAATTTAATTCCGGTAAACTATGTGCCTGAACGGGATTACGTCCGCACACCGAGAGATCAGATTTTCGCATTCGAAAAAACGTTAAAATCCCGCGGTGTAAATGTCACGATCAGAAGAGAGCAAGGCCATGACATTGACGCGGCCTGCGGTCAGCTTCGCGCGAAGGAGCGTCAAGACGAGACGAGGTGAAGAGGTTGATTACAGCCTTGAAAACAGATACAGGTAAAGTCCGCCGGCATAATGAAGATGCGGCGGGCATTTTCACAAAAGAAGACGCGGTGCTTGCGGTTGTCGCCGACGGCATGGGCGGTCATCTTGCCGGAGATGTAGCGAGCAGGATGGCGGTTGCGGCGATGGAAGAGCAGTGGAACCGGACCGAAACGGTTCCTTCTCTGCCGTCTGCTTGCGAGGATTGGCTGAAAGACCGGATTCATGAGGCGAATGTCAAAGTACATGACCACGCTAAAGCGAATGAAGAATGCCGGGGAATGGGCACCACCGTTGTTTGCGCCTTATTCACGGGGAAGTTTGTCACTGTGGCTCATATCGGAGACAGCCGGTGCTACCTGCTTCAAGATGGGGAATTCACTCAGCTGACTGAAGACCATTCGCTTGTGAATGAGCTGGTCAAGACGGGGGAAATTTCGAAAGAGGACGCCGAGCACCATCCGCGGAAAAATGTATTGACGAGAGCGCTGGGGACAGATGAAACCATCAGTCCCGACGCCCGTTCTTTTGAACTGTCTGACGGCGATCAGCTGCTTTTATGCTCTGACGGATTGTCAAATAAAATAGAAGATCACGAGATCAAACAAATGCTTCAAGCCGAATCTGATCCTCAGGAAAAAGTAGACCTTCTCATCAGCAAAGCGAATCAAAACGGCGGCGAAGATAACATCACGGCTGTGTTGATTGAGTTTTCCGCAGATGCAAAAGAGGGTGAAGACAAGTGCTAACCGGCAAGCGGATCAGCGGGCGTTATCATATCCTCCGGCCCATTGGCGGCGGCGGAATGGCAAACGTTTTTTTAGCTGAGGACATCATTCTCGAACGTGAAGTCGCAATTAAAATTCTGCGGTTTGACTTTGTGAATGACATTGATTTTATCAGGCGTTTCAGAAGAGAAGCACAGTCGGCATCAAGCCTCGATCATCCGAATATCGTCAGTATTTACGATATCGGGGAGGAAGGCGATATTTATTACATTGTCATGGAATATGTGGAAGGCATGACATTAAAGGAATACATAACCGCACACGGACCGCTTCATCCGAAAGAAGCGCTGTCCGTTATGGAGCAGATCGTCTCGGCCATCGCCCATGCCCATCAAAACCATATCGTGCACCGGGATATTAAACCGCACAATATATTGATAGATCATTTAGGGCATATCAAGGTGACGGATTTCGGCATCGCCACAGCACTTACGTCTACGACAATCACACATACGAATTCTGTGCTGGGCTCGGTTCATTATTTGTCTCCGGAGCAGGCGAGAGGCGGTCTGGCAACGAAAAAATCAGATATTTACGCGCTCGGCATCGTGCTGTTTGAGCTTTTAACAGGTAAAATTCCTTTTGACGGAGAATCAGCCGTCAGCATAGCGCTAAAGCATCTGCAAACAGAAACGCCTTCCGCCAGAAAGTGGAACCCTTCCATTCCGCAGAGCGTCGAAAACATTATTTTAAAGGCAACCGCCAAAGACCCGTTTCACCGCTATGAAAGCGCCGAGGACATGGAAGCGGACATCAGAACGGCTTTTGACGCCGGCAGGCTGAATGAACAAAAATTTTCCGTTCAGGATGATGAGGAAATGACAAAAGCCATTCCCGTTATTACTGACGGCGCAAAAGCCGCACCTCAGGCGGAAACGCCGGGGGAGACGGACGATAAGGAACAGCAGCCCGCCAAAAAGAAAAAACGGAAATGGCCGTGGGTTTTGCTGTCCGTCTGTTTCATTTTCATTATGGCGGCTGTTCTTGCGGTCACCGTGTTCCCGTCTTTGTTTATGCCTAAAGATGTAAGCGTCCCCGACGTACGGGGCATGAAGTACGAAAAAGCGGAAGCACTGCTTGAAAAGAACGGGCTCCGGGCGGATCCTGATATAACGGACATTGAAGATGACAAAATAGAAGAGGAATTAATGGTCAAAACGGACCCAAAAGCGGGGTCTACCGTTAAAGAAGGCTCTTCTGTAAAACTGTACAAAAGCATCGGAAAACCGAAAACCCAGCTGATCGACGTGAAAGGGCGGCAGATCGGCGACGCAAAAAAAGCGCTGAAGGACAAAGGCTTCAAACATGTCAATGTCAAAGAAGAGAACGATGACAGCGAGGCCGGCACCGTAATTGATCAGGACCCGTCAGCCGGCACCGACATGGTCGGAAGCGACGATGAAGTCAATCTAACGGTCAGCCTCGGCCCGGCGGACGTTACGCTGAGGGACTTAAAGACTTACAGCAAAGAAGCGGCTTCAGGGTATCTTGAAGATAACGGCCTGCAGCTTGTTGAAAAACAAGCCCATTCAGATGACGTGCCAAAAGGACAAGTCATGAAGCAAGAGCCGGCAGCCGGCACTGCGGTTAAGCCGGGAAGTAATGTTGAAGTGACGTTCTCGCTCGGACCTGAAGAAAAACCGGCGAAAACGGTAAAAGAAAAAATCAGCATTCCTTACGAACCCGAACATGAAGGGGACGAGCTTGAAGTGCAAATCGCCATCGATGATAAGGACCACAGCATCTCTGATACGTATGACTCATTTAAAATAAAAGAGCCGACTGAAAAAACAATTGAACTGAAGATTGATCAGGGACAGAAGGGGTATTACCAAGTGATGGTCGATCATAAAGTCGTCAGCTACAAAACGATTGAATACCCGAAAGATAATGACTGACAAGGAGGGACCCTATGCCTGAGGGCAAAATTATAAAAGCGTTAAGCGGATTCTATTATGTCTTGGATGAATCACAGGACAAGATCATTCAATGCAGGGGCCGGGGCATTTTCAGAAAAAATAAAATAACGCCTCTGGTCGGCGATTATGCCGTTTATCAGGCTGAAAATGATAAAGAAGGCTACTTGCTGGAAATCAAAGAACGAACAAACGAGCTGATCAGGCCGCCGATTTCAAATGTCGATCAGGCCGTTCTCGTCTTTTCTGCCGTTCAGCCGGCGTTCAGCACGTCTTTATTGGACCGTTTTCTCGTCCTTGTGGAAGCCAACGGCATTCACCCGATCATCTGCATAACCAAAATAGACTTAGCTGCAGACGGGGAATCGAAAGAGGCGATACTTTCTTACGTGAAAGACTATCAGGGGATCGGTTATGACGTATATGTGACGTCATCAAAAGAAAACAGCGGTTTAACAGGCATTGTGAAACACTTCGAGAACAAAACGACGGTGTTTGCCGGTCAGTCGGGAGTCGGAAAATCTTCGCTTTTAAATGCGATCAGCCCGGAGCTTGAGCTGAAAACAAACGAGATTTCCGCGCATTTGGGACGCGGAAAACATACGACGCGCCATGTGGAGCTCATTCATACATCAGGCGGTCTGGTGGCGGATACTCCGGGGTTCAGTTCGCTTGAATTTACCGGCATTGAGGAAGATGAGCTGGGCAGCACGTTCCCTGAGATCAGAGAAATAAGCGCCTCTTGCAAATTCAGAGGCTGTCTGCATCTTAAGGAGCCGAAATGCGCGGTAAAGCAAGCGGTGGAAGAAGGAGAGATTCAGCCGTACCGCTATGAGCATTACAAAGAATTTATGCAGGAAATAAAAGAGAGAAAGCCGAGGTATTAATATGATTAAGGTTGCGCCATCAATTCTTTCCGCCGATTTTGCTTCACTGGGCGAGGAAATTAAAGACGTGGAAAAAGGAGGGGCGGACTATATCCATATTGATGTCATGGATGGCCATTTCGTCCCTAACATTACAATCGGGCCGCTTATCGTTGAAGCCGTCCGTCCGGTGACTGATCTGCCGCTGGATGTCCATCTTATGATTGAAAACCCGGACCGCTACATACCGGCATTCGCAAAAGCCGGCGCGGACATCCTTTCCGTTCATGCTGAAGCGTGTCCGCATCTTCACCGGACCATTCAATTGATAAAAGAGCAGGGGGTAAAAGCGGGAGTTGTGCTCAATCCGCATACGCCCGTCCAAATGATTGAACATGTGATCGAGGAACTTGACCTTGTGCTGTTAATGACGGTTAACCCCGGTTTTGGCGGCCAGCGCTTCATTCATTCGGTTCTGCCGAAAATCCGTCAGGTCAAACAGCTGGCTGAGGAGAAAGGCCTGTCTGAGCTTTTAATCGAGGTGGACGGAGGCGTTAATAAAGAAACAGCCCCTTTATGCGCTGAAGCGGGCGCCAATCTGCTTGTTGCCGGGTCTGCCGTATATAATCAGCCGGATCGGAAAAAAGCCATCGCTGACATCCGAAACGCGTAATAAACATGCTGAAAAAGAGCCCGGTGAAAGCCGCCGGCTCTTTTCGCGTCTAAGAGAGAGGAAAACATATGAAGACAATCAATATCGTTGCGGGCGGCCCGCGGGAACTTATTCCCGATCTATCCGAATACACAGACGGAGATACGACGTGGGTCGGAGTCGATAAAGGGACGGTTTCTCTTTTGGAAGCCGGAATCATTCCGCAGGAAGCTTTCGGTGATTTTGACAGCATTACGGAAGAGGAGCTCATGCAGATTCAAAAAGCGGCGCCGGCCCTCCATGTGTATCAGGCGGAAAAAGATTATACCGATCTTGAACTCGCCCTTGACTGGGCTTTACAAAAAGAACCGGAAACCATTCGGATGTTCGGTGTGACGGGCGGAAGAGCCGATCACTTTTTAGGGAACATCCAGCTGCTGTATAAAGCCTTACATAAGAATACCGATGTCGAGCTGATCGACCGGCAGAATGACATTCAGATGTTCGGGCCCGGCCGTTATACAATTGAAGAAAAAGCGCGCAGACGCTATATTTCTTTCATTCCATTTACGGAAGCGGCAGACGGCCTGACACTCGACGGTTTTAAATATCCCCTTGATAATTGTCATATTCCTCTGGGTTCCACACTATGTATTAGTAACGAACTCATTCATTCACGAGGTACTTTTTCGTTTGCAAAAGGCATATTAATAATGGTAAGGAGCGCGGATTAAAAAGCGGCTTCTGCCATATGCGGAAAAAACCATGAATCCTAAAGTGATGAACGCAGCGGATACGGGACTTATAGGAGGGGACAAAATGAAATTTTATACCATTAAATTGCCGAAGTTTTTAGGAGGAATTGTCCGGGCGATGCTGGGCTCATTTAGAAAAGAGTAAGCCCAAGAAGCTGAAATTGCCCTCTTTGAACGCATAAAAAACGCCTGCCGCATAAAAGGGCAGGCGTTCATTTTTGCTTATACACGCTCAACTTTACCGGATTTTAAAGCCCGGGCAGATACATACACTTTTTTAGGTTTGCCGTCAACGAGGATGCGGACCTTTTGAAGGTTGGCGCCCCAAGTACGCTTAGAAGCGTTCATTGCGTGAGAACGGTTGTTTCCGGCTTTTGTTTTTTTACCTGTAATAAAACATTTACGTGCCATTTGTTTCCCTCCTAACTGCGCGAAACATCTTTTCAAACATAGTTTCTCAGATGCTTTCGTTATACAATACTTTAAATAATTTACCACAGCTAAAAACCGTTTGCAACTATTGTTTCCCTTACTTTCAAGAAAAATCACTTGACATGTAAAACCAATCACATTTCCGCGCTGAAGGCCGCTGTCTGTATCTTTTCTTTTCATAATGGGATACATATAGTAGAATAATGATAACTCTATGCACCTGAAGGAGGAACCTGTGTGTCCATTGAAATGAAGACAAAATACGGACAGATTGATATATCCAACGAAGTCATCGCAATGGTTGCCGGAGGCGCTGCCATTGACTGTTACGGAATAGTGGGGATGGCCTCAAAAAACCAGATTAAAGACGGTTTGTCTGAAATCCTCCGGAGAGAGAACTTCGCAAAAGGCGTACATGTCCGTCAGGAAGCCGAACAAATACATATCGACATGTACATTATTGTCAGCTACGGCACTAAAATATCCGAAGTAGCCCACAATGTTCAGACGAAGGTAAAATACACAGTAAATCAAACAATCGGACTTGCAGTTGATTCTGTAAATATTTATGTCCAAGGCGTACGAGTAACGAACCCGTAGTGAGGAGGATGAGTATTGTCTAGACGAAACTTAGATGGGAGAGCTTTTGCGGCAATGATTCTGGCGGGGGCTGAGACATTGTCTCAAAACGCATCCGCGGTGGATGCGCTGAACGTGTTTCCCGTGCCTGACGGCGATACCGGAACAAATATGAATTTATCGATGTCATCCGGTGCAAGAGAGGTAGAGCACATTGACTCACCCGACATCGGCAAAGTCGGCATCGCCCTGTCAAAAGGCCTGCTTATGGGAGCGAGAGGAAACTCAGGGGTGATCTTGTCCCAATTGTTCAGAGGTTTCACAAAGAGCATTGAAAACAAAAACCAAATAGACGCCCAAGAATTTGCCGCAGCACTCCAAGCGGGAGTGGATATGGCATATAAGGCGGTCATGAAACCGGTTGAAGGAACGATTTTAACCGTGGCTAAGGATGCGGCTAAAAAAGCGGTCGCCTCGGCCAAAGAAGAAACCGATATTATTTCGGTCATGGAGGCCGTTATTGAAGAAGCGGAAGCGTCGCTGAACCGCACGCCGGATCTGCTTCCTGTTTTAAAGGACGTCGGTGTCGTTGACAGCGGCGGAAAAGGTCTGCTTTGTGTATATGAAGGCTTTTTGGCTGCTTTAAAAGGAGAGGCCGTACCGAAAAAAGCGGTTCTTCCGGCACTCGATGATATGGTGAATGCCGAGCATCATAAAAGCGCGCAAAGCATGCTGAGTACAGAAGACATTGAATTCGGATTTTGTACGGAAGTGATGGTGAGGCTGGATCAAGATAAACGGACGTTCAAGGAAGAGACGTTCAGAAACGAACTGAGCCGTTTCGGCGATTCATTGCTGGTCGTGGCTGATGATACGCTGGCGAAAGTCCATATTCATGCCGAAGAACCAGGGAACGTACTCAATCTCGCACAGCGTTACGGCGATTTGATTAAAATTAAAATTGAAAACATGAGGGAACAGCATACTTCAATCATCAGCCAAGAACATGATGAAAAAAAGCCGGCCGGCGTTATGAAAGAAGCCCGCAAGCCTTTTGGCATCGTGACTGTGGCAATGGGAGAGGGCATTTCTGAATTGTTTACGAGCATCGGCGCTTCACACGTAATCGAAGGCGGCCAGACAATGAATCCGAGCACGGAAGATATTGTTGAAGCCGTTCAGTCTGTCAATGCGGAGACGGTTTTCATTCTTCCGAACAATTCCAATATTGTGATGGCTGCCAATCAGGCGGCGAGCGTGGCTGAAGAAAATGTCATTGTCATTCCGGCAAAAACGGTCCCTCAAGGCATGACCGCCCTGCTTGCGTTTAACCCTGACCAGCCGGCTGACGTAAATGAAGCCAATATGCTTGAGGCCATCCGGAATGTGAAAAGCGGACAGGTGACATATTCAGTCAGAGACACCCATATTGACGGCAAAGATATTAAAAAAGGTGATTTTATCGGCATTTTAAACAGTTCAATTATCGGCAGCGCCGAAGATCGGATGAGTGCGGCAAAATTGCTGCTGGATGAAATGATCGGGGAAGAAGATGAAATTGTCACCATCTTGTACGGAGAGGACGCTCCGGAAGAAGAAGCTGAGAAACTCGCTGAGTATATTGCTAGCGTCTGTGAAGATATCGAGGTTGAAATCCATAACGGCAGACAGCCTCTGTATCCATATATATTTGCGGCAGAATAGAAGGGCTTATCAGGCCCTTCTATTCTTATGTCTTTATTTACCTGCGGCAGTGCGGCAGTGTGCCTGCTTGCCAATTGAGAAATGTTCAATTAGTCTAAAGAAAAGCGCTGAATGAAGTGATGTTAAGGAGGAACAAACCAGCATGAAGTATAGAAGCGTTTTTGATATTATCGGCCCGGTAATGATCGGTCCGTCCAGTTCACATACCGCAGGCGCCGCCCGGATCGGCAGAGTGGCCAGAAGCCTATTCAGGCGGGAGCCCCGCCGGATCATTGTGTCTTTTTACGGATCATTTGCGGAGACGTATAAGGGTCACGGCACTGATGTCGCGATTATCGGCGGCCTGCTTGATTTTGATACATTTGATGAACGGATTAAAACAGCGATTCAAATTGCGGAAGAGAAGGGCATATATGTAGAGTTCCGTACAGAGGATGCCGTGCCCGTTCATCCGAATACGGCGCGTCTCGTCATTTCTGATGATGAGGGAGAGCTTGCCCTTACCGGTATTTCCATCGGCGGCGGAAAAATAGAAATCACGGAGCTCAACGGCTTTGAGCTGCGTCTTTCCGGAAACCATCCGGCTATTTTAGTCGTTCACAATGATAAATTCGGCACGATTGCAGGCGTTGCCAATGTGCTGGCGAAATTCTCCATCAACGTCGGACATATGGAAGTGGCGCGTAAGGACGTCGGCCAGCTTGCGCTGATGACGATTGAGGTCGATCAGAATATTGAAGAAGAAGTGCTTGACGAGCTTTCAACACTTCCTAATATTATACAGGTTACTAAGATAGCTGACTAAAAAGTCAGGAGGAAAATGACATGTTTCGTAATGTAAAAGAATTAATAGAAATCACTCAAGAAAAACAAATTCCGATTTCGGAAGTGATGATCACGCAAGAGATGGAAGTGACGCAAAAAACGCGGGAAGAAATCTTTCAAGGAATGGAGCGCAATCTCTCCGTCATGGAAGCAGCTGTTGAAAAAGGGCTGAAGGGCGTCACGAGCCAGACCGGTTTAACAGGCGGAGATGCCGTGAAACTTCAGGCATACATCCAATCGGGAAGAAGCCTGTCGGGCAATCTGATTTTAGACGCCGTTTCTAAAGCTGTGGCGACAAATGAAGTCAATGCGGCGATGGGAACGATCTGCGCTACACCGACCGCCGGCTCTGCCGGGGTTGTGCCGGGAACGTTATTCGCCGTAAAGCATAAGCTGAACCCTACGACAGAACAAATGATCCGTTTTCTGTTTACAGCCGGCGCGTTCGGTTTTGTCGTAGCAAACAATGCGAGTATTTCAGGAGCGGCAGGAGGCTGTCAGGCGGAAGTCGGGTCAGCATCAGGCATGGCAGCGGCTGCGATTGTGGAAATGGCGGGCGGAACGCCTCAGCAATCAGCGGAAGCAATGGCGATTACACTGAAAAATATGCTCGGTCTCGTATGTGACCCGGTCGCCGGATTGGTAGAAGTGCCGTGTGTCAAACGAAACGCAATGGGAGCATCCAACGCAATGATCGCGGCGGATATGGCGCTGGCCGGGATTACAAGCCGCATTCCTTGCGATGAGGTGATTGACGCGATGTACAAAATCGGCCAGACAATGCCGACAGCACTGCGTGAAACGGGACAAGGCGGTTTAGCCGCGACACCGACGGGAAGAGAATTAGAGAAAAAAATTTTCGGAGGAGCGCTGAAATCAAGTGACACACCATCAGCAAACTAGTATAGCGGAAATTAAGGGCATTGGGCCGGAAACAGAAAAAACATTGCACGAACTAGGTATCTATGACATTTCTGATCTTCTGAATTATTTCCCTTACCGTTATGACGACTATGAGCTGAGGGATTTAGAAGAAGTAAAACATGAAGAAAGAGTGACGGTAGAAGGGAAGGTTCATTCAGAACCTTCTCTTACCTATTACGGCAAAAAACGAAACAGGCTGACATTCAGGGTGCTTGTCGGCAATTATTTAATTACCGCGGTCTGCTTTAACCGTCCCTACTTAAAAAAGAAACTGACGTTAGGTTCAGTCGTCACGATATCCGGGAAATGGGATAAACACAGACAGACCGTTTCCGTGCAGGAATTAAAAAACGGTCCTCATCAAGAAGATAAAAGCATTGAGCCTGTTTATTCCGTTAAAGAAAACGTCACCGTAAAAATGATGAGACGGTTTATTAAGGAAGCGCTGCAGCATCATTTGGACAGTGCGGCCGATCCGCTTCCTGAAAAATTGAGAATCCGCTACAAGCTGCCTGATTACAAACATGCCCTGCAGACGATGCATCAGCCTGAAACGAGGGAATCGTTACAGCAGGCCAGGCGCCGGTTTGTTTACGAGGAATTCTTATTATTTCAGCTGAAAATGCAGGCGTTCCGTAAAGCGGAAAGGGAACAGTCAAAAGGCATCAGCCATGTGTTTCCTGCTGAAAAGCTCGCTGCTTTCACAGACAGCCTGCCGTTTTCGCTCACAACCGCACAGACGCGCGTGCTTCGGGAAATTACCGCTGATATGACATCCCCTTACCGAATGAACCGTCTGCTGCAAGGTGATGTCGGTTCAGGGAAAACGGCCGTCGCCGCCATCGCTTTGTACGCTGCGATTCTGTCGGGGTATCAGGGGGCATTAATGGTGCCGACTGAAATTCTGGCCGAACAGCATGCAGATTCTCTCGTATCGTTGTTTGCAAATGAAGATGTAAATATCGCGCTTTTGACGAGTTCTGTAAAAGGAAAGCGGCGCAGGGAGCTTTTGGAGCGGCTTGCTCTCGGAGAGATTGATATTTTAGTAGGGACCCATGCTTTAATCCAGGACGAAGTGGAATTTAAAGCGCTGAGCCTTGTCATTACGGACGAGCAGCACAGGTTCGGAGTCGAACAGCGCAAAAAACTCAAGAATAAAGGTCAGGATCCGGATGTGCTGTTTATGACAGCCACTCCGATTCCGAGAACGTTGGCCATTACCGTCTTCGGAGAAATGGATGTTTCCGTGATAGATGAAATGCCCGCGGGGCGAAAACAAATCGAAACGTATTGGGTGAAACACGACATGCTGGAGCGGATTTTGGCTTTTATAGAAAAAGAGCTGAAACAGGGAAGGCAAGCCTATATTATCTGCCCGCTCATTGAAGAGTCGGATAAACTGGATGTGCAGAATGCGATTGACGTATATAACATGCTGTCTGACGTTTACCGCGGTAAATGGAATGTCGGCCTGATGCACGGGAAGCTCCATTCTGATGAAAAAGATCAGGTGATGAGAGAATTCAGCGCCAATCAATGTCAGGTACTTGTGTCAACAACCGTCGTAGAAGTCGGGGTGAACGTGCCCAATGCGACGATTATGGTCATCTATGACGCCGACCGTTTCGGATTATCTCAGCTCCATCAGCTCCGCGGCCGGGTCGGGCGGGGAGACCACCAATCTTTCTGCATCTTGATGGCCGATCCGAAATCCGAAACCGGGAAGGAACGGATGAGAATCATGTCGGAGACAAACGACGGCTTTGAACTGTCTGAAAAGGACCTTGAACTGCGCGGCCCCGGTGATTTCTTCGGGAAAAAACAGAGCGGTATGCCCGAGTTCAAGGTGGCGGATATGGTTCATGACTACAGAGCTTTGGAAACGGCCCGCCAGGATGCGGCCAATCTGGTGTCTTCAGAGGCTTTTTGGAAAGATGACGAATACCGTATGCTGCGCGGCCAATTACTTTCAAGCGGCGTCCTAGAAGGGGAGAAATTAAGCTGATTCTGTAAAATTCGGCGGCTTTCAAAAAACAATCATTGCATTCCAATCTATGAGATTATATACTACTATTAGTACCTAGTCTTAATTGTCCGGATGGTGTTTACAGATGAGAAGAAGCAAGAAAGAACGCCAAAAATTATTGCAGCAGACGATCAAATCGACACCCTTCATCACAGATGAAGAATTAGCGGGGAAATTCGGCGTCAGCATTCAGACGATCCGTTTAGACCGCTTAGAGCTCTCAATACCGGAGCTGAGGGAAAGAATTAAAAACGTGGCAGAACAAACGCTTGATGATGAAGTGAAATCACTGTCTTTAGACGAAGTGATCGGTGAAATTATTGATCTGGAGCTTGACGGCCAGGCCATTTCCATATTAGAAGTAAGACGCGAACATGTCTTCAGCCGCAATCAAATTGCGCGGGGGCATCATTTGTTTGCGCAGGCGAACTCACTCGCCGTAGCCGTCATTGATGATGAGCTGGCGCTGACCGCAAGCGCAAATATCCGCTTTACAAGACAGGTGAAAGAAGGCGAGCGCGTCGTTGCGAAAGCCAAAGTGACGGCAGTCGAAAAAGAAAAAGGCAGAACGGTAGTTGAAGTCAACAGCTATGTGGGAGAAGAAGTCGTGTTCTCCGGCAGCTTTGACATGTACCGTTCAAAACAATCATAAAGGTGGAGCATGCATGAGAATAGCTGTAGATGCAATGGGAGGCGACAACGCACCCAAAGCTGTTATTGACGGAGTAATGAAGAGTATTGAGGCATTTGACGATCTTCATATTACGCTGGTCGGTGACAAGACAACGATAGAATCACACTTGCCAACAACATCAGACCGCATCACTGTGTTGCACGCCGATGAAGTGATTGAACCGACGGATGAACCGGTCCGCGCCGTACGCAGAAAGAAAAACTCTTCTATGGTGCTGATGGCGCAGGAAGTGGCTGAAAACAGAGCGGACGCCTGCATCTCAGCGGGGAATACAGGCGCACTCATGACAGCGGGACTGTTTATCGTCGGCAGAATTAAAGGAATCGACCGGCCTGCGCTTGCGCCGACGCTTCCGACCGTTTCAGGCGACGGTTTCCTTCTTTTGGACGTGGGAGCCAATGTCGATGCCAAACCGGAGCATCTCGTCCAGTACGGAATTATGGGATCTGTATATGCCCGGCAGGTTCTCGGAATCAGCTCGCCCCGCGTCGGATTGTTAAATGTCGGCACGGAAGAAAAGAAAGGAAACGACCTGACAAAAAAGACGTTTGAATTATTAAAAGAAACAAACGTAAATTTTGTCGGAAACGTTGAGGCGAGAGACTTGCTCGAAGGCGCTGCTGACGTCATCGTCACAGACGGCTTTACGGGCAACGTCACGTTGAAAACATTGGAAGGTTCAGCGTTATCGATTTTCAAAATGTTGAAAGATACACTGACTTCAAGTTTTGTTTCTAAGCTCGCAGCGGGAGTGCTGAAGCCGAAGCTGATGGAAATGAAACTGAAAATGGACTATTCTGAGTACGGCGGGGCGAGTCTTTTCGGTTTGAAAGCGCCCGTCGTTAAAGCGCACGGCTCTTCTGACGCACGCGCTGTTTACCATGCGCTGCGCCAGGCGAGAGAAATGGTCAGCCAAAACGTGGCCGCATTTATAGAAGAAGAAGTAAAAGAAGAAAAAACAGATGAGTAGTCTGGAGGTTACCGCATCATGAGTAAGATTGCATTTTTATTTCCCGGACAGGGATCACAATATATCGGTATGGGAAAAGACCTGTACGAACGCGAAGAAGCGTCAAAACGTATTTTTGATGAAGCGGATGAAACGCTTGAAACAAAGCTGAGCTCGCTCATTTTTGAAGGTGACGCCGAAGAATTGACCCTTACATACAATGCGCAGCCTGCGCTGTTGACAACGAGCATCGCCGTATTGGAAAAGTTTAAAGAATCCGGCATCACCCCTGATTTCACCGCCGGCCACAGCCTCGGAGAATATTCGGCGCTTGTTGCGGCGGGAGCGATGACATTTAAAGATGCCGTTTACACGGTAAGAAAACGGGGAGAATTCATGAATGAAGCCGTGCCGGCCGGAGAAGGCGCCATGGCAGCTATTCTCGGAATGGATGCGGAGTCCTTGAAAAAGGTAACGGATCAAGTGACGGAAAACGGTCATCTCGTACAGCTTGCAAACCTGAACTGCCCCGGACAGATCGTAATTTCCGGAACGGCAAAAGGCGTGGAGCTGGCTTCAGAAGAAGCGAAAAACAACGGAGCGAAACGGGCAATCCCTTTAGAAGTAAGCGGACCGTTCCATTCTGAATTAATGAAGCCGGCAGCGCAAAAACTCGAGGAGGTGCTCAGCGCCTGTGAGTTGAAAAATGCGGCTGTTCCCGTGATTTCAAACGTTTCGGCTGACGTTATGACAGAAAAAGACGATATCAAGAAAAAATTGATCGAACAGCTGTACTCACCTGTTCGCTTTGAAGAAACCATTAACAAACTGATTGACGAAGGCGTCACGACGTTTGTTGAAATCGGGCCAGGAAAAGTGCTTTCAGGCCTTGTGAAAAAAGTGAACCGCCGCCTTAAAACAATCGCGGTTTCTGACCATGAAACCATCGAACTGGCGATTCAAACGCTGAAGGAGGAGAATCAGGATGCTTAATGAAAAAACAGCAGTGGTAACGGGAGCGTCCCGCGGAATCGGGCGGGCGATCGCGCTTGATCTTGCGAAAAACGGCTGTAACGTAGTAGTCAACTACTCCGGGAATGAAGCGAAAGCGAACGAAGTCGTAGATGAAATCAAATCTTTGGGCCGAAACGCGATCGCGGTAAAAGCCGATGTATCAAATTCCGAAGAAGTACAAAACATGATGAAAGAGGCTGTCGCTGCATTTTCTTCAATCGACATTCTCGTGAACAATGCGGGGATCACAAAAGACAATCTTCTGATGAGAATGAAAGAAAATGAATGGGATGATGTCATTAACATTAACCTGAAAGGTGTATTCAACTGCACGAAAGCCGTTACAAGACAGATGATGAAACAGCGCTCCGGCCGGATTATCAACGTATCATCAATCGTCGGCGTCAGCGGAAACCCCGGCCAGGCGAACTATGTGGCGGCAAAAGCCGGTGTAATCGGCTTAACAAAGTCATCAGCCAAAGAGCTTGCAAGCCGCAATATTACGGTTAATGCCATTGCTCCGGGCTTTATTTCTACAGATATGACGGACAAGCTTTCTAAAGAAGTCCAAGATGAAATGCTGAAGCAGATTCCGCTCGCGCGTTTCGGTGATCCTTCCGATATCAGCAGCGTTGTTACGTTCCTTGCTTCTGAAGGATCGCGTTATATGACGGGCCAAACCCTTCATATTGACGGCGGAATGGTGATGTAAAGATTTGTTTTTAAAATTTCATCCTAGTTTCTCTAGTTTTTTAAAAACGAATCCTCTATAATACTTGAGGGGAGGTGAATTGCTATGGCAGATACATTAGAGCGTGTAACGAAAATCATCGTAGACCGCCTTGGCGTTGATGAAGCTGACGTCAAACTTGAAGCTTCTTTCAAGGAAGACTTAGGTGCTGATTCCCTAGATGTAGTTGAGCTTGTTATGGAACTTGAAGACGAGTTTGATATGGAGATTTCTGACGAAGATGCTGAAAAGATTGCAACAGTCGGCGACGCTGTGAACTACATACAAAACCAGCAATAAGCTGATGCTAAAAGTCCCGCCTGACAGCGGGGCTTTAGCCCTTTAATCGTTCGGTTACCGGCGTCTGACGCTGTACGCGCTGCCGATTCCGTTTACGGCGGGGAGCGCGGTGAACCTGATGTGCCTATGGAGGTTACTATGTCAAAACACTCACATTTTAAAGATAAAAAAAAGTTCTATAAAAAAATAGAGCAATTTAAAGAGTTCCAAGAACGGATTTCGGTTCATTTTCAAAACGAGAAACTTTTGTATCAAGCATTTACACATTCATCTTATGTGAATGAGCATCGGAAAAAGCCGTATGAAGACAATGAAAGGCTTGAATTTTTAGGTGACGCTGTTTTGGAACTGACGATCTCCCAATTCTTATTTGCCAAATATCCGGCCATGAGTGAAGGAGATTTGACGAAGCTGAGAGCCGCTATCGTATGCGAGCCGTCACTCGTCTCACTTGCCCATGAATTGTCATTCGGCGATCTTGTTCTCTTGGGAAAAGGAGAAGAAATGACGGGCGGCAGAAAGCGTCCTGCGCTTTTAGCGGATGTGTTTGAAGCGTTTATCGGCGCACTGTATCTGGATCAGGGCCTTGAGCCGGTTCAGCAATTCCTGAAAGTGTACGTGTTCCCTAAAATAAACGATGGTGCTTTTTCTCATGTGATGGATTTCAAAAGCCAGCTTCAAGAATTTGTACAGCGGGACGGAAAAGGATCGCTTGAGTACAAAATTCTCAATGAAAAAGGGCCTGCCCACAACCGGGAATTCGAGGCGCTTGTCTCTCTTAAAGGTGAGGCGCTCGGTATCGGGAACGGACGTTCCAAAAAAGAAGCCGAGCAGCATGCGGCACAGGAAGCTCTTGCAAAAATGCAAAAACATCATACGAAACAATAAAATCCCCCTGTTTCCCTAGGGGGATTTCAGTATGTCTGCGCCTGATATAAGCGGGTGATTATGATAATATTGAGATACTTATACGATAAGGAGGATCTGGGATGTTCCTCAAACGTTTAGACGTTATAGGATTTAAATCATTTGCAGAACGGATATCCGTTGACTTTGTAAAAGGCGTCACGGCCGTTGTCGGTCCGAACGGCAGCGGAAAGAGCAACATTACCGAAGCCATCCGCTGGGTGCTCGGCGAACAATCAGCCCGCTCGCTTCGGGGCGGAAAAATGGAAGATATTATTTTTGCGGGAAGTGATTCGCGCAAGCGGCTGAACCTTGCCGAAGTCACGTTAACGCTTGATAATGAAGATCATTTTCTCCCGATCGATTACCACGAAGTCAGCGTGACGAGACGGGTGTACCGTTCCGGAGAAAGTGAATTTCTCATCAACAATCAGCAGTGCCGCCTGAAAGATATCATTGACTTATTTATGGACTCCGGGCTCGGGAAAGAAGCATTCTCTATTATCAGCCAGGGGAAAGTCGAAGAGATTCTCAGCAGCAAAGCGGAAGACCGCCGCAGTATTTTTGAAGAAGCGGCCGGCGTGCTGAAATATAAAACAAGAAAGAAAAAAGCGGAAAACAAACTGTTTGAGACGCAGGATAACTTAAACAGGGTGGAAGATATTCTCCACGAGCTTGAAGATCAGGTCGAACCGCTGAAAATCCAGGCTTCAATCGCCAAAGACTACTTAGAAAAAAAGAAAGAGCTTGAGCATGTCGAAATCGCCCTTACCGCCTTTGACATCGAACAACTGCACGGCAGATGGTCGGGTTTAAAAGATAAGGTGCAGGCTGCTAAAGAAGAAGAATTGGCGGAATCATCGGCTCTGTCCGCAAAAGAAGCGGTGATAGAAGAGACGAGAGATAAAATCCACGCGCTTGATGAATCCGTCAACGAACTGCAGCAGGTTCTGCTCGTGACAAGTGAAGAGCTGGAAAAGCTGGAAGGCCGGAAAGAAGTGCTGAAAGAGCGCAAAAAAAACGCCGCGCAAAACCGGGAACAGCTTGAGGAATCCGTTACACATTACACGAACAAAGAAGCCGAACTGAAAGCGGACATTGAAAAACAGTCTGCCGTCTATGATAAGCTGCGTGCGGAAGTGAAGCGGTTAAACGCCCAGGTGAAAGAAAAGCAGCAGGCTCTCAGTCTGCATAATGAAAATGTAGAAGACAAAATCGAACAATTAAAAAGCGATTACTTTGAATTGTTAAACAGCCAGGCGTCGATTCGCAACGAGCTGCAGCTTTTAGATGACCAGATGTCCCAATCTGCGGTCCAGCAGGCGAGACTGACCGCAAACAATGAAAAATATCTTGAAGAACGTAACGATATTGCAGTCCGCAAAGCGGCGTGCGAAGAAGAATTGGCCGCCGTTGAAGAGGATATTCACAATCAGGTCGTCCGCTTTCGCGAAGTCCAGACAGCATATGAACAGAAAAAACGCCAATATGAAAAGAAAGAATCTGCGCTGTATCAGGCGTATCAATTCGTCCAGCAGGCCAGATCCAAAAAAGATATGCTTGAAACGATGCAAGGCGATTTTTCAGGGTTTTACCAAGGCGTAAAAGAAGTGCTGAAGCAGAAAGAGCAGCTTGGCGGCATCCGCGGCGCCGTTCTCGAACTGATTGCCACCGAACAAAAGTATGAAACGGCCATCGAGATTGCACTCGGCGCAGCGGCGCAGCACGTTGTCACAGACGATGAGCAGGCGGCGCGGAAAGCGATTCAATATTTAAAACAGAATTCCTTCGGCCGCGCGACGTTCCTGCCGCTTACGGTTATGAAACCGCGCCAGCTCCAAACCCGTGATGAACAGACGGCTCTGAAGCATCCGTCTTTCCTCGGCACAGCAAGCGGGCTTGTCACATATGATGCGGCGTATCGGAATGTCATTCAAAACCTTCTCGGCACCGTGCTGATCACTGAAGATTTAAAAGGCGCGAATGAACTGGCCAAGCTTCTCGGGCACCGCTACCGCATCGTGACGCTTGAGGGCGATGTCGTCAATCCAGGCGGATCAATGACAGGCGGCGCGGTCAAAAAGAAAAACAATTCTCTGCTCGGCAGAAGCCGTGAGCTTGAGACGGTGACTGCGCGGCTTGCCGAAATGGAAGAAAAAACAGCTCTGCTCGAAAAAGAGGTCAAAACGCTGAAGCAGGCCATTCAAGAGCTTGAACATACGCTGAGCGGTCTCCGTGAAGACGGTGAAGCTTTCAGAACAAAGCAGCAGGATGTAAAAGGCAGGCTGTATGAACTCGAAGTCGCTGAAAAGAACATCAATACCCATCTGGAGCTTTACGATCAGGAGAAAGCATCACTGACGGAAAGCAGCCGGGAAAAAGAGACGCGCAAATCAGCTCTGGAAGAACAGCTGAGTGAGGCATCCGGCCAGCTGAAAGAGCTTGAGGAAGAGATGGAAAGGCTGACAAAACAAAAGCAGACCCTATCCTCAACAAAAGAAACGCTCTCTCATGAACTGACGGAATGTAAAGTGGCCGCTGCGAAAAAAGAACAGGCGTGCTCGAGTGAAGAAGACAATCTCAAAAGGCTGAAAAAAGAGCTTGAGGAAACGCAGCTCGCTCTGAAAGAAACACGGGAAGATTTAAGCCTCCTGACCTCAGAGATGACGTCCAGCACAAGCGGTGAGGAGCAGCTTGAAGAAGCAGCCCATCACAAGCTTCACGATAAAACGAGAACGATTGAATTGATCGCCAGCAGGCGCGACCAGCGTGTGAAGCTCCAGCGGGCGCTTGATACGAACGAACTTGAGCTGAAAGAGATGAAGCGTCTCTACAAGCAAAAAACAGAAATTCTGAAAGATGAAGAGGTAAAACTCGGCCGGATGGAAGTTGAGCTTGATAATCTCTTGCAGTATTTACGCGAGGAATACAGCTTATCCTTTGAAGGGGCAAAAGAACAATATCAGCTCGAACTCGAGCCTGAAGAGGCGAGAAAACGGGTCAAACTGATCAAGCTTTCAATTGAAGAGCTCGGAACGGTCAATCTCGGCAGCATCGATGAATTTGAAAGAGTAAACGAACGGTATCAGTTTTTAACAGAGCAGAAAAATGACCTGACGGAAGCGAAAAACACACTGTTTCAAGTCATTGAAGAAATGGATTCTGAAATGACGAAGCGATTCCATGAAACGTTTATCCAGATCCGTTCTCAATTCAACGACGTGTTCCGTTCTTTATTCGGAGGAGGGCGGGCTGAACTGAAGCTGACTGATCCGAATGATCTTCTTAACTCCGGGGTGGACATTATCGCGCAGCCTCCGGGCAAAAAACTGCAAAACTTAAATCTTTTGTCAGGGGGAGAACGGGCGCTGACTGCCATTGCCCTTTTATTCTCCATTCTGAAAGTAAGGCCCGTGCCGTTCTGCGTCCTTGATGAAGTGGAAGCTGCGCTTGATGAAGCCAATGTATTCAGGTTTGCGCAATATTTAAAAAAATACAGCAGCGACAGCCAGTTTATCGTCATCACCCACAGAAAAGGCACCATGGAAGAAGCGGATGTCCTCTACGGTGTTACGATGCAGGAATCCGGCGTTTCCCGAATGGTTTCGGTCAAACTGGAAGAAACAAAAGAATTCGTTCAGTAACGAGGAAAGAGGTTGAAAGATGAGCTTTTTTAAAAAATTAAAAGAGAAAATCACGAAACAGACAGACTCCGTCTCTGAAAAATTTAAAGATGGTCTTGAAAAAACAAGAAATTCCTTCTCGAATAAAGTGAACGAACTCGTCTCCCGCTACCGGAAAGTCGACGAGGATTTCTTCGAGGAGCTTGAGGAAGTGCTGATTGGCGCTGACGTCGGTTTTACAACCGTCATGGAGCTGATTGATGAGCTCAAAAAAGAAGTGAAGCTGAAAAACATCCAGGATCCTCAGGAAGTGCAGTCCGTCATTTCTGAAAAGCTTGTCGACATTTATAACAGCGGCGACGAACAGATTTCTGAATTAAATATTCAGGACGGGCGCCTGAACGTTATTCTGCTTGTCGGGGTAAACGGCGTCGGAAAAACGACAACGATCGGAAAACTTGCCCATAAGCTGAAGAATGAAGGCAAATCCGTTGTGCTCGCTGCCGGAGACACCTTCAGAGCCGGGGCGATTGAACAGCTTGAAGTGTGGGGGGAGCGTACAGGCGTGCCTGTCATTAAGCAGGCTGCCGGAAGCGACCCTGCGGCGGTTATTTATGATGCCGTACACGCGGCTAAAGCAAGAGGAGCGGATGTGCTGATTTGTGATACGGCCGGCCGCCTTCAGAATAAAGTAAACTTAATGAAAGAGCTTGAAAAAGTCAAACGCGTCATCGAACGCGAAGTGCCTGAGGCTCCGCATGAGGTTCTCCTTGCGCTTGACGCGACGACAGGCCAGAATGCGATGGCGCAGGCGAAAGAATTCTCCAAAGCGACGAATGTGACGGGTATCGCGTTAACGAAGCTTGACGGCACCGCAAAAGGCGGTATCGTCCTGGCAATCCGCAATGAGCTTCACATCCCCGTGAAACTGGTCGGCCTTGGAGAAAAGGTTGACGACCTCCAGCGGTTTGATGCAGAATCTTACGTATACGGTCTCTTTTCTGATTTAGTTGAAAAAGCCGAGGATTAATGAATAATAAACGAGTATAAAATGGACGGTTTTATACTCGTTTTTTTATACGCATTGATAGATCGGAATGGAGGGGGCAATTGTTGGACAAATGGCTGAAAGCTGAATTGGAAAGTAAGATCGGCGCAATAAACCATATGTCGCTGTTGGATGAACAGGGAGGCACTTCAACCGTTCGAAAAATAGTGACCGGTCAAGACGCATTTCTGCTGAAAAGTTCTTTTCAACAGAAGTATCGGGAATGGTTAATGAGAGAAGCCTTCGTTTTACAAAAACTGACGGAAACTCGTCGTCTGCCTGTTCCTGTTTATTATGGGATGATACAGGAACAGCATGCCAGCCATATCATCATGTCATTTGAGGATGGAATCACCCTGACTTCGGCTTTAAGAAAAGCAAAAGGGGATACTGAAAAGAAAAAGCTGATCAAAAGTTTCGGCCGGTTTCTGCAACGGCTGCATGAAACCGACATGGTCTCTGGTTTACAGCCGGAAACAGACTGGCTCGATCTGCAAATCAAACGAGCCGGGGAATATGTCAAAAAAGGACAGGCTGAAGGAAGTGCAGAGCTTTTGAAGGAATTGGACAGGTACAGGCCTGTTCCTGTTCAGCAGACAATGATTCACGGTGACTGCACGACTGATAATGTGCTGGTGAAAGACGGAGAGGTCTATCTGTTTATCGATGCTGCGGGAATATCGGCGGGAGATCCGCGATATGATGAATCATTAGCGATCAGTCATTTTGTCACAAATGAAGCATGCCTCAATGCTTTTTACGAAGGCTATTGCCGCTACCGTGTATCAAAACAAGAATTCGAGTATTTTAACGACGGTCTATATGAATTTTTTTGAAAAAACTTATGATGTAAAAAGAGCATCATGCTTTGACAAGATAAAAACTTGACACACGCTCTGAAACCATGTAAACTAAGTTTTTGTAAAGGGATTTGACTTAACAAAGGGGAGAGCTCAAATGTCGCTCGAAAAAACGACGAGAATGAACTATTTATTTGACTTCTATCAGTCGTTGCTGACGTCAAAACAAAAGAGCTATATGTCGCTTTATTATCTGGACGATTTCTCCCTTGGTGAAATAGCCGAAGAGTATGACGTTTCAAGGCAAGCCGTTTACGATAACATCAAACGGACTGAAGCGATGCTTGAACAATATGAAGAAAAACTGCTCCTTTTTAAAAAGTTTCAGGAGCGTAAAGAAATGTTTACAAAGCTGAAAGAGCTTGCTTCCGGGTTGCAGGAAGAGGAAAAAATGACGGCTCTGATTGAAGCGCTTGAGAAATTAGATTAGGAGGCGGCAAACAATGGCATTTGAAGGATTAGCCGACCGACTGCAAAAGACGATTTCAAAAATCCGCGGAAAAGGAAAAGTCAGCGAACAAGACGTAAAAGAGATGATGCGTGAAGTTCGTCTTGCGCTTCTTGAGGCTGACGTTAACTTTAAAGTCGTAAAGGATTTTGTGAAAAAAGTAAGTGAACGGGCTGTCGGACAGGACGTTATGCAGAGTCTGACACCCGGTCAGCAGGTTATTAAAGTCGTAAAAGAAGAGCTTACCGAGCTGATGGGCGGCGAAGAAAGCAAAATTGCCGTCGCCAAACGCCCGCCGACCGTTATTATGATGGTCGGGCTCCAAGGTGCCGGTAAAACGACAACCACGGGGAAGCTTGCCAACCTGCTGCGCAAAAAACATAATCGCAAACCGCTGCTCGTGGCTGCGGATATTTACCGCCCCGCCGCGATTAAACAGCTGGAAACCCTGGGGAAACAGCTTGATATGCCGGTCTTTTCGCTTGGCGATCAGGTCAGCCCGGTGGAAATTGCCAGACAGGCGATTGAAAAAGCGAAGGAAGAGCATCATGATTATGTGATTTTAGATACCGCCGGACGGCTGCACATCGATCATGAACTGATGGATGAGCTCTCCGGCGTAAAGGAAGTCGCAAATCCTGAGGAAATTTTCCTTGTCGTCGACTCAATGACCGGTCAGGATGCGGTAAACGTCGCCAAAAGCTTTAATGACCAGCTCGGTTTAACGGGTGTCATTTTAACAAAGCTTGACGGGGATACCCGCGGAGGTGCGGCGCTTTCTATCCGCGCGGTCACCGAAACGCCGATTAAATTCGCCGGAATGGGAGAAAAGCTCGATGCTCTTGAAGCGTTCCATCCTGAACGGATGGCATCCCGGATTCTCGGAATGGGTGACGTGCTGACGCTGATTGAAAAAGCTCAGGCGACCGTTGATGAAGACAAAGCCAAAGAGCTTGAGCAGAAAATGAGAACGATGAGCTTCACATTGGATGATTTTCTGGAGCAGCTCGGCCAGGTCCGAAACATGGGGCCTCTTGACGAACTGCTGCAAATGATGCCCGGCGCAGGCAAAATGAAAGGCTTAAAAAACATCCAAGTCGATGAAAAACAGCTGAATCATGTGGAAGCGATCATTAAATCAATGACTGTTCTTGAAAAAGAACAGCCGGATATCATTAACGCCAGCCGGCGGAAGCGGATTGCCAAAGGAAGCGGAACATCCGTTCAGGAAGTCAACCGTCTTTTAAAGCAGTTTGAGGAAATGAAAAAAATGATGAAGCAGATGACCAACATGACAAAAGGGAAGAAAAAAGGCTTTAAATTACCTTTTATGTAATCGGTTATACATGATAAAACCGTTGTTAAGAAAAAACACTTTACAAACACTTTTATCATTGTTAATATACTATCTTGTTGAAATATTTTCGGAGGTGCTAGTAAAATGGCAGTAAAAATTCGTTTAAAACGTATGGGAGCAAAAAAATCTCCTTTCTATCGTATTGTTGTAGCAGATTCTCGTTCACCGCGTGACGGCCGTTTCATCGAAACAGTCGGCACATACAACCCGGTTGCAAAGCCGGCTGAAGTGAAAATCAACGAAGAGCTTGCTCTTAAATGGCTTCAAACAGGAGCTAAACCTTCTGATACAGTCCGCAACTTGTTCTCAAGCCAAGGAATTATGGAAAAATTCCACAACGCTAAACAAGGCAAGTAATGACTGATCAGAACTTGGAAGATTTGATTGTCAGCATTGTGGCTCCGCTTGTCGACCATCCGGAAGACATAACGGTCACAAAGGAAGAGACTGATCAAAAGATTGCGCTGCGCTTATCTGTCAATAAGTCAGATACCGGTAAAATTATCGGAAAGCAAGGCCGGACTGCAAGAGCGATTCGAACCGTCGTTTTTGCAGCTGGCGCACAGTCTTCTAAGAAAGTTCAATTTGAAATATTTGACTGAAAAAGGGAGAGGGCCGGCACCTCCCCTTTTTTTACACGTAAAAAAGGCAAATGAACAGAAATATGTTGGAAGAGTGGGGAGTCTGGTCCTATGCAGATTATTCACAGGGTAACCGTTATGCAGGTTCTGACCGAGCAAAGCAAGGAAAAGCTTTTGGCCTCTTTTGCAGAAAAAAAGCAAACGCTTGAACGAGAATGCAGCCAGCTCTATTTTCAGCTTAGAAAACATGAAAAAGATCAGCAGAATCCCGATGTAGCGGAATCTTTTAAAAAAGCCATTGAAAAAAGACAAGACAAAATCAAAATGATCGATTTCCAAATAAGCCAGACAGAGTCGCTCCCGCTTGGAAGCGAAGTGAAGGAAAAGGAGATCGATGCGCTGCTTTCAATCAACGTCGGTGATAACTGGCATGAAAAAACAGCGGCAAATACCATCGTCATAAAAGACGGGGTAGTAATTGAAATCCGCCCGAGGTGATAATATGACAAACAGATGGTTTAATGTAGGCAAAATTGTAAATACCCACGGCATTAAAGGCGAAGTGCGGGTCATTTCTAAAACGGACTTTGCCGAAGAACGGTACAAGCCCGGCAATACGCTCTATTTGTTTGCGGAAGGGGCTGCGGAGCCAATCAAAGTAACGGTCAGCGCCCACAGGCTTCACAAGCAGTTTCACCTGCTGCAATTCAAAGAAATGCCGAGTCTCAATGAAGTCGAGCACCTGAGAAACATGGTGATCAAAGTCCCTGAAGAAGACTTGGGAGAGCTTGAAGAAGATGAATTTTATTTTCATGAAATCATCGGTTGCGAGGTTGTGTCAGAAGACGGAGAACTGATCGGCACAGTGAAGGAAATTTTGACGCCCGGGGCTAATGACGTATGGGTGGTTCAAAGAAAAGGCAAAAAAGATGCGCTCATTCCGTATATTGCTTCTGTGGTAAAGGATATTAATATAAATGAGAAAAAAATTAAGATTCATGTAATGGAAGGGTTAATAGACGAATGAAAATCGACTTTTTAACACTGTTTCCCGAAATGTTTCAAGGGGTGCTCGGCTCATCCATTCTGCAAAAAGCACAGGAAAAAGAGGCTGTCCGTTTTGACGTCATCAATTTCCGGGCTTTTTCGGATAATAAACACCAAACGGTTGATGATTACCCGTACGGCGGGGGAGCCGGGATGGTGTTAAAGCCGCAGCCCGTATTTGATGCGGTTGAAAAGCTGACAGCCGGTACGGACGCCAAGCCGCGCATTATTCTCGTCTGCCCGCAAGGTGAGCGTTATACGCAGAAGAAAGCCGAGGAGCTGGCGGAAGAGGAACATCTCATGTTTATTTGCGGACATTATGAAGGGTATGATGAACGGATCCGGGAACATCTTGTCACTGATGAAATCTCCATCGGGGATTTTGTGCTGACCGGGGGAGAGCTCCCTGCCATGATGATCGCCGACAGCGTTGTCAGGCTTTTGCCGGGCGTCCTCGGAAAAGAAGCATCCCACGTGGAGGATTCCTTCAGCACGGGGCTTTTAGAGCATCCGCACTATACGAGGCCTGCAGATTATAGAGGCTTAAAAGTGCCTGAGACCCTTCTGTCCGGCAACCATGCCAAAATACAAGAATGGCGCAATAAAGAATCAATCAGAAGAACCTTTTTAAGACGTCCGGATCTTCTTGAAAACTATCCTCTCACTGATGAGCAAAGAAAATGGATTTCCGAGTGGGAAAACGAATAGATTCTATTGCGCAGGCGATGAAGATATGATAAGATACTACTTGTGGCTTAAGGAGGCTTATCCTTCAGAAGCTTGAAAACGATGTTCCGCTGTGCCTTGCAGTTGTGGCCAAGAGCATCTGTTGGAAGGAGTTGAAAACGATGCAAAAACTAATTCAAGATATCACAAAAGAACAGCTTCGCACTGATCTTCCTGCGTTCCGTCCTGGTGACACTTTACGTGTACACGTAAAAGTTGTTGAGGGTAACCGTGAGCGTATCCAGATCTTCGAAGGTGTTGTGATCAAGCGTCGTGGTGGTGGAATCAGCGAAACGTTCACAGTTCGTAAGATTTCTTACGGTGTTGGCGTTGAACGTACATTCCCTGTACACACACCAAAAATCGCGAAAATCGAAGTTGTACGTTACGGTAAAGTACGTCGCGCTAAGCTTTACTACCTGCGTGAACTTCGCGGAAAAGCGGCTCGTATTAAAGAAATCAGACGATAATGATAACGAACGAAAAGAGCTTGTTACCCGTAACAGGCTCTTTTTTTATATGAAATTTGTAAAAGCGGAACAAGCAACGTAAAATACATAAGAGATCATCGGAACATCCGGTTCCGGTAAATAAGGCAGGTGTCGAAGTCACATGACCATTCAATGGTTCCCGGGCCATATGGCTAAAGCGAGACGGGAAGTAACAGAAAAACTGAAATTAATTGATATCGTATACGAATTGGTAGATGCGAGAATCCCGATGTCATCGAGAAATCCGATGATTGAGGAGATTTTAAAAAATAAGCCGCGCATTATGCTTTTAAATAAAGCCGATAAGGCGGATGCGGCTGTGACTGCCCAGTGGAAGGACCACTTTCAGGAACAGGGCATTCCCTCTCTTTCAATAAACTCCGTTAACGGGCAGGGACTGCATCAAATCGTGCCGTCCTCGAAAGAGCTGCTGAAAGATAAGTTCGATAAAATGAAAGCAAAAGGCATTAGGCCAAGAGCAATCCGCGCATTAATCATCGGCATTCCGAATGTCGGCAAATCTACGCTCATTAACCGGCTGGCCAAGAAAAACATTGCCAAGACGGGAGACAGGCCCGGCATTACCACTTCACAGCAGTGGGTAAAGGTAGGCAAGGAATTAGAGCTGCTCGATACACCGGGAATTTTATGGCCTAAATTTGAAGATGAGCTTGTCGGCTTGCGCCTGGCGATCACCGGGGCGATTAAAGATACGATTATCAACCTGCAGGATGTGGCCGTCTTCGGGCTGCGCTTTCTGGAAGAGCATTATCCCGACCGCTTGAAGGAGCGCTACGGACTTCAGGAAATCCCTGAGGATATCGCCGCTCTTTTCGACGCGATCGGTGAAAAACGCGGCTGTTTGATGGGCGGCGGAATGGTTGACTATGATAAAACAACGGAAGTCATCATTCGGGACATCCGGACGGAAAAATTCGGCAGGCTTTCATTTGAAACACCATCAGAATAAAGACGCGCAGCGATGCGGGTCTTTATTTTTTCCGCAGAACACCGATATACATAATGTAAGGGAGAAGAGAACGTGAATTCATTAACCGTAAAAAGCGTAAAAGAACGCCTGCAAGAGGTCAGGGACGAAAGCGACCCCTTCCTTGCCCAATGTGAGAAAGACCCGAGAAAAAGCGTACAGACGCTTTTAGAGCAATGGCTGAAAAAGCACGCGAAGGAAAAAGCTCTTAAAGAGCAATGGCTGAACATGACGGCATACGAAAGACTGTCATCCAAAAAGGGCTTCCGCCTGATTGCGGGTGTTGACGAAGCCGGAAGAGGGCCGCTTGCCGGACCGGTTGTCGCCGGCGCCGTCATTTTGCCGGCAGAATGCGAGATTCTCGGTCTCACGGACTCGAAGAAATTGTCGGAAAAGAAGCTCGAGGAGTATTACAGCCGGATCACGGAAGAAGCGGCGGCTGTAGGAGTCGGCATTGTCCATGCGGACGTCATTGACCGGATCAACATTTATGAGGCCGCGAGACTGGCGATGGTAAAAGCCGTCAATGCTTTAACGGAAACACCTGATTATCTGCTTGTTGATGCCATGACCCTTCCGCTTGACATTCCGCAGTCATCAGTTATAAAAGGGGATGCCAAAAGCGTGTCAATTGCCGCCGGAGCCTGCATCGCAAAAGTAACGCGGGACCGGCTCATGGCTGAGTACGCCAAAACCTACCCCATGTACGGCTTTGAAAAAAATAAAGGCTACGGAACGAAAGAACATCTTGAAGCTCTTCAGGCATACGGACCGACAACTATTCACCGAAAAACGTTCGCTCCCGTTCAATCTTATTGTTAGAAAAGAGGCTTAAGACATGAACATAAGCGGCGAAATCCAAGCGGCTTTCAGACAGCTGACGGCGGAAATCCCTCCGGACCGGCAAGACGGCGGTAAAGACAGCGGCGCTCAAAGGCTGCTGTTAGGGAAGGTTCTCCGTTTGCTGGACGATCAAAGCGCCCTTATCCAAATCGGCGGCCGGACGATGCAGGGAAAACTTGAAACCGCCCTTCGTCCGCAGGCGTATTACTGGTTTTCTTATGACAAACAGCCGGCGGAAAAAACGGGCCGGCTTCATGTCATTGACCAATTCGAAGGAAGCCCGAAAACCGTTCAGGAAGCGGCGGGAAGACTGTTAAACGCTCTTTCTGTCAAACCGGGCCCTGTGTCTCTGCAGATTGCCGAAACATTTATGCAGCAGAAGCTGCCGATGACGGAAAACAGCCTCAAAGCTTGCATCCGCTGGGCTGAATCGCTTCCGGCCGCCGAATTGAAAAAAGCGGCGGAAACAATCGTATTTGCGCTGAAACGGGAACTGCCCGCACATCCGGAAGTCTTGTCAGCCATTCATGCCGTTAAATATCCGGTTCCGACCCGGCGCCTCCTCTCAGGACTGCTTCAGGCAATCAATCAGGCTCCGCAATCGGCAAAAGAGCTGTCTGTGCTCAAAGAGGCGGTTTCTGACGTGTTAAACGCGGAAACGGATCTTCATGCAGAACGTCTCTTGAAGAAGCTTGCCGAGGCTGCACGCATGCCGACCCCAGAAACCGGGCTGATGGATGAAGGAGAACGGACGGAATCAAAACAGTCACCATTTGTCCGAGAGACTCGTGAAAACAGAAAGGCAGTCTCAAGCCAACCTTCTCCTCCGAGTGCACGGACAGATCCGGAACTGCCTGAAAAAACGGCAAAACAGATTATAGAGAAATTAATGACCTCGGCAGAAAAAACTGAAAACCGTCCCGTAAAAGTAACGGCGGAGATCATTAAGGCTTTCATTTCTCAAGAAAAAACATTTAAAACAGCACCTGTTCTTCAAAAAGCACATTTGACAGAACAGGAGGCGGCTGTTTTCGAAAAAGCCGTTCAGCTCACCGAATTGAAATATGCGGAAAAACATGATGTATTAAGCCTTTTGCAGAAAATCAAAAAAGGACTGGGCACGCGTGATGAATTATCATTCATTAGAGCGCTTGAAAAAGGCGTGTCTCCGCAGCCGGAGAAACAAGCGCTGAAAACAGCCCTCCAAGCCGTCCGGACGCTTCAAGAAGCGCCCCAATCCGTTAAACAAGAGGCGGAACCGCTTATTCATAAATTAAACGGCCAGCTGTTTATTGAGCAGCATAACCCTTCTTTTACGCAGATGGTGCTGTCATTTCCGCTGGGAGCGTCCGCGTATGAGAATGACATCACAGTTCTCTTTAAAGGACGGAAGAAGCCGGACGGAAAACTCGATCCGTCACATTGCAGGCTCCTGTTTTTGCTGCATCTTGAAACACTGCAAGAAACCGTTGTGGACTGCATCATTCAGCAAAATGTAATGACTATTACGGTTGAGACTGATTTTGAGCTTCAGGCGGCCATCGACCCTCTCGTACCGGCTTTAAAAGAAGCCGTAAAAGAAACGGGCTTCAGTCTGTCAGGCGTCACGGCTAAAAAACGGCGCCCGAAAGACCAGAGCGCTCTTGTGGAAGAGTTTATAGAAAAAGACGGCGGAAGAAAAGTGGATGTGAAAATATGAAAGAGCAAACGCCGTTAAGAAGAGCTGTCGCCCTGCATTACGACCGGCAGAAAGACCAAGTCCCGAAGGTTGTCGCAACAGGCAGGGGGCACGTGGCGGAAAATATTATAAAAGAAGCTGAGAAGGCTGGGGTCCCCATTCAGGAAGACAGAACCCTTGTCGAATTAATGCGCCATTTGACGGTTGACGATCAGATACCGGAGGCGCTTTATGAAACCGTTGCCGAAATTTTTTCATTTGTTTACAGACTGGACGAAACCCTGAAAAACGAAAAATAAGGACCATTCATTTCCCGGACTCCGTTTAAATTTATATTTTCAATAAAATAAAAGTTAGAATGTTTGGAAGGATATAAAGATTTTGTTTTGAACCCTAGACAATTCTTCCAGTATTATATAGAATGAAAGCGCAGTCTATTTTTAGTTTTGCTACATAAGTTAGGAGGATGGGAAATGAATATCCATGAGTACCAGGGAAAAGAAGTCCTCAGAAAATACGGGGTGTCTGTTCCTGAAGGTAAAGTGGCTTTTACAGCAGAGGAAGCAGTTGAAAAAGCAGAGAGCCTGTCAAGCTCGGTTTATGTCGTAAAGGCGCAAATCCATGCTGGCGGCCGCGGCAAAGCTGGTGGGGTAAAGATTGCAAAAACAAAAGATGAAGTGAAAGAGTATGCCGAAGAACTGTTAGGCAAGACGCTCGTCACACATCAAACGGGTCCGGACGGACAAGTAATAAAACGCTTACTTATTGAAGAAGGCTGCGATATTAAAAAGGAATACTATGTCGGGCTTGTACTTGACCGCGCTACTTCAAGAATCGTTTTAATGGCGTCTGAAGAAGGCGGAACGGAGATTGAAGAAGTAGCGGAAAAAACACCTGAAAAAATTAAAAAAGCGGTAATTGATCCGGCTGTCGGCCTTCAGGGCTATCAGGCAAGGGAAATTGCATTCGCAATTAACATCCCGAAAGAGCTTGTCGGCAAAGCCGCTAAATTTATGCTCGGTTTATACAAAGCATTTGTTGAGAAGGACTGCTCCATCGCCGAGATCAACCCTCTCGTCGTTACGGGGGACGGAAACGTCATGGCGCTGGATGCTAAGCTGAACTTCGACAGCAATGCGTTATACAGACAAAAAGACATTATGGAATACAGAGATTTAGATGAAGAAGATCCGAAAGAAATCGAAGCGTCAAAATACGATTTAAGCTACATTTCCCTTGATGGAAATATCGGCTGTATGGTAAACGGCGCGGGTCTTGCAATGTCTACAATGGATATCATTAAACACTACGGCGGAGAACCTGCAAACTTCCTTGATGTCGGGGGCGGCGCAACCGCAGAAAAAGTTACGGAAGCTTTTAAAATCATTCTTTCCGATCAAAACGTAAAAGGAATTTTCGTTAATATTTTCGGAGGCATCATGAAGTGTGATGTCATCGCCGAGGGCGTTGTTGAAGCGACGAGACAAGTCGGATTGACATTGCCGCTGGTCGTGCGCCTTGAAGGGACAAACGTAGATTTAGGAAAGAAAATCCTGAATGAATCAGGCTTAAACATCACATCTGCGGAATCAATGGCAGACGGCGCACAGAAAATCGTATCCTTAGTTTAGGAAAGAATGAAAGGCAGGGGACCAGATAATGAGTGTTTTTATCAATAAAGATACAAGAGTTATTGTACAGGGGATTACAGGTTCTACCGCTTTATTTCATACAAAGCAGATGCTGGAATACGGCACGAATATCGTTGGCGGTGTAACACCTGGAAAAGGCGGAACGGAAGCGGAAGGCGTACCGGTATTCAATACGGTCGCAGAAGCGGTTCATACAACGGGCGCTGATGCGTCAGTTATTTACGTGCCGGCTCCGTTTGCGGCGGACGCAATTATGGAAGCGGTTGACGCGGAAATTGATCTTGTCATTTGTATCACTGAGCACATTCCGGTTTTGGACATGGTGAAGGTGAAGCGCTTTATGGAAGGCAAGAAAACGAGATTAATAGGGCCGAACTGCCCGGGTGTTATTACACCTGAAGAATGCAAGATCGGCATTATGCCGGGATACATTCATAAAAAGGGCCATGTAGGCGTTGTATCCCGTTCAGGAACATTGACATACGAGGCCGTCCATCAGCTTTCAGAAGCCGGCGTAGGCCAATCTACCGCTGTAGGGATCGGCGGCGATCCGGTCAACGGCACGAACTTTATTGACGTGTTAAAAGCGTTCAATGAAGATCCTGAAACACATGCCGTCATCATGATCGGAGAAATCGGCGGCACAGCTGAAGAAGAAGCGGCTGAGTGGGTGAAAGCGAACATGACGAAGCCTGTTGTCGGCTTTATCGGCGGTAAAACCGCGCCTCCGGGAAAACGCATGGGCCACGCGGGCGCCATCATCTCCGGAGGAAAAGGCACGGCAGAAGAAAAAGTCAAAACGATGAACGCCTGCGGAATTGAAGTCGCGGAAACCCCTTCTGTAATGGGTGAAACGCTGATTAAGGTGTTAAAAGAAAAAGGCTTATTTGAAACGTGCAAAACGCACTGATCGAAGCAGGGGCAGCCGTAACGGCTGTTCCTGTTTTTGCTGAAAAAAGAGGAGGTTGCCAGATTTGGATCAAGCATCGCGCTGTTTAATGGTCTGCAGTATTAATCAAATCATTTCCCCGTCTCTTCTATTAAAATGGTGGAAAGCTGATCACTCTCTGTCTTTTTTACCGGATCCGCATCCATTAACTGTTTTATCAGAAGGGAAAACAGCCCCGGAAGCAATTTTTCGGGAAATAGAGCGCAAGGAACCGGAACTTGATGAAGTTCTGTCCGATTACCGCCGCAAAGGCATTACTGTCATTCCGATTTCATCAAGCCGCTATCCAACATGGCTTAAAGCGATTTATGATCCGCCGGCTGTCTTGTATGCAAAAGGGAACACGCTGCTTCTTGAAAAAGGCAGAAAAATCGGGATTGTAGGAACGCGGAAACCGACGGAAGACGGAATAAAAGCGGCTGGGCATCTTTCCGCCGAACTCTCAAAAAAAGGCTGGGTCATTGTAAGCGGGCTTGCATCCGGTATAGACGGATTGTCTCATAAGGCGAGCATCAGGGCAAAAGGGCTTACGATCGGCGTGATAGCCGGCGGATTCCATCATATCTATCCCCGGGAAAATCTCCTGTTAGCAGAATACATGGCTGAACACCATCTCCTACTCTCAGAACATCCTCCTGAAACAAAGCCGAAAAAATGGCACTTTCCGATGAGAAACCGCATAATCAGCGGACTAAGTGAAGGAATTGTGGTCGTGCAGGGAAAAGAAAAAAGCGGTTCATTAATCACAGCTTACCAGGCTCTCGATCAAGGCAGAGAGGTATTTGCCGTTCCGGGTTCCATATTTAATCCATATTCCGGAGGACCTATAAAACTCATTCAAGAAGGGGCGAAAGCTGTATTATGCGCAGAGGATATTGACGGAGAGCTGACCGCCCGATGCGTTCAGTATACGGAACCCTTTTGAAATATCGTTTGACAAACGGTATTGTAATATTTAATAATAGTGAGGATTTAAAGTTGCACATTATTTTCATGTATAAAATGACGTTCATCATAAAGAATGAAATGTTGAAAGCCATAAAAAGGCAGCTCTAAAATGAATTGATACTTGAAAAGAGAGAGAACACCTCTTGAGGGGGATGAAAATGTCTGATTATCTAGTCATCGTGGAATCGCCGGCAAAGGCGAAAACGATTGAACGTTATTTAGGGAAGAAATATAAAGTCAAAGCTTCAATGGGACATGTCCGGGATCTTCCGAAAAGTCAAATGGGAGTTGACATCGAACAGAACTTTGAACCGAAATATATTACGATCCGCGGAAAAGGCCCTGTTTTAAAAGAATTAAAAACAGCGGCAAAGAAAGCAAAAAAAGTCTATCTCGCGGCCGACCCCGACAGAGAAGGGGAAGCGATTGCATGGCATCTCGCACACAGCCTTGATCTGGATCTCAGCTCGGACTGCCGGGTCGTCTTTAATGAAATAACGAAAGACGCCATTAAAGAATCATTTAAACATCCGCGCATGATTAATATGGATCTTGTCGATGCGCAGCAGGCGCGCCGCATACTAGACAGACTCGTCGGATACAAAATCAGCCCGATTCTTTGGAAAAAAGTAAAAAAAGGCCTCAGTGCGGGCCGTGTGCAATCCGTTGCACTCCGGCTGATCATCGACCGGGAAAAGGAAATCAACGACTTTAAACCTGAAGAGTACTGGACGATTACCGGCTCATTTTTAAAGGGAAAAGAGACGTTTGAAGCCGGATTTTTCGGGAAAAGCGGCAAAAAGCTTCCTTTAAAAAGCGAAGAAGACGTAAAAGCCGTCCTTGCTCAGCTGAAAGGGAATAAGTATACAGTTGACAAGGTTACGAAAAAAGAGCGCAAACGAAATCCCGCTCTGCCGTTTACAACGTCCACTCTGCAGCAGGAGGCTGCCAGGAAGCTGAATTTCAGAGCGAAGAAAACGATGATGATCGCTCAGCAATTATATGAAGGAATTGATCTCGGCAAAGAAGGGACAGTCGGGCTCATCACGTATATGAGAACGGACTCAACGCGGATTTCCAATACAGCCGTTGAAGAAGCGTCAGCTTTTATTGATCAGGCGTACGGAAAAGAGTACTTAGCGGGAAAACGGAAACCGGCAAAGAAAAATGAAAATGCTCAAGATGCCCACGAAGCGATCCGCCCGACTTCGGTGCTCAGAAAACCTGCCGACTTAAAAGCGGTGCTTGGAAGAGACCAGCTCAGATTATACAAGCTGATTTGGGAGCGCTTTGTTGCAAGCCAGATGGCGCCTGCAGTCCTAGATACGATGAGCGTCGATCTCAGCAATAACGGATTGACATTCCGGGCAAACGGAAGTAAAGTCAAATTCGCCGGCTTCATGAAAGTCTATGTAGAGGGTAAAGACGATCAGCTGGAAGAAAAAGACCGCATGCTTCCGGACCTTAAAGAGGGAGACACGGTTTTATCGAAAGATATTGAGCCTGAGCAGCACTTTACTCAGCCGCCTCCGCGTTATACAGAGGCGCGCCTGGTTAAAACACTTGAAGAACTGGGGATCGGCCGTCCTTCGACATATGCGCCGACTCTTGACACCATCCAGCGCCGCGGTTACGTGGGATTAGACAATAAACGGTTTGTGCCGACTGAGCTTGGGCAGATCGTGCTGGATCTTATCATGGAGTTTTTCCCGGAAATCATCAACGTTGAATTCACGGCTAAAATGGAAAGAGACCTTGACCATGTTGAAGATGGCCAGACAGAATGGGTTCAAATCATTGACAGCTTCTACACCGACTTCGAAAAACGCGTGAAAAAAGCGGAAGCCGAAATGAAAGAAGTGGAAATCGAACCTGAATACGCCGATGAAGATTGTGAATTATGCGGCTCCCGGATGGTTTATAAAATGGGCCGATACGGCAAATTTATGGCGTGCTCCAACTTCCCTGACTGCCGGAATACAAAACCGATTGTCAAACAAATCGGCGTAAAATGTCCTAAGTGCCATGAAGGAAACATTGTCGAACGAAAATCAAAAAAGAAACGCGTCTTTTACGGCTGTGACCGTTATCCTGAATGCGACTTCGTATCTTGGGACAAACCGATTGAACGAAAATGCCCGAAATGTGAAAATATGCTCGTAGAGAAAAAGCTTAAAAAAGGCATACAAGTCCAATGCGTCGAATGCGATTATAAGGAAGAACCACAGAAGTAGCGGTGAGCAGAGCCTTGCTCACCTTCTTTGTGTGGAAGGGACAAACAACAGGAGATGAAAAGAAATGAACCAGCAAACAGTTAATGTAATCGGAGCAGGCCTTGCCGGAAGTGAAGCGGCATGGCAGCTTGCAAAACGAGGAATTCAAGTGAAACTATATGAAATGCGGCCCGTCAGGCAGACGGCAGCCCATCATACTGATAAATTCGCCGAACTGGTATGCAGCAACTCCCTCCGTTCAAATACACTCGCCAATGCGGTAGGCGTATTAAAAGAAGAAATGCGGGCGCTTGACTCGGCAATCATTCAATCTGCTGATAAATGCTCGGTTCCGGCAGGGGGAGCGCTTGCCGTTGACCGTCATGAATTTGCGCAAAGCGTGACGGATCTCGTGAAAAACCATCCGAACGTAACGGTTCTTACTGAGGAAGTAACAGAGATTCCGGAAGGCCCGACGGTTATCGCGACCGGACCGCTTACGTCAGAATCGCTTTCACAGCAGCTGAAAGAGCTCACGGGAGAAGAGTATCTGTATTTTTATGACGCGGCGGCGCCGATTGTCGAAAAAGACAGCCTTGATATGGAGAAAGTGTACTTAAAATCCCGTTATGACAAGGGAGAAGCGGCGTACTTAAACTGCCCGATGACAGAGGAAGAGTTCGACCGTTTCTATGAAGCATTGACGACGGCTGAGACGGTACCTTTAAAAGAATTCGAAAAAGAAATCTTCTTTGAAGGCTGCATGCCGATTGAAGTCATGGCGAAAAGAGGCAAGAAAACAATGCTGTTCGGACCGATGAAACCGGTCGGACTGGAAGATCCGAAAACAGGCAAGCGCCCTTATGCAGTCGTTCAGCTCAGACAGGATGATGCGGCGGGTACGCTTTATAATATTGTAGGTTTTCAGACACATTTAAAATGGGGAGACCAAAAAGAAGTGCTTAAACTGATCCCCGGCCTTGAAAATGTTGATATCGTCAGATACGGCGTCATGCACAGAAACACATTTATCAACTCGCCGAGCCTTTTGAACCCGACATATCAATTTAAACAGCGGAACGATCTGTTTTTCGCGGGCCAAATGACCGGCGTAGAGGGTTATGTTGAATCTGCCGCTTCAGGTCTTGTAGCGGGAATCAATGCCGCCAAACTTGTGCTCGGTCAGGATCTTGTGACATTCCCGCAGGAGACGGCGATCGGAAGCATGGCTCACTACATTACGACGACAAATCAGAAGAACTTCCAGCCGATGAATGCAAACTTCGGCCTCTTAAAAGAATTGCCTGTAAAAATTAAAAACAAAAAAGAACGAAATGAAGAATACGCTAAACGCGCAATTGAGACTATTCAAACTATTTCGAAAACGATATAGCTTTTCATTGCAACTTCGATGCATTATATGATACCATTTAAAAGCCCTTCGGAGAGGGAGGTCTTCATAATGACTGAGAATGTTAACTTTTTTTTAAAGTTATTCGTTGAATATTTACAAATTGAAAAAAATTATTCACAATATACTATTGTGAATTATGTTAATTCGATTGAAGAATTTGGGATGTTTCTGCATGCTCAAAATATAAATGGAATGAAAGAAGCTGCATATCATGATGTGAGAATATTTTTGACAGAGGCTTATGAAAAAGGCCTGTCAAGAAAAACAATCAGCAAGAAAATTTCAGCTTTGAGAAGCTTCTATAAATTTTTAATGAGGGAAAAGCTTGTTGAAGAGAATCCGTTTCAGCTTGTTCATCTGCCGAAACAAGAGAAACGGATTCCGAAGTTTCTTTATGAAAAAGAACTTGAGGAACTATTCGCTGTTTCAGACAGAAGTCAGCCGTCAGGGATGCGCGATCAGGCCCTGCTTGAGCTTCTTTATGCGACCGGAATGAGGGTCAGTGAGTGCTGTACGCTTACTGTCGGCGATCTTGACCTGTTCATGGATACGGTGCTCGTTCACGGGAAAGGCAAGAAGCAGCGCTATATCCCGTTCGGCTCATATGCCCGTGATGCGCTGGAGCTGTATATCAACAGCGGAAGGCAGTGCCTGCTTGAAAAAGCAAAAGAGCCTCATGATGTGCTGTTTGTCAATCAAAGAGGCGGCCCGCTGACCGCCAGAGGAATCCGGTATATTTTAAGCGGGCTTGTAAAAAAAGCATCCGGCACTTTACATATACACCCGCATATGCTTCGGCACACGTTTGCGACTCATCTGCTGAATGAAGGGGCTGATTTAAGAAGCGTCCAGGAGCTTTTGGGCCATTCCAATCTGTCTTCTACGCAGATATACACGCATGTATCGAAGGAAATGCTGAGAAACACATATATGTCCCACCACCCGAGAGCTTTTAAAGAAAATTAAAAGGAGGCCCTTCTCATGTCATCTTTTCATGCGACAACGATTTTTGCCGTCCGGCATAACGGGAAAAGCGCTATGTCAGGAGACGGCCAGGTCACATTCGGTCAGGCTGTAGTCATGAAACATACCGCGAGAAAAGTGAGAAAGCTGTTTAACGGAAAGGTTCTGGCCGGATTTGCGGGATCTGTTGCAGACGCTTTCACACTTTTTGAAATGTTTGAGGCGAAGCTTGAAGAATACAACGGCAATTTAAAACGTGCGTCGGTTGAGCTTGCGAAAGAATGGCGCAGCGATAAAGTGCTGCGTAAGCTGGAAGCCATGCTGATTGTCATGAACCAGGATACCTTGCTTCTCGTATCGGGAACAGGTGAAGTGATTGAGCCGGATGACGGCATTTTGGCAATCGGCTCCGGCGGAAACTACGCCCTGTCAGCAGGAAGAGCGCTGAAAACCTATGCCGGAGAGAATCTGTCCGCCAAAGATATTGCAAAAGCCGCTTTGAAAATCGCGGGCGAGATTTGTGTGTACACAAACGATCAGATCATTTTGGAAGAACTTGAATAGAAAGGACTTGAGGCGCATGGAAAACAAACCGTTAACACCGAGACAAATCGTAGATCGGTTGGATCAATACATTGTAGGACAGCAGGATGCGAAAAAAGCTGTCGCCGTGGCATTAAGAAACCGCTATCGCAGAAGTCTTCTTGATGAAAAACTGAGAGACGAGATCGTTCCCAAAAACATCCTGATGATGGGCCCGACCGGGGTGGGGAAAACAGAGATCGCCAGACGGATCGCCAAGCTTACCGGTGCGCCATTTATAAAAATTGAAGCGACAAAATTTACAGAAGTCGGCTATGTAGGCAGAGATGTTGAATCAATGGTCAGGGACCTCGTTGAGACATCCGTGCGGCTCATTAAAGAAGAAAAAATCAGCGAAGTGAAAGAACAGGCTGAAGAAAATGCAAACAAACGTATAGTGCGGCTTCTCGTTCCGGGAAAGAAAAAACAAGCGGGTGTGAAAAATCCGTTTGAAATGCTTTTCGGAGGAAGCCAGGTAGCAAATGATGATGAAGCCGACCAGCAGGAAGAAGCAAGCCTTGAAGAAAAAAGAAAACGCATGGCGCATCAGCTCGCATTGGGAGAGCTCGAAGACCATTACGTCTCCGTAGAGGTGGAAGAGCAGCAGCCGTCGATGTTTGACATGCTGCAAGGCTCCGGGATGGAGCAGATGGGCATGAATATGCAGGATGCGCTGAGCAATCTGGTGCCAAAAAAGAAAAAACGCCGCAAAATGACGGTCAGAGAAGCAAGGAAGGTTCTGACCAATGAAGAGGCAGGCAAATTAATCGATATGGATGAAGTCGGCCAAGAGGCCGTGTTAAGAGCTGAAGAGGGCGGCATTATCTTTATTGACGAAATAGATAAAATCGCAAAAAACGGAGGGGCTTCTTCCTCAGCAGATGTATCGAGAGAAGGCGTTCAAAGAGATATCCTTCCGATTGTCGAAGGCTCTACCGTCGTCACGAAATACGGCTCCGTCAAAACAGATCACGTGCTGTTTATCGCAGCCGGGGCATTCCATATGGCAAAACCGTCTGATCTGATTCCGGAGCTGCAGGGCCGCTTTCCGATTCGTGTAGAATTGAGCAAGCTGACGGTAGATGATTTTGTGAAGATTCTCGTCGAACCCGATAACGCGCTGTTAAAACAATATCAGGCTTTATTGCAGACAGAAGGTATATCTCTTGAATTTTCTGACGAAGCTATTCGTAAGATCGCCGAAGTGGCTTATCATGTGAATCAGGATACGGACAACATCGGAGCGAGAAGGCTTCACACGATATTGGAACGTCTCTTGGAAGACCTGTCGTTTGAAGCGCCGGACGTAACGATGGAAAAAGTAGCCATCACGCCGCAATACGTTGAAGAAAAGCTCGGAACGATTGCAAACAACAAAGATCTAAGTCAATTTATATTGTGAAAATTTAATAAGAGGAATTCTAGGAGGATTATTTATCATGGCTTTACTACAAAAAACACGAATTATTAACAGCATGCTGCAGGCTGCGGCAGGCAAACCCGTAAACTTTAAAGAAATGGCTGAAACGCTTCGTGACGTCATTGATTCTAATATTTTCGTCGTCAGCCGCAGAGGAAAGCTTTTGGGCTACTCTATTAATCAGCAGATTGAAAATGACCGCATGAAAAAAATGCTTGAAGACCGCCAGTTCCCGGAAGAGTACACGAGAAATCTGTTCAATGTTCCGGAGACGTCTTCAAACCTTGATATCAACAGCGAATACACGGCGTTTCCTGTAGAAAACAGAGACCTGTTCCAAGCGGGCTTAACAACGATCGTGCCGATCATCGGCGGAGGAGAGAGACTGGGCACGCTCATTCTGTCCCGTCTGCAGGATCAATTTGAAGATGATGATCTCATTCTTGCTGAATACGGAGCAACCGTTGTAGGAATGGAGATTTTAAGAGAAAAAGCGGAAGAAATCGAAGAAGAGGCGCGAAGCAAAGCGGTTGTTCAAATGGCGATCAGTTCTCTGTCTTACAGTGAACTTGAAGCGATTGAGCATATCTTTGAAGAGCTTGACGGAAACGAAGGCTTGCTTGTGGCAAGTAAGATTGCGGACCGTGTCGGCATTACGCGTTCAGTAATCGTTAACGCGCTGAGAAAACTGGAAAGCGCAGGCGTCATTGAATCCAGATCACTGGGAATGAAGGGGACGTACATTAAAGTTCTGAACAACAAATTCCTTATTGAATTGGAAAACCTTAAATCTCATTAAGACAAAAGCAGGATCCCTAAAAATGGGGTCCTGCTTTTTTTATGGACAATAGGTGAAAAGTTGCAGTTTAAAGTTGCTTATTGGAATCTGATCTGAGATAATCCATCTTGCTGTGTGAAAAAAGGAGGAAGATACAGAAATTCTGCTATTTTCAGTCTTATATTAAACAAATCCTTGTAGTACAAATATTCTAGGACTTAATACCCACATGCAAAATAGATATAATTGAGCACTTTTTTTTAGCCTAACTTCATAGACTTTAAGCCTGTTATTTCTTACAATAAGCATATGGTTTTACAATTCTCGACAAGGATTTTTAGGAGAAAAATATCTGAAATGGAGGTAAGTGGATTTGGACTTATTTTCTGGAACTATACAAAATCTTGAGAATGCCTTGGGGAGAGCGGACATTAAGCAAAAAGTCTTAACTAATAATATCGCCAATATAGATACACCGAACTATAAGGCAAAAAAAGTCTCTTTCCGAAATTTGTTAGATCAGGAAACATCCAATCTTGAGGCTGTAAAAACCGACTATCGGCACGTTGACTTTACGGGTTCGGGGGACGATTATTCTATCGTGTCCAGCAGTGATACATCGTACCAGCAAAACGGAAACAATGTCGATATCGACAAAGAAATGACAGATTTAGCCGAAAACCAAATTAATTATCAGGCTTTGGTTGAAAGAATGAGCGGCAAATTCAATTCTCTGAAAACCGTCTTGACAGGAGGAAAATAATGAGTGGCTTTCAAAGCTTAAATATTTCTGGTTCCGCTTTAACTGCACAGCGTGTCCGGATGGACGTCGTATCGTCCAACCTGGCCAATATGGATACAACGAGAGCGAAGCAGGTAAATGGCGAATGGGTGCCTTACAGAAGAAAGCTGGTATCTCTCCAATCCGGAGGCGAATCATTTTCGTCCCTTTTACATTCCAAGATGAACGGAACAGGAAGCGCGGGAAATGGCGTAAAGGTATCTGGTGTTACGGAAGACCCGTCCGCTTTTAATCTCGTTTATGATCCGGAGAATCCTGATGCGAATAAAGACGGATATGTACAAAAACCAAATGTAGATCCATTAAAGGAAATGGTGGATCTTGTCAGCAGCTCGAGATCATATGAAGCAAACGTAACTGCATTAAACGCCTCCAAAGGCATGCTTTTGAAGGCTTTAGAAATCGGAAAGTAAGGTGATGTAAGTGGTTAACGCTATTACTCCTTTTCAGCTTCAACAAACCCAAAACACTCAAAACGTAACGAATCAATTAAACCAAACTCAAAAAACTGATTCTTCAAACCAAACAAGCTTTTCGGAGCTTTTAAAAAACTCTATTGATTCGTTAAATGAGTCACAAGTGAAATCTGACCAAATAACGAACGAACTGGCTGCAGGAAGGGATGTAAACCTTGACGAGGTCATGATCGCTGCCCAAAAAGCAAATATTTCTCTGACGGCCGCTACCGAATTCCGCAATAAAGCCGTGGAAGCCTATCAGGAGATCATGAGAATGCAGATGTAGTGGTCAGATTGAAGAGAATGACTGGAATGACCGGGGGTTAACATGAATCGTACTCTAATGCAAATGAAAACCAAAACGGCAGCGTTTTGGAACAACAGATCAAAAACACAGAAGATACTCATGGTAAGCGGCTTGGCCGCATTCATTATTTTACTCATCGTCGTTATTATTTTTACTTCGTCTGAAAAGATGGTGCCTCTTTATAAAGATTTGTCCGCGGAAGAAGCGGGGAAGATTAAAGAAGAGCTCGATACGAAAAAGGTGTCTTCTGAACTTGCTGACGGCGGCACGGTCATTAAGGTTCCTGAGAGCCAAGTGGATTCGCTTAAAGTCCAGCTTGCCGCAGAAGGCCTGCCGAAAACGGGATCAATTGATTATTCGTTTTTCGGACAAAATGCGGGCTTCGGCCTGACGGATAATGAGTTTGACGTTTTAAAGGTTGAGGCGACTCAGACCGAATTGTCAAACCTGATAAATGAAATGGACGGTATTAAAAGCTCGAAGGTCATGATCAATATGCCGAAAGAAGCCGTGTTCGTCGGTGAAGATCAGCCGGCAGCGTCTGCATCAATCGTTTTGCAGATGAAACCGGGCTACTCGCTTGATCAAAACCAGATCAACGGGCTGTACCATCTTGTTTCTAAAAGTGTTCCGAACTTAAAAGAAGATAATATCGTCATAATGGATCAAAATTCTACATATTATGACAAAAGTGACAGCGGTGCAGGGTCCGTTTCTGACAGTTATGCTTCTCAGCAAGGTATTAAGTCGCAGGTCGAAAAGGACGTTCAAAAACATGTTCAGTCACTGCTCGGCACAATGATGGGGCAGGATAAGGTCGTTGTTTCCGTGACGGCGGATATTGACTTCACGAAGGAAAAACGCACTGAAGACACTGTCGAACCTGTCGATAAAGATAACATGGAAGGCATAGCGGTAAGCGCCGAAAAAGTTGCGGAAACGTATAAAGGCGACGGCGCGGCCAACGGCGGCACGGCCGGAACGGGAAGCAATGACACCGCGAACTATGCCGAGACAAACGGCGGTTCAAACAGCGGTTCAAACAGCGGCGACTACGAAAAAAGCAGCAATAAAATCAACTATGAAGTCAACCGCATTCATAAAGAAATCGCTGAAAGCCCGTATAAAGTGCGTGATTTAGGCATTCAGGTCATGGTGGAGCCGCCTAATCCGAAAAATGCCGCTTCCTTATCAGCACAGAGACAGGCTGATATACAGAAGATTTTAGGAACGGTCGTCAGAACGTCTCTTGATAAAAACGAAACGCAAAATCAAAACCTGACAGACAATGATATCAACAATAAAATCGTTGTATCCGTTCAGCCGTTTGACGGAAAAACAAGCCTGAACACAGATTCGGCACAATCTTCAGGTCTTCCGATCTGGGTATACATTACAGGCGGCGTACTGCTTGCGGCCATTATTCTGCTTATTATTCTCCTTATCAGAAAGAAACGCTCACAAGAGGATGAATACGAAGAATATGAATATGAAACGCCGCCGGAGCCGGTTCGATTGCCTGATATCAACGAAGAGAAAATTGAAACGGAAGAAACAGTCAGACGAAAACAGCTTGAAAAAATGGCTAAAGAAAAACCGGAAGACTTTGCTAAATTGCTTCGAAGCTGGCTGGACGAGGATTAGGGGGAATGGAAAATGGCGAAACGTGATCAGAACAAGCTTACAGGAAAACAAAAAGCAGCCATCCTCATGATTTCCTTAGGCCTTGATGTATCAGCTTCTGTGTACAAGCATTTGTCTGAAGAAGAAATTGAAAGGTTGACACTCGAGATTTCGGGAGTCAGAAGCGTCGATCATCAAAGAAAAGATGAAATCATTGAAGAATTTCATAATATCGCAATCGCTCAGGACTATATTTCACAAGGCGGTTTAAATTACGCCCGCCAAGTGCTTGAAAAAGCGCTCGGAGAAGACAAAGCGGTAAGCATTTTAAACAGGCTCACCTCTTCTTTGCAGGTAAAGCCGTTTGATTTCGCGAGAAAAGCGGAACCCGAACAGATTTTAAATTTCATTCAGCAGGAACATCCGCAAACGATGGCGCTGATTTTATCCTACCTTGACCCGGTGCAGGCCGGACAGATTTTGTCTGAGCTGAACCCGGATGTTCAGGCTGAGGTGGCAAGAAGGATTGCGGTTATGGACAGAACGTCTCCTGAAATCATAAATGAAGTGGAGCGGGTCCTTGAACAAAAGCTGTCCTCCTCCTTTACGCAGGACTATACGCAGACCGGCGGCATAGAAGCCGTTGTTGAAGTGTTAAACGGCGTAGACAGAGGAACGGAAAAAACGATCCTTGATTCATTAGAAATCCAAGATCCTGAGTTGGCGGATGAAATCAAAAAACGGATGTTTGTCTTTGAAGATATTGTCACCCTTGATAACCGTGCGATTCAGCGCGTGATCAGAGACGTTGAAAACGACGACCTCCTGCTTTCATTGAAGGTTGCGAGCGAGGAAGTCAAAGAAATCGTCTTCAGCAATATGTCACAGCGCATGGTTGAAACGTTTAAAGAGGAAATGGAAATTATGGGGCCTGTGCGTTTGCGTGATGTGGAAGAGGCGCAATCAAGAATCGTGGGCGTCGTCCGCAAGCTGGAAGAAGCCGGAGAAATTGTAATCGCGCGAGGCGGAGGAGACGATATTATTGTCTAATATCATTAAACAGCAATCATCATTTTCTCCTGAACAAAAACGGCGCAAGCTTTCCTTGCAGGAAGTCAGGAAAACACATTCCCAGCCAGACCGGGAGGAACCCGAAAATCCAGAGGCTCTCATGGCTTTTGCCAAAGCAGAAGCCGACAGGGTGTCTGAAGAAGCGAAAAATCAATTTGAGCACACTCTTCGGCAGATTGAAGAAGAGAAACACCGCTGGGCGGAAGAAAAACAAAGATTGATAGAAGAAGCAAAGGCAGAAGGATATGAAGAAGGTATGGCATTGGGAAAAGCCGAGGCTCAAGCTGAATACGCCAATCTCATCAGCCGGGCCAATGCCGTTATGGAAATGGCGAGACAGTCAGTCGAGGAAAAACTGGAAAGCGCTGAGGAAGAAATCATTGAGCTTTCCGTTGCGCTCGCTAAAAAAGTATGGCGGCAAAAAAGTGATGATAAAGAGGCTTTCCTTCTGCTGGTCAAACAGGTAGTAGCCGAAGTAAAAGATTATGATGACATCTCCATCTATGTGGACCCTGAATATTATGAGACGGTTCATCAGCATATGGACGAAATTCAGCAGCTGTTATACAAAGAATGCAGATTAAGCTTATATGCAGATGAAAAAGCCGAGAAGGGAACGTGCTCGATAGAAACTCCGTTCGGACGTGTTGATGCAGGCATAGACACCCAGCTGATGCAATTAAAGCAAAAACTTTTAACGGCGCTTGAGGCGGGAGCGGAGCAATGAAGACACAGTATTTAATAGACTCAATTGAAACAGCGGATCCGTACAAACGCTACGGCAAGGTTAAACGGGTCATCGGGCTGATGATTGAATCAAAAGGGCCCGAAAGCTCAATCGGAGATGTTTGTCTCATTTATCCGAAAGGCCATGCGAAAAAAGCGATTAAAGCTGAGGTTGTAGGCTTCCAGGATGAAAACATTCTGTTAATGCCTTATCTGGAAGCGGCCAGCATCGCGCCGGGCAGCATTGTGGAGGCCACTGGCGAGTCGCTCCGCATCAAAGTAGGCGCGGGTTTAATCGGACAAGTTGTCGACGCGTTCGGCGAACCTCTTGACGGCCGGGCGCTTCCGAAAGGTTTGTCCCCCGTTTCGACGGAACAGCCGCCTCCAAACCCGATGAAACGCCCGCCGATACGGGAAAAGATGGGTGTCGGCGTCAGATCGATTGACAGTCTGCTGACGGTAGGAAAAGGGCAGAGAATCGGGATTTTTGCCGGAAGCGGGGTCGGAAAAAGCACCCTGATGGGAATGATCGCGAAGCAGACTGAAGCTGATTTAAACATTATCGCACTCGTCGGTGAACGGGGGCGCGAGGTGCGTGAATTCATCGAGAAGGATTTAGGCGAAGAAGGCCTGAAACGCTCGATCGTCGTAGTCGCGACCTCTGATCAGCCCGCCTTAATGCGTTTGAAAGCGGCGTATACGGCCACCGCCATTGCAGAGTACTTCCGCGATAAAGGCCGGAATGTGATGTTCATGATGGACTCCGTCACGAGGGTCGCGATGGCTCAGCGGGAAATCGGCCTGGCAGCGGGAGAACCGCCGACAACAAAAGGATATACACCTTCCGTGTTCGCTATTTTGCCCCGTTTGCTGGAAAGAACGGGCGCGAATGAACAAGGAACGATAACCGCTTTTTATACGGTTCTCGTTGACGGAGATGATATGAACGAACCGATTGCCGATACGGTGCGCGGAATATTAGACGGGCATATCGTTCTCGATCGGGCGCTTGCCAACAAAGGGCAGTTCCCGGCCGTGAATATCCTGAAAAGCATCAGCAGGGTCATGTCTAATATTTCAGACACATCGCATATAGAGGCGGCCAACAAATTCCGCGATCTTCTGTCAACTTATCAAAACTCTGAAGATCTAATTAATATCGGAGCTTACAAAAGAGGGTCATCAAGAGAAATTGATGAAGCGATTCAGTTTTATCCGCAGCTTATTCAATTTTTAAAACAAGGAACGGAAGAACCTGCTCAATTGGAAGACAGCATTGCGGCATTGACGAGTCTGACAGGAAAAGAGGAATAAACATCGTGGCATACCAATTCAGATTTCAAAAGCTGCTGGAATTAAAAGAAAATGAAAAAGACCAAACATTGACTGAATACAGACAATCGGTTTCTGAATTTGAGACAGTGGCTGAAAAACTATATGAAAATATGAGCAAAAAAGAATTGCTCGAAAAAGACAAAGAATCAAAGCTGAAATGCGGGATGAGCGTTCAGGAAATGAGACATTATCAGCAATTCGTTTCCAATCTTGAGAACACCATCTATCATTATCAAAAGCTTGTCATCATGAAACGAAATGAAATGAATGAGAAGCAGGAACAGCTCACCGAAAAAAACATTGAAGTAAAGAAATTTGAAAAAATGCGGGAAAAACAATTTAATATGTTCGCACTTGAAGACAAAGCTGCAGAGATGAGGGAAATGGACGACATTTCAATCAAGCAGTTTATGATTCAGGGGCATTAGGAGCGAATGAAATGGCCGATAAAGAAAAGAGATCTGGAAAGTTCGGTTCAATCCTGCTTTTTATCATGATCCCGCTGATTTTTCTGATCATCGTCGCAAGCATCATCCTTTGGGCTGCCGGCGTTGATGTGATGAAGCCGATTCAGGAAACAGCCGCTAAAACGCCTGTTTTAAAAGAATTGGTTCCCGAAACGAAAGAAATGAAAAGCGCGGCGGAAAAGCAGAAGGAAGACAGAACGGCTTCTCTTGAAAAGACCATAAAGGAACAAAAAAGTGAAATTAACATTTTGAATAAAGATTTAGACACAAGCAAGTCCGAAATCGATAATCTGAATCAGAAAATCCGTTCACTGAAACAGGAAGCTGAACAGCAGCAGAAAACGAAGACGGATGAAACGAAAAAAGACGCTTCGGATTCAGCCGGAAAAGATAAAATGATCAACATCTATAAAAGTATGGACAGCGGTAAAGCGGCAAGCATTATCGTAAAGCTGAAAGAAAAAGAAGCCCTCGATATTTTAAACGGATTAAGTAAAAAGCAGCTTGCTGAAATCTTGACGAAAATGACTCCTGAACAAGCGGCTAAATATACAGAAAAACTATCCGCTGACGGAAATAAGGAGTGATGTAAGTTGAAGCTGCTTGAATTAACGGGTAATCGTACGCAGACTGCGCAAAACAGTAATGTGAAGATGAATGTAAACAGCTTAGGTCTATTTCAGAACTGGCTCCTGTCGGAAGTCACTTCTCCCCGGCAGCCCGGAGATGAAACAAAAACAAGTGACGCAGAGCTGAATGATGCCCTATCGAAAATCGGTGATTGGCTGAAAGCCGGCCCGGAAGATAAAGAATTGCAGCTGAAACAGCTGCTTGAGGCGGTAAAAGCTCTTGAAGGAAAGCAGACGGCTGAAACAGCTCTTCCTTTATTGAAACAGCTTGCCGAATCTGTTGAAGACATGTTAGCGGGAAAACAGCATGGGGGGAAGCCTGAAACGGATGAGCCGGATTCTTCCGCAAAAGACGGGGATTCCGTCAAGGATGCGCTTGAGAAGGGGCTGCTGTTCATTCAAGAAGCCGTATCCCAGCTCTTCACATCTCAGCAGGAACTGCCTGACAGCGCGCAGGCAAAGGCGGTTTACCAGGAAGGCGCCCGTTTATTAGAGGCATTGAAAAAACAAGGTGTCCCGGACCGCGTGATTCAAGACCTGCGGCAGACATTTTTTCCGAAAAACGAATCGGCATCTAAACTTTACTCCATGACAGCCGCTGAGCTGAAGAGCTTTCAAAGCGTCGCGGAGCAGCTTGCGGGCCTTTCTCAAAAGGGAACAAAGGATTGGGATATGGCTGAAACTGAGCTGAAAGCTTTTGTGTTATCTCAATCATCTGAATCATCCCAAGAGTCAGCCGGGAAAACAGAACAGCAAAACGGCGGCACGGTTTCTCACGCAAAGGCGCCTGACAGCAAATTGTCTGCACATATACTGTTTTCGGGAACGAGAAGCCTTGCCGGCATTCAGCAAACGTCCGCAGGAGCTGAACAGCAGCCGGCAGAAAATAAACCGTTAACGGATCAGGTCATCAGCGGCTGGAAACAGATGAAATACACGCCTTTCGGGAAAACAACCGGAAGCTTTACGATTCGTCTTAATCCCGAGAACCTCGGATTTGTCACAATTAAGGTGACAAACGAAAACGGGATGTTTCAAAGCAAAATAATCGCATCCAGCCAGTCTGCGAAAGAGCTGCTGGAACAGCATCTTCCTCAGCTGAAACAGTCGCTTCCGAATATGTCGGTCCAAGTCGACCGTTTTACAGTCCCGCTTCAAAGCGGGGATCAGCAGCCTGTTTACGGACAGACGGCCGATCACAATAAACAGCAGCATCAGGGACAGAGAGAGCAGAAGAACCAGCAGCAGTCAGGCGATTTCGGAGATATGCTGGAGGAGCTTTCTCTCAATGAAATGGAGGAAGAATAGTTGACATCAGTAAACTCGGATTATGCCGCGGCGGGCGCTTCAGCCACTTCAAGCGCGAAGAGCACCTCCGCAGTAAACAGCAGCACGAATTTAGGGAAAGACGAATTCCTGAAGATCTTAATGACACAGGTTCAAAACCAGGACCCGCTCAATCCGGTTGATGACAAAGAATTCATCAGCCAGATGGCGACATTTTCTTCATTGGAGCAAATGATGAATATGAATACGACGATGACTAAATTTGTAGAAAATCAAGATCCGTTTACGATGTATGTGAACTGGATCGGCAAAAATGTTACATTCAGCGACAGCGACGGGAAGGATCAGACAAGCCCGGTCAATTCAGTCAAGCATTCAAACGGCAATTACGTGCTCGTGCTTGAAAATGGCAAAGAGGTCAGTCCGTGGAATGTCACGGCCGTCAGCGAAACATCTAAATAAAAAGAAACCCAGGGGGAATTTAACATGTTACGTTCATTATATTCCGGTATCAGCGGCATGAAAAACTTTCAGACAAAACTAGATGTAATCGGCAATAACATCGCCAACGTCAACACAGTGGGATTTAAGAAAAGCCGCGTTACATTTAAAGATATGATCAGCCAGACAGTCGCCGGCGGTTCAAACGTGACCAATTCAAAACAAATCGGCTTGGGTGCCGCGACTTCTTCCATTGATGTCGTTCATTCAACCGGCGCCCCGCAGGCTACACAGAATAAAACCGACCTAGCCATTGACGGAGACGGCTACTTTCAGATTAATACAGGTGCGGGAATTGTTTACACACGTGCGGGGAATTTCGGAAAGGACAATCAAGGGAACCTTGTTACGACTGACGGGTACTACCTTGAAAAAATCGGCGGCGGCAAAATCAATATTCCGACTGATGCGAAAGATTACAGCATCGGTGCAGACGGAACCGTTACATACACTGATGCAGGGGATGAGGTTCATGATGCCGGACAAATCGGTCTGGTCACGTTCCCTAACAGCGCCGGTCTGGAAAAAATCGGAGGCAACCTTTACAGAGAATCATTAAGTTCAGGAGCTGCGAGCGCAGTCACCACGCCGGGCGAAAACGGAACGGGTAAGCTTTTGGCAGGCTATCTTGAAATGTCAAACGTAGATCTGACAGATGAATTTACCGAAATGATCGTTGCTCAGCGGGGTTTCCAATCAAACTCAAAAATCATTACGACTTCAGATGAAATCCTTCAGGAGCTGGTTAATCTGAAACGGTAAGGAGGGAGGAGAGGCGGTTAAGCCGCTTCTCCGGATTGCATGATTCAAGTCACCCGTTTAAACGGCCAGCCTTTTACGCTGAACGCGCTGTTTATCGAACAGATTGAGTGCTTCCCCGACACGACGATTACACTGTCCAACGGCAAAAAGTTCGTAGTGAAAGAACCGGAAGAAGCAGTTCTCAAAAAAGTCATATCGTTTTACCATAGCATACAAATATTTTCACTGGATCAGGGAATAGAGGAAGAAGAATGAAGAAAAAATTAGTCATCATTTTGCTGATTATTTTAATTGTCATCGCCGGCCTCGGAACGGCAGCATATTTTGTCGTCAGCGGAAATTCCGTCAAAGATAAAAAGCCGACAATTGACGAAGTCGTTGCAGCCACTGTGTCTGTCGACGATATTACGACAAACTTAAAGTCTGACAGCATCATCCGTATCGGCATCAAGCTTGAAACCGACTCGGCTAAAGCGAAGGAAGAACTTGAAAAACGCGATTTTCAGGTGAAAGACAACATCATTTCCATTTTAGCCGACACAAGCGCCGGAGAGATTGAGGGAGATAAAGGAAGAGAAGCGTTTAAACAATCATTAAAAGAGAAAGTAAACAGCTATCTCCAAGAAGGAAAAGTTCAGAAAGTGTACATTACCTCCTTTAATCTGCAATAAAAACAAATTTGACAGAATACGGAGGTGAAGAAAATGTCAGGAGAAGTTCTCTCCCAAAATGAAATAGACGCACTGCTTTCCGCCATTTCCACGGGTGAGGCGGATGCGGAAGAGCTGAAAAAGGAAGTAAAAGAGAAAAAAGTAAAGGTATATGATTTTAAACGGGCTCTCAGATTCTCGAAAGATCAGATACGCAGTTTAACCCGGATACATGATAACTTTGCGAGGCTTCTCACAACACACTTTTCCGCCAAGCTCAGAACGTATATTCATATATCCGTCAGCTCAGTTGATCAGGTGCCGTATGAAGAATTTATCCGTTCCATACCGAACATGACGATTTTAAATTTATTCGATGTCCATCCGATGGAAGGCAGAATCATGATGGAGGTTAATCCCACCATCGCATACGCAATGCTTGACCGCGTCATGGGAGGCATCGGCATCACTCATAACAAAGCTGACAGCCTTACGGAAATTGAAACGAATATTATTTCTAACTTATTTGAAAATGCACTGGGCAACTACAAAGAAGCGTGGCAATCGATTGCTGATATTGACCCTGAAATGACTGAATTTGAAGTGAATCCTCAGTTTGTACAGATGGTTTCCCCAAATGAAACAGTCGTTGTCATTTCTCTCAATACGCAGATAGGTGAAATCAGCGGTGTCATTAATCTTTGTATTCCCCATGTCGTACTTGAGCCGATTATCCCTAAGCTTTCCGTACATTATTGGATGCAATCAGACCGGAATGAAGCGAAGCCCGAAGAAACGAAGTTGCTTGAAAAGCGCATCATGACGGCTCAAATTCCCGTTGTGGCTCTCTTGGGCGCTTCTGAACTGACAATAGAAGAATTTTTAAGTTTGGAAGTCGGGGACTGTATAACTCTGGACAAATCAGTGACTGATCCTCTTACTGTATTGGTCGGAAACAAACCGAAGTTTTTAGGGCAGGCCGGCCGGGTGAATCGAAGACAGGCAGTGCAAATTTTAGATCACGACATAAGAGGTGAACAAGATGAACAATAGATTATCTCAAGATGAAATCGATGCTCTTCTTAACGGCACAAGCAGTCAATCAGAGGATACAGAACAGCCTCAAGAGGCGAACTTGTCTGAACTTGAGCGCGATGCGATCGGAGAAATCGGGAATATTTCGTTCGGCAGCTCGGCTACGGCGCTGTCCACTCTTTTAAATCAAAAAGTGGACATTACGACGCCGAGTGTGACCGTCATTTCAAAAAGCAAAATCAGTGATGAATTTCCTCATCCGTATGTTGCCATTGAAGTGAACTACACAGAAGGCTTTGACGGCAGCAATTTGCTCGTCGTCGAACAAAGCGACGCGGCCATCATCGCGGATTTGATGATCGGCGGGGACGGCCTGGGCGCCGATCCGTCACTCGGTGAAATCCACCTGAGCGCCGTTCAGGAAGCAATGAATCAAATGATGGGCTCGGCTGCGACGTCAATGTCGACCGTGTTCAGTAAAAAGATTGACATTTCTCCGCCAAGGGTTGAACTTCTGGATGTGACGGAAGAAAAAGGGACCGACAGAATACCTGAGGATGACCTGCTCGTAAAAGTGTCATTCCGTCTGAAAGTCGGCGAATTAATCGATTCGAGCATCATGCAGCTTTATCCGATTACGTTTGCGAAAGATCTGATCGCAGAACTGATGACTGCAGACCAGCATGAGTCAGAGGCCGCAGAAACCGTATCAGAACCACAGGAAACATACGAAACGCCGCAGCCGGAACCTGCCATGCAGCCGGAGCCGCAGGCAAAACCCGAGCTTCCGAAGAGACAGGGAACCGCCAAAAAAGCTGCTCCTGTTCAAGTCGCTCCGGTGGAATTCCAGGCGTTTGATCATAACGAAGCGGCGCAAGGATCAAGGAATAACCTTGATATGCTGATGGATATTCCGCTTTCCGTTACGGTTGAGCTCGGCAGAACGAAGAGAAGCGTCAAAGAAATCCTTGAATTTTCTGCGGGAAGCATTATTGAGCTTGACAAGCTGGCTGGTGAACCTGTTGACATCCTGGTCAACCAGCGGATCGTGGCAAAAGGCGAGGTCGTCGTCATAGAAGAAAACTTCGGCGTGAGAGTCACTGATATTTTAAGTCAGGCAGACCGCCTTAACAATTTAAAATAAGCGAACATAGAGGAGAGAAACAGATTATGGCACACAGAATTTTAATTGTAGACGATGCAGCATTTATGAGAATGATGATCAAAGATATTTTAGTGAAGAACGGTTTTGACGTTGTAGCTGAAGCTTCAGACGGAGCGCAGGCGGTCGAAAAATTCAAAGAGCATTCCCCCGACCTTGTGACAATGGATATTACAATGCCTGAAATGGACGGGATTACAGCTTTAAAGGAAATTAAACAAATCGATCCGCAGGCGAAAATCATCATGTGTTCGGCTATGGGCCAGCAGTCAATGGTTATTGACGCGATTCAAGCCGGCGCAAAAGACTTTATCGTGAAACCGTTCCAAGCGGACCGCGTGCTTGAAGCCATTAATAAAACATTAAGCTAAAGGGTGTACGACTGTTGAAAAAGAGTCATGGTTTACTAGCTTTGATTTGTTGTTTCGTTTTACTCAATGTACATCCGTTCCCTGCTTTTGCGGCGGAGTCTGACAATTCCACCGTCAACGAATGGTTTGACAAACAATCAACAAACAAAACAGAGAAAAAAAGCGATACATCGAAACAAACGGCTGATCAAGAGATAGGGGATGCTTCTGCATCTTCTGTCTCCGCTTTTGATTTTGTAAAGATGATTGGGGCGTTATTATTCGTCATTCTGCTGATCTATGGATTTGTCAAACTGATGAATAGAAGAAACCGTCTGCTGAAGCCGTTTCAATATGTAGAAAATATCGGCGGAACGTCAGTCGGCCAAAACCGTTCCGTGCAGCTGATTAAAGTGGGAAACAGCGTTCTCGTAGTCGGTGTGGGCGAAACGATACAGCTTTTAAAAGAAATTGAAGATGAAAAAGAGCGCGAGGCGATTCTGAGCCAATACGAAGAGTCGATGTCTTCAAAAGTGGAATGGATCAAGCTCGTAAATCCGCGTAAGGATGGAGAAAAAAAGCCGCAAACGATGCTTCCGTCGTTTTCAAAAGCGCTGAAAGAACAGCTGAACGAGCTGAAACAAAGCCGTTCTGAAGGAAAGAAGAAAGGCCCTTATCATCATGAATGAATTCATTAATCTTTTTAATTCAAGCAGTCCGACCGAAGTCAGCTCCACTGTTAAATTACTGCTGCTTTTGACTGTCTTTTCAGTAGCGCCGGGGATTCTGATTTTGATGACCTGCTTTACGAGAATCGTCATCGTTCTGTCTTTTGTGAGAACCTCACTGGCGACGCAGAACATGCCTCCCAACCAGGTTTTAATCGGCCTTGCGCTGTTCTTGACGTTTTTTATTATGGCGCCGACTTTTTCAGAGATTAATAAGGAAGCCTTAACGCCGCTGATGGACAACAAAATCAGTCTCGATGAAGCATATACAAAAGCCGAGAAGCCGATTAAAGAGTATATGAGCAAGCATACAAGACAGAAGGATCTGGCGCTGTTTATGAACTATGCCAAAATGAAAAAACCTGAATCGATTCAGGATATTCCTTTGACGACGATGGTCCCCGCTTATGCGATATCAGAACTCAAAACCGCTTTTCAAATGGGCTTTATGATTTTTATTCCGTTTTTAATTATCGATATGGTCGTGGCGAGCGTCTTAATGTCAATGGGAATGATGATGCTTCCGCCGGTTATGATCTCTCTGCCCTTTAAAATATTGCTTTTCGTTTTGGTCGATGGATGGTATTTAATCGTGAAATCTTTGCTTGACAGCTTTTAGGGTAGGTGCTAATTGTGAGTTCAGAATTTGTAATTTCCATGGCGGAAAAAGCCGTATATGTAACACTAATGATCAGCGGGCCGCTGCTTGCGATCGCGCTGATCGTCGGTTTGCTCGTCAGTATCTTTCAAGCGACAACTCAAATCCAGGAACAGACGCTAGCGTTCATTCCGAAAATCGTGGCGGTGATGCTTGGACTGATCTTTTTCGGTCCTTGGATGCTGTCGACGATTCTTTCGTTCACAACTGATCTGTTCTCTCATCTGAACCGATTTGCAGGGTAGAATCAAATGAATTCCATCATTGATTTATTTCCCGCTTTTTTATTGGTCTTTATCAGAATCTCTGCTTTTTTTGTAACGGTGCCGGTGTTCGGACATCGGAATCTGCCGGCGGTTCACCGGATCGGCTTTGCTTTTTTTCTTTCGGTGATCTGCTTCAGCACGCTGAAACATGCGCCGGAAATAGAAATAGGGGAACAGTATATGCTGCTTGTCATAAAAGAGGCCGTTGTGGGCTTGAGCCTCGGGCTGATTGCTTTCATGATGATGACAGCCATTCAGATAGCGGGTTCCTTTATTGATTTTCAGATGGGCTTTTCCATCGCCAATGTCATTGATCCGCAATCAGGAACGCAAAGCCCGCTGATCGGACAATTCGTTTATACGCTGGCGCTGTTATTTATGCTCAGCGTAAACGCCCATTATCTTTTATTGGACGGGATTTATTACAGCTTTCAGTATATCCCGCTTGATCAGGCATTTCCGTCGTTTGGAAATGATCACTTTGGACTTTTTATCGCAAAAAGCTTCAATGCCATGTTCATTATCGCTTTTCAAATGTCTGCGCCGGTTGTGGCCAGTCTGTTTTTAGTTGATTTGGCGCTCGGTATTGTGGCAAGAACGGTGCCGCAGCTGAATGTTTTCGTTGTCGGGCTTCCTCTGAAAATAGCCGTGAGCTTTATTATGCTGATCGTTTGTATGTCGGTGATGTTTGTCGTCGTCCGCAACATCTTCAGCCTTACCGTTGAAACCATGCGGAATCTATTGGCATTGGTCGGTGTGACATGATGAGACTCAGACTGAATCTGCAATTCTTTGCCGGTGAAAAAACGGAGAAAGCCACTCCGAAAAAACGGAAGGATACAAGAAAGAAAGGACAGGTCGCGAAAAGTACGGATGTGAATACAGCCGTTTCTTTACTGATTATCTTTCTTTCGCTGATCGCGCTCGGTCCTTATATGCGGGACAGGCTGCTGTCCTTTATTAAAACGTTTTATACGAAATCGATAACATTACACCTGTCAGCATCTGCCGTGCATGAACTGTTCGTGGATACGGTGAAAGATATCAGCCTCATCCTCGCGCCGATTATGCTGGTCGCGCTTGTGGCAGGTGTCGTGAGCAATTACATGCAGGTGGGTTTTCTGTTTTCTGCGGAAGTCCTCAAGCCTGACTTGAATAAGCTCAGCCCGCTGAAAGGTTTTAAGCGGATTTACAGCATGAGGGCGATTGTTGAACTGGTCAAATCTATTTTGAAGATTACTGTGGTCGGTTTTGCCGCCTTTATGGTGCTCTGGCTTCATTATGGCGATATTCTTCGCCTTCCGCTTTTAACGCCTGCGGAAGTGCTCACTTTCGTTTCTAAGCTCACGCTTTGGATGGGGCTTGCGGGATCAGGGGCTTTAATGCTGCTGGCCGGGCTTGATTATTTATATCAGCGTTTTGACTATGAGAAAAATATCAGAATGTCAAAGCAGGATATAAAAGATGAATACAAAAAATCGGAGGGTGATCCGATAATCAAGTCCAAAATTAAGCAGAAGCAGCGGGAAATGGCGATGAGGCGGATGATGCAGGAAGTGCCGAAAGCGGATGTCATCATTACCAACCCGACCCATTATGCGATAGCTTTAAAATATGATGAAAAGAAAATGGACGCCCCTTACATTGTTGCCAAAGGGGTCGACCATCTCGCATTAAAAATCAGGCAGATCGCCAAAGAACATGATGTCATGACGATTGAAAACAGGCCGCTCGCGCGTGCGTTATATGATCAGGTTGACATTGACCAGGCTGTGCCGGAAGAGTTTTTCAAAGTCATTGCGGAAATTTTGGCTTATGTATATAAAACGAAACAAAAAGTATAGTGAATTTCAGATTCAAAAGGAGAGAAAAACAGCATGTCAACAAGAGATTTATCGGTTTTAATAAGTGTTGTCCTCATTGTGGCAATGCTGGTGATTCCATTCCCTCCATGGTTGTTAAGTATTTTGATCATCATTAATATCTCTCTTGCGTTGATCGTGCTTCTCACCACAATGAATATGCAAGAACCGCTGCAATTCTCGATATTCCCGTCATTGCTGCTGTTATTGACGCTGTTTCGGCTTTCGCTCAATGTGTCGACGACACGTTCGATTCTTTCTCACGGAGAAGGAGGAAAGGTTGTTGAGACATTCGGGAATTTCGTTGTCGGCGGAAATGTGCTGGTAGGGCTTGTTGTCTTCATTATCTTGATTATTATTCAGTTTATCGTCATTACAAAAGGCGCCGAGCGGGTATCGGAAGTGGCGGCGAGATTTACGCTCGATGCGATGCCCGGAAAGCAAATGAGTATTGACGCGGATTTAAATGCCGGCATGATTACGGAGCAGGATGCAAAGCACAGACGTGAAAAAGTCGCCCGGGAAGCCGATTTTTACGGCGCCATGGACGGTGCGAGCAAATTCGTCAAAGGAGATGCCATCGCGGGTATCATCATCGTGATGATCAATATTATTTTCGGAATCGTAATCGGCATGCTGCAGCAGGGGATGAGCATACAAGAAGCTGCGTCTCACTTTACAATGCTGACAGTCGGTGACGGTATCGTTTCTCAAATGCCGGCTTTGCTCATCTCAACGGCTACGGGGATTGTCGTGACGAGAGCGGCATCTGAAGGAAACCTCGGTCATGATATTACAGGCCAGCTGTTTGCTTATCCGAAGCTCTTGTATGTAGCCGCGGGAACTGTACTTTTGCTCGGTCTTCTTACACCGATCGGCATTCTGCTGACGGGACCGATCGCCGGTCTGCTTGCATTCGGCGCTTACATGCTGTCCAAAACGGATAAGCCGAGCGAAGAAGAGGAAGAAATTCTTGAAGAAGAGGCTCAGGCGGATGAACTGAAAAGCCCGGAAAGCGTCGTGCAGCTTTTACATATTGATCCGATTGAATTTGAGTTCGGATACGGACTCGTGCCGCTTGCAGACGCGGGGCAGGGCGGTGATCTTCTTGACCGCATCGTCATGATCAGACGTCAGCTTGCGCTTGAATTGGGACTTGTCATTCCGGTTGTGCGCATCAGGGATAACATCGCGCTCCAGCCGAATGAATACAGATTGAAAATTAAAGGCAATGAAGTCGCTAAAGGAGAGCTCCTGCTGGATCATTACTTAGCGATGTCACCGACGCCTGAAGATGACGTCATTGAAGGAATTGAAACGATTGAACCGTCGTTCGGACTTCCCGCAAAATGGATCAGCGAAGCTGCAAAAGATGAAGCGGACATGCTGGGGTATACAGTTGTTGATCCGGCGTCAGTCGTATCTACGCATATTACAGAAAAAATTAAGCAGCATGCTCATGAACTGGTCGGCAGACAGGAAACAAAGCAGCTGATCGATCATCTGAAGGAAAATTATCCTGTGCTTGTTGAGGAAGTCACGCCGAATCCTCTTTCTGTCGGCGATATTCAAAAGGTGCTTGCCAAATTGCTGAGAGAAAAAGTTTCAATCAGAAACTTGGTGACCATTTTTGAAACTCTTGCCGATTACGGAAGATTAACGACAGATTCAGACCTTTTGACAGAATACGCGAGACAGTCGCTTGCCAAACAAATCACGGCACAATATGCGAGAGAGCATGAAACGCTGAAGGTCATCACATGCTCAGGCCGGGTGGAAAAAGCGATTGCAGACGGGGTTCAGCAGACTGAACAGGGCAATTACCTGTCACTCGATCCTGAGGTTTCAGACAGCATCATCCGTTCTGTCGCTAAAGAGGCCGAGCAGCTTTCCATCCGTCAGGAGTCAGCGATTCTTCTTTGCTCGCCTGCTGTCAGAATGTATGTAAAACAGCTGTTAGAACGGTATTTCCCTGATCTTCCGGTTCTTTCTTATAATGAGCTGGAAGCAAATGTTGAAGTACAGAGCATTGGAGTGGTGGATATTTAATGAAAATAAAAAAATTCACAGCCGCTTCAATGCAGGATGCCGCGAAGCAAATCAAAAAGGAACTCGGCAATGATGCCGTTATTTTACATTCCAAACAAGTAAAGAAACGAAAATGGCTGGGGCTGCGGTTGCAGCAGGCCGTCGAAGTGATAGCGGTTTTAGATCGTGACGTCAGGGAAGCGAGAAAAACGCCGCCGGCTGCCGCTGGAGAAATGAAAAAGACGGAAACGGCGGAGAAAGCTGAGCCTGTTCAGCCGCCGCGTCTTCCGGATCAAAGTATTTCCGGCGAACTTGCGCATTTGAAAGAAGTGCTCCCTGAACCATTAAAAAAAGCTGAGAGACTATTGAAGCAAGCCGGGCTTCCTGATCATACGCAAAACGCCGTACTCAGTGAATTGCTCAGTTCTTCAATTGTTTCCGGAGATTTAACTGAAGATAATGTCAGCTCAAAACTGCAGGATTTGTTAGTGAAAAAACTCCCTTCGGCAGACAGGTGGCAGGAAGGGATTCAATCAAAATACGTCGTGCTTTTCGGTTCAACCGGGGCCGGCAAAACGACTACACTTGCGAAACTCGCGGCCTCATCAATGCTGACAGAGCATAAAAAAATTGCCTTTATGACGACGGATACTTACCGGATTGCCGCGGTCGAGCAGCTGAAGACATATGCGGAGCTGCTTCAGGCTCCTCTTGAAGTATGTTATTCAAAGGAAGAATGTCTGAAGGCACTGAAAAAATTCGCTGAATATGACCATGTTTTCATTGATACAGCCGGCAGAAACTTTAAAGAAGAGCAGTATATTACGGAATTACAAGAGATGATTCCGTTTGAATCAGGCTTACAATCCTTTCTCGTATTATCGGCATCTGCAAAATATGAAGATATGAAACAGGTGCTGAAACGTTTTTCCGGTGTGCCGGTCAATCAATTCATTTTCACGAAAACGGATGAAACCGCCTCACTCGGCTCCGTGTTTCAAGTGCTGTCGGAATCAAGAATCGGCGCCGCCTATTTGACAAATGGACAGGATGTGCCTGAAGACATCCTATCGGCTTCACCAAAAGAGTTTGTAAGGATGCTTTTGACATGAAACCCGATCAGGCAGAGTCATTAAGAAGGAAAATGAGAGAGCGGCAAATGATCAAGCCGGAGCTTTATGAGAAAAAAGCGAAGACATTAGCCGTCATCAGCGGTAAAGGCGGCGTCGGAAAATCTAATTTAACATTAAACATGGCAGTTGCCCTGCAGGAAAAAGGAAAAAAAGCACTCATCATTGATCTTGACATCGGAATGGGCAACATTGATGTGCTGATCGGCGCTGCTTCTTCCCGCACCATTATTGATGTGATGGAGAATCGGCACGCGTTGGCTCAATCACTTTCCTCCGGTCCGAAAGGCCTTCGCTACATATCCGGAGGAACGGGGCTTGGGGCGATCTATCAAGCAGACAGAGAGAAGTGGGCGGCTTTTATGAATGGTCTTTCCGCTGTATTAAGCGATTTTGATAACGTTCTGTTTGATATGGGAGCGGGACTTTCAAAAGAACAGCTGCCGTTTATTTTATCGGCGGAAGACATTCTCGCCGTGACAACGCCTGAGCCGACGGCCATTATGGATGCCTACAGCGCGATCAAACATCTTTTGCTCGCGGATGAACGGCTGACCGTAAACATTGCCGTCAATCGCGCCCGCTCCCAAAAACAGGCGCTGGACACGTACAACCGCCTTTCTCATGCGATTCACACGTTTTTAGGCGCGGAAGTGCGTTTCGCCGGCTCCATACCCGATGACCCGCTAGTAAGTCAAGCCGTCATTGACCAGGTGCCTTTTTTAATAAAAAGTCCTCAAGCAAAAGCCAGCAGGTCCGTCCGTCTTCTGACGGATGTCTTGTTTCAAACGGAAGAAAACAAACCAAGAGAAGAGAAACCGGCATTTATTGAGAGATTATCTTCTTTTTTATTGAGGAGGACTTTACAGTGATTCGTGTGCTTGTCGTTGATGACTCAGCTTTTATGAGAAAGATGATTACCGATTTTCTGGCTGCGGAAATGCAGATAGAAGTCATCGGGACAGCCAGAAACGGGGAAGAGGCGCTGAAGAAAATAGAGCTTCTCAAACCGGATGTTGTCACGCTTGATATTGAAATGCCGGTCATGAACGGAACGGATACATTGCGGAAGATCATCAGCATATATAAACTTCCCGTAATCATGGTATCGAGCCAGACACAACAAGGGAAGGACCGAACGATCAACTGCCTGGAAATGGGCGCTTTTGATTTTATCACCAAGCCTTCCGGAGCGATTTCACTTGATCTTTATAAAATTAAAGAGCAGCTGATTGAGAGGGTGATTGCAGCCGGGCTGTCCCGCGCACAAAAACCTGAGGCGGCAGTGAAAGAGTCTTCTATCCCGGAACGTCCGGCTTTAGCGGGATTTGAAAGACCGAAAGCAAAATCCGCCAAGCAGGCCGTATTCATCGCGACCTCTACAGGCGGACCGCGGGCTCTGCAAAAGGTGATTCCGAAACTGCCGAAGGATTTAAAGGCGCCTGTATTTGTCGTTCAGCACATGCCTGAAGGCTTCACCGCTTCACTTGCAGACAGACTCAACCATTTGTCAGATATTCAGGTCAAAGAAGCGGAAAACGGTGAAGAAGCGAAAGACGGATGGGTGTACATCGCGCCCGGCGGAAAAAATATGACGGTTGCAGAGGAAGGCGGAAGGCTCCGCATCATTCTTGACGTTCATGATACGGAAAGCCGGCATAAACCGTCAGCCGATTATTTGTTTCGGTCGGCAAGCCGCTTATCCGATTACGAAAAGGTAGCCGTCATTATGACCGGCATGGGCAGCGACGGAACCGAAGGCGTAAAAGAAATGCTCAGAACAGGCGGCGTTAAAACGATTGCGGAATCGGACGAATCCTGTGTTGTGTTCGGAATGCCGAAGTCAGCGATAAAGGCGGGCCTCATTCATGAGATTAAACATGTGGAAGATATCGCGGCATCCATCACCGGATGTGTGAAAAAAGAGAGGGTGTGAATCAATTGGATATGAATCAATATTTAGATGTCTTTATTGATGAAAGTAAAGAGCACTTACAGACATGTAACGAAAAGCTGCTGCTGTTGGAAAAAGATCCGGCAGACCTTCAGCTTGTGCATGACATCTTCAGAGCTGCCCATACGCTGAAAGGCATGAGCGCAACGATGGGATATACAGATCTGGCGCATTTAACCCACCTGATGGAAAATGTGCTGGACGCCATCCGCAACGGAGAAATGCCCGTTACATCAGATTGGCTGGATGTGCTGTTTGAAGCGCTTGATCATCTTGAAGAGATGGTGCAGTCCATTATTGACGGAGGAGACGGCAAACGTGATATTTCTGAAGTGAGTGCGAAGCTCGACGTAAATGCGGTGCATGAGACTGCGGCTTCAGCCGAAACAGCAGAACCGCCGGCTTCAAAACAACAGGCTTCAACTGAATGGAATTATGATGAGTTCGAACGGACTGTTATTGAAGAGGCGGAAGAGCAAGGATTCAGCCGCTATGAAATAACGGTTTCCCTGAATGAAAGCTGCATGCTCAAAGCCGTGCGGGTGTACATGATTTTTGAAAAGCTGAATGAAGCCGGAGAAGTCGCAAAAACGATACCTGCCGCGGAAGTGCTTGAGACGGAAGATTTCGGAACGGATTTTCAGGTGTGTTTCTTGACAAAGCAGCCTGCTGAAGAAATTAAAGAACTCATCAGCGGCATTTCAGAAGTGGAGAATGTCAAAATTTCTGCCGGTGCGCCGTTAAAAACGGCCGAAAAACCGCAAGCGGCTGAACCGGTGAAGGAAGCTCCGGTTAAAAAGGCTGAGAAACAGCCAAAGCCGCAAGCGAAAACGGAAGAACAGCCGAAGCATCACAGCGGCTCGAAAACGATTCGCGTCAACATTGAAAGACTGGATTCTTCAATGAACCTTTTTGAGGAACTTGTCATTGACCGCGGACGTCTTGAGCAGATCGCCAAGGAGCTTGACCACAATGAGCTGACTGAAACCGTTGAACGCCTGACCAGAATCTCGGGCGACCTTCAGTCTATTATTCTTAATATGCGGATGGTGCCGGTAGAAACCGTCTTTAACCGTTTCCCGAGAATGATCCGCCAGCTTCAAAAGGAATTAAACAAGAAAATCGAATTGTCCATCATCGGAGCTGAAACGGAGCTGGACCGTACGGTGATTGATGAAATCGGTGATCCGCTTGTCCATTTAATCAGAAACAGCATCGATCACGGCATTGAATCGCCTGAAGTGCGGGTGAATAAAGGAAAATCGGAATCAGGTCATGTCGTGCTTAAGGCATATCACAGCGGCAATCACGTCTTTATTGAGGTTGAAGATGACGGGGCCGGCTTGAACAGAAAGAAAATTCTTGAAAAAGCGCTCGAACGGAGTGTAATCACCGAACGTGATGCTGAAACGCTTGAAGATAATGAGATTTACGAGCTTATTTTTGCTCCGGGCTTCTCGACTGCCGATCAAATTTCTGACATTTCAGGGCGGGGCGTCGGCCTGGATGTCGTAAAAAATAAACTCGAATCACTCGGGGGCTCTGTCAGTGTCAAATCCGCGGAAGGCCAAGGTTCTCTTTTCAGTATCCAGCTTCCGCTGACACTTTCAATTATATCTGTTCTTCTCATTAAACTGGAAGAAGAGACGTTTGCGATACCGATCTCTTCTATTATAGAGACGGCTGTTATTGATAAGAAAGATATCCTGCAGACGCATGACAGAGAAGTGATTGATTTCAGAGGCCAAATCGTTCCGATCGTCTATCTGAAAAAAGAATTCGGCATTACGGATTCAAAACAGGATGCCGATCAGTTCCATGTAATCGTCGTGAAAAAGGGCGATAAATCCACTGCTTTTGTCGTGGACTCTTTTATCGGACAGCAGGAAGTCGTACTGAAATCACTCGGCGACTATTTGACGAACGTCTTTGCGATTTCCGGCGCTACGATTCTCGGAAACGGAGAAGTGGCGCTGATTATTGATTGTAATGCGCTGATCTACTAAAACGACACGAGGAGGTGCCCGAATGACTGCTGAAATCAAAACAGGTGAAAAAATGATTGTGTTTATGATAAACGGGAAAGAATACGCTATCTCAGTTTCCCAGGTGAAATCAATTGAAAAGTGGCAAAAACCGACGAGGGTCCCGGGTGTGGAATCTTATATCCGCGGCGTTATCAATCTGCGCGGAGTGATTACCCCGGTTCTTGATTTAAGAAAACGTCTGAACCAGCCTGAACAGGACATCACAGAAGAGACTCGGATTATCATCATTTCTTACCGTGACGCTGATGTCGGATGGGTCGTGGATGAGGCCAATGACGTCATCACCGTGCATGAAAATGAAATCGAATCCGCGCCTGAAAGCCAGACAAAGGAAACGGATGTGTGGATTAAACAGATCGTTAAGCAAGATAACAGGCTCCTCAATATTATCGATGCGCATGCGGTGCTGGATAAAGGTGCTTCGGCATCTGCGTCCGGAGAGCCTAATGCTTAAAGGGGAAAAGACAACATGAGTAAGTTTGAAGCGATCAAAGAAGAGCAGATGGATATTTTGCGGGAAGTCGGAAATATCGGGGCGGGTCACTCGGCTTCTGCAATGGCTCAGCTGCTGAACAGAAAGATAGACATGGAAGTGCCGTTTGCGACTTTATTGACATTTGATGAGCTCGCTGATTTTTTCGGCGGGGCTGAAACGCCGGTCGCCAGTATCTTTTTAAGAATGGAAGGCGACATGACCGGCTCTATCTTTCTCATCATGCCTTTTGATCAGGCGGAACAGTTTATCAGAGAGCTGATCGGAAATCCGGATTTTGATATTGACCAGCTGGGCGAAGATCATTTGAGTTCTTCTGCTTTACATGAGTTCGGCAATATTTTAGCAGGTTCCTATTTAACGGCATTGGCTGATTTGACAAAGCTTGAGATTTACCCGAGCGTGCCGGAAATCTCACTTGATATGTTCGGCGCGGTTATCAGTGAAGGGCTGATGGAGCTCAGCCAAGTCGGAGAGCATGCCATTGTCGTGGATACTTCTATTTTTGACCAGGGCAGCCGGCAGGAGCTCAAAGCCCACATGTTTATGCTCCCGGACTATGATTCTTTTGAAAAGCTCTTCGTCTCATTGGGTGCGGCTTTATGAGCCGTGCTGAAGCCGCAGTCGTTAAAGTGGGGATTGCGGATGTTCAAGTCGCGCGTTACCCGGATAAAATCCGGACCTCGGGACTCGGTTCATGCGTGGGGCTGGTTTTATACGATAAAGACAAACAAACGGCAGGACTCGTTCACGTCATGCTGCCGGACTCCGGTTTATCAAAAACGGCGGAGCTCAACCGTGCAAAATACGCGGACACCGCCGTTAAGATGACGATTGATATGCTTTTGAAAGCCGGCTGCCGCAAGTTTGCCCTGAAGGCAAAACTCGCCGGGGGAGCGGAGATGTTTAAGTTTAAAATGACAAACGACCTGATGAAAATCGGTCCGAGGAATGTAGCGGCCATCAAAGAGCAGCTTTCATTGTATAACATTCCGGTCATCAGTGAAGATACGGGCGGCTCAAGCGGCCGGACGATTGAATTTGAGCCAAAGTCCTGCATGCTGCACATTCGAACTGTTAAACAAGGTGAAACAACGATTTAATAAAGGTATGAGGTAGGGGGATAACAATGCAATCCTTGAATTATGAAGATCAGGTGCTTTGGTCGCGCTGGAAAGAGTGGAAAGATCCTAAAGCCGGTGATGATTTAATGCGCCGTTACATGCCGCTGGTCACATATCATGTCGGCAGAATTTCCGTCGGACTGCCGAAATCGGTGCATAAAGACGATCTAATGAGCCTTGGTATGCTTGGTTTATATGATGCCCTAGAAAAATTTGACCCCGGCCGGGATTTAAAATTTGATACCTATGCCTCGTTTAGAATTCGCGGTGCAATCATCGACGGGCTGCGTAAAGAAGATTGGCTGCCCAGAACTTCACGGGAGAAGACAAAAAAAGTCGAAGCGGCGATCGAAAAACTTGAACAGCGCTACCTTCGGAATGTGACGCCTTCAGAGATCGCAGAAGAGCTGGGGATGACGGAGCAGGACGTAGTATCAACGATGAATGAAGGGTTTTTTGCCAATCTCTTATCAATTGATGAAAAGCTTCACGACCAGGATGACGGTGAGAATATTCAAGTGATGATCAGAGATGACAAAAATGTGCCGCCGGAAGAAAAAATCATGAAGGACGAGCTGATCGCTCAGCTTGCGGGCAAAATTCACGAGCTTTCTGAAAAAGAGCAGCTTGTCGTCAGTTTATTCTATAAAGAAGAACTGACTTTGACCGAAATCGGACAAGTCCTGAACCTTTCGACGTCGCGGATTTCACAGATTCATTCAAAGGCGCTGTTCAAATTAAAGCACCTGCTTGAAAAAGTAATTCAATAATGAACTCATGGTTAGCGAGTGAAAAACATGTCAACACTATTATGGCTTTTAAGCTTTGTGCTTCACGGCGTACTGCTTTATGCCGTCATTATTCTGTACACGAGGTTTTCAGCCCTCAAGGAGACGGAGCGCCAGCAGAAGAAGATTCTTGAAGAGACGGAAAACACCCTTGCAGCGTTTCTGCTTGAGCTGAAAGAAGAAAATGAAAGACTCGAAGACGCAAAAAGCCGTCAAGCGCCGGACGCAGAAGACGCCGAACCCCGGCCGGAACCGAAAGAAGAGCCTGATATTCCGGACCACATGGAAAAGCTCATCAGTGCAACGGAACGGGCTGAAAGTGACGAAAACAGCGGCGCGCATTCGTTTGAAGAACGTGTTTCAGCATTATATGAACAAGGGCTCACCCCCGCGGAAATCGCCAAACGGATGCAGAGCGGAAAGACAGAAATCGAGCTGTTTTTAAAATTTCGCGGCAAAGCTGTAAAGGATTCTTGATTGTCGCATAAAGCTGTGTTATATTATTTCTTGGTGTTAAATACACACGCTTAACGATTTATGCAGAGGGTGCTGCAAACGGCAGTTCTGCACAAAAATGACCTAAGCGGAGGAAAAAAACCATTTTATTAGGAGGAAATCACATGTCAGTTATTTCTATGAAACAATTGCTTGAAGCTGGTGTTCACTTCGGCCACCAAACACGCCGCTGGAACCCAAAAATGAAGCGTTACATTTTCACGGAGCGTAACGGAATCTACATCATTGACCTTCAAAAAACAGTGAAAAAAGTAGAGGAAGCTTACAACTTCACGAAAAACCTTGCTGCTGAAGGCGGAAAAATCCTTTTCGTCGGCACAAAAAAACAAGCTCAGGATTCTGTTAAAGAAGAAGCTGTACGCTCTGGCATGTACTATGTCAACCAACGCTGGTTGGGCGGTACACTGACAAACTTCGAAACAATCCAAAAACGCATTAAGCGTCTGAAAGACATCGAGAAAATGCAAGAAAACGGTACATTTGAAGTACTTCCGAAAAAAGAAGTTGTTCAATTGAAAAAAGAATTAGAGCGTCTTGAAAAATTCCTCGGCGGAATTAAAGACATGAAGGATCTTCCTGATGCATTATTCATCATCGATCCTCGCAAAGAGCGCATCGCTGTTGCGGAAGCTCGCAAATTGAACATTCCTATCATCGGAATCGTAGATACAAACTGTGATCCTGATGAAATTGATGTCGTAATCCCTGCAAACGATGACGCAATCCGCGCTGTCAAACTTCTTACTTCTAAAATGGCAGATGCTATTCTTGAAGCGAAGCAAGGCGAAGAAGAAGCGGAAGCTGCTGAAGAGACTGCACCTGAAACAGAAACGACAACTGCGTAACCTAATCAAAAGGTGATAGAAGGGACTGCCTTTTATCACCTTTTTTCAAGAAAAATGTATCTATACATATCTTGTTTACACATATAAGGAGGAATTCAAATGGCTATTACTGCACAGCAGGTAAAAGAACTGCGTCAAAAAACAGGCGCTGGTATGATGGACTGTAAAAAAGCATTGACTGAAACTGACGGAGATATGGACAAAGCAATCGACCTTCTGAGAGAAAAAGGAATTGCGAAAGCGGCTAAAAAAGCTGACCGTATCGCTGCTGAAGGTTCTACTCTTATTAAAACTGACGGCAACAAAGGCGTTATCTTAGAAGTAAACTCTGAAACTGATTTCGTTGCGAAAAACGAAGGCTTCAAAGAGCTTCTGAACACGCTTGCTGACCACCTTCTTGCAAACGCTCCTGCTGATCTTGAAGAAGCAATGGGTCAAAAGATGGAAAACGGTTCTACTGTTGAAGAATACATCACAAGCAACGTTGCTAAAATCGGAGAGAAAATCACTCTTCGCCGTTTTGCTGTTATTTCAAAAGAAGACAGCGAAGCGTTCGGTGCTTACCTTCACATGGGAGGCCGCATCGGCGTATTATCCGTTCTTAGCGGAACAACTGACGAAGATCTTGCAAAAGACATCGCGATGCATGTTGCAGCGGTAAATCCTCGTTACATTTCCCGCGACCAAGTGTCTGAAGAAGAAGCAAACCATGAGCGTCAGATCCTGACTCAGCAAGCTCTTCAAGAAGGCAAACCGGAAAACATCGTAGCTAAAATGGTTGAAGGCCGTCTGAACAAATTCTTCGAAGAAATTTGCTTATTAGACCAAGCTTTCGTTAAAAACCCAGACGAAAAAGTGAAACAAGTTGTGGCTGCGAAAAACGCATCTGTTAAAACTTACGTCCGCTACGAAGTTGGAGAAGGTATTGAAAAACGCCAAGAAAACTTTGCTGAAGAAGTTATGAACCAAGTGAAAAAATAATGGCGGAAAGCCTTGGCGAATCTTTCGCGGCTTTTCAGGCAGTATAGGGGACACTACTTGTGTTCCCTATTTTTAAAACTATATTTACAAACCTTTTTTTCTCTTGCATAATAGGAAACGGCAATGTTTACACTTGGAGGTTATTATGGAAAAACCAAAATACAATCGTATCGTTTTAAAGCTTAGCGGAGAAGCATTGGCAGGAGAGCAGGGAAATGGCATTAATCCGACTGTCATCCAATCCATCGCTAAACAGGTAAAAGAAATCGCTGAGCTTGACGTCGAAGTGGCCGTAGTCGTAGGCGGCGGCAACTTATGGCGCGGAAAAACAGGCAGTGACTTAGGAATGGACCGCGCGACGGCCGATTATATGGGCATGCTTGCTACTGTCATGAACTCACTTGCCCTGCAGGACAGCCTGGAAACGCTCGGAATTCAGTCCAGAGTGCAGACATCAATTGAAATGCGTCAGGTCGCTGAGCCTTACATCAGAAGAAAAGCCATCCGCCACCTGGAGAAAAAACGCGTTGTTATTTTTGCCGCGGGAACAGGAAACCCTTATTTCTCTACGGACACAACCGCAGCGCTGCGTGCCGCTGAAATCGAAGCGGACGTGATCTTAATGGCGAAAAATAATGTCGACGGTGTGTATAATGCTGATCCGAGAAAAGATGAGTCAGCCGTTAAATACGAAAAATTATCTTATCTCGATGTGTTAAAAGACGGGCTGGAAGTCATGGATTCTACGGCTTCTTCACTATGTATGGATAATGATATTCCGCTGATCGTCTTTTCTATTATGGAAGAAGGAAATATTAAGCGTGCCGTAATCGGCGAATCAATCGGAACGATCGTAAGGGGGAAATAACGTTGTCAAACGAAGTATTAACACAAACAAAAGAACGCATGGAAAAAGCGGTTGCCGCTTATTCACGCGAATTGGCGTCAGTCCGCGCAGGACGTGCCAACCCATCTCTATTGGATAAAGTGACAGTAGAATACTACGGTGCCCAAACACCTTTAAACCAGCTGTCTTCCATCAATGTGCCTGAAGCGCGTATGCTTGTTGTCACACCGTATGACAAAACGGCAATCGGCGATATTGAAAAAGCGATCCTGAAAGCTGATCTTGGCGTAACGCCGACAAGTGACGGCACAATTATCCGTATCGCGATCCCGGCTTTGACGGAAGAAAGACGTAAAGAACTTGTCAAAGTCGTGAAAAAATACGCGGAAGAAGCGAAAGTAGCAGTCCGTAATGTCCGCCGTGACAGCAACGATGACCTCAAAAAACTTGAGAAAAACGGAGACATTACAGAAGACGAGCTTCGTGCTTCCAGTGAAGACGTTCAAAAGCTGACAGACGAATATGTGTCAAAAATTGACAGTGTCACAAAGGACAAAGAAAAAGAAATCATGGAAGTTTAATGAAAAACTATGTACAATAGATAATGTGAAAAGACCCTCTCATGTTTACAGGGGGTTTTTTTGTTAATACTGTTGATTACATTGATCATCAGCAACGCAACCTTTTTGGGTGACGGAGGAATCTCATGCTCAACATACTCAAAAATTGGAAGAATCAGCAGAATGCGGCTTCCAACTTAGAACGGTATACAAAAGAAGACATACTGAAGGGTGAAATTCCCGCACACATTGCCATTATTATGGACGGAAACGGACGCTGGGCGAAGAAGCGCTCACTCCCTCGGATTGCCGGACATCATGAAGGAATGAAAGTGGTAAAAAGGGTGACAAAGCTCGCAAGTCAGCTCGGCGTTAAAGTTCTGACTCTTTATGCGTTTTCAACGGAGAACTGGAAGCGCCCGAAGATGGAAGTCGACTTTTTGATGAAGCTTCCGGAAGAGTTCCTGAATACGTATCTTCCTGAATTGATAGAGGAAAATGTACAGGTGAAAATTATCGGAGATGAATCCGCGCTCCCTTCTCATACGTACAGGGCGATTGAGAAAGCCGTAAAAGATACAGAACAAAATGACGGTATGATTCTCAATTTCGCTTTGAACTACGGCGGACGCACGGAAATCGTCAATGCGGCAAAAGCACTGGCCGAACAGGTGAAAAGCGGCACGCTGAATATCGAAGACATTGATGAAGCGCTCTTTTCCGGGCATTTAATGACGGAATCAATCCAGGACCCGGAGCTGCTCATCAGAACGAGCGGAGAAATCAGATTGAGCAACTTTATGCTTTGGCAGGTGGCTTACAGTGAATTTGTTTTTACAGATGTCCTGTGGCCCGATTTTAAAGAAGATCACTTTCTGCAGGCAGTGGGAGAATTTCAGCAGCGGGGCCGGAGGTTTGGCGGAATTTAGAGGATGGTGGAAATGAAACAAAGATTGTTAACAGGTGTTCTGGCAGCGGCACTATTTTTATTTTTGGTTATTTTCGGAGGATTGCCGTTCACCGTATTTGTTTACGTGATGGGAAGTATAGCGCTTTTTGAGCTTTTGCGGATGAAAAAGCTCAGATTTTTTTCTTTTCCGGGTCTGATCAGCCTCTTGTTGTTATGGCTGTATATGATGCCGGACAAGTATCATTTTTTCGATGCGAAAATGGAAGTAACGATTTTCGCCGTATTGATTCTGCTCAGCTATACGGTGCTCGTGAAAAACACCTTTACGTTTGACGAAGTCGGGTTTATCGTTCTCGCGACGGTATATATCGGACTGTGTTTTCATTATTTTATTGAAATCAGAAACATTGAAACAAACGGGCTTTTGTATATCTTTTATGCCTGCGTTGTCATATGGTCAACGGACTCAGGCGCATATTTCGTCGGAAAGTCGCTCGGGAAGCGGAAGCTGTGGCCCGAAATCAGTCCCAACAAAACAGTGGAAGGGTTTCTCGGCGGTATTGTCATCGCCCTTATTTTTACGGCTGTTTTTCAGCTGTTTGCGCACCTTCCGATTTCATACCCGGTTCTTTTGGTCATCACGCTTGTTCTGTCTGTGTTCGGACAGATCGGGGATTTGGTTGAATCAGCGCTTAAGCGGCACTATGATGTGAAGGATTCGGGAAAAATCCTTCCCGGGCACGGCGGCATTTTAGATCGATTTGACAGCTTTTTGTTTGTCATGCCGTTCTTATACTTTCTGCTTGCGCTTTTTTCATGAGAAAGGCTAATATGAAAATAAGACCGATCTGGACGCATAGAATGGGAGTGGCATTTTGAAGAATATTTGTCTTTTAGGAGCAACAGGATCAATAGGGGAGCAGACGTTAGACGTATTGCGCATGCATCAAGATCAGTTCCGTCTCGTCTCGATGACTTTCGGTAAAAACGCCGAGAAAGCGATCCCGTTGATCAGAACGTTTCAGCCGAAATATGTAGCAGTCGGCGACATGGATACATACCAAAAAGTGAAAGAAGCGTCTTTTTCTCATGAATGTCAAATCGGCATCGGAGAAGAAGGCCTGATTGAAGCGGCAGTCATGGACGAAGTGGATATCGTGGTCAATGCGCTGCTTGGAAGCGTCGGTTTAATCCCGACTTTGAAAGCGATTGAACAGAAAAAAACAATTGCGCTTGCAAATAAGGAAACTCTCGTCACTGCCGGGCATATAGTGAAAGGACACGCAAAACGATACGGTGTTCCTCTTCTTCCGGTCGACAGCGAACATTCCGCTATTTTTCAGGCGCTGCAAGGCGAACAGAGCAAAAATATCGAGCGCCTGATCATTACGGCATCCGGCGGCAGTTTCAGAGATAAAACGCGGCAGGAGCTTGAGTCTGTAACGATTGCCGACGCCCTTAACCACCCGAACTGGTCGATGGGCGCAAAAATTACGATTGACTCGGCTACAATGATGAATAAAGGACTTGAAGTTATTGAGGCGCATTGGCTGTTTGACATTCCGTATGAACAGATTGACGTTGTATTACATAAGGAGAGCATCATTCATTCGATGGTTGAATTTCACGACAGAAGCGTCATCGCCCAGCTCGGAAATCCGGACATGAGGGTGCCGATTCAATATGCGCTGACATATCCAGACCGGCTGCCTCTGCCTGAAACAAAAAGGCTTGAATTATGGGAGATCGGAAGCCTTCATTTTGCGAAAGCTGACTTTGAAAGGTTCCGCTGCTTACAATTTGCCTTTGAATCAGGTAAAATAGGGGGAACAATGCCGACGGTTTTAAATGCGGCCAACGAAGAAGCCGTTGCCGCTTTTCTTGCCGGCCGGATTTCATTCTTATCGATTGAGGACCTGATTGAAAAAGCATTGGACCGCCACAGCGTAATTCAGGATCCGAGTCTTGCGGATATCCAAGAAGTGGACAAAGACACCCGGGGATACGTTAATTCAATACTCACATAAGGTGGTATGTTCGTGAATACAGTTATCGCGTTTATTATTATTTTCGGAACGCTCGTTTTTTTCCATGAGCTCGGGCATTTATTGCTCGCCCAAAGAGCGGGAATCCTTTGCCGTGAATTTGCGATCGGCTTCGGCCCTAAAATCTTTTCATTTAAAAAGAATGAAACCGTGTATACGATCAGACTCCTTCCGGTCGGCGGGTTCGTCCGCATGGCCGGTGAAGACCCGGAGATGATCGAAGTCAAACCCGGTTATACCGTCGGGCTTCTTTTTAATAAAGATGACGAAGTGGAAAAAGTCATCATTAATCAAAAGGAAAAATATCCTGACGCTTTAATTATCGAGGTGGAGACGGCTGATCTTGAGCACGAAATGAAGATTACCGGGTACGAGCAGGGGAAAGAAGATGAACTGGCGGGCTTTACTGTCAGTCAGACCTCTTTTTTTATCGTAGACGGAGAAGAAGTGCAGATTGCGCCTTACAATCGACAATTCGGGTCTAAACCCGTATGGAAGCGGATTAAGGCGATTGCTGCCGGTCCGATAATGAACTTCATCTTAGCGTATGTCATTCTCGTCATGCTTGGATTCATTCAAGGCGTGCCTTCAAATCAGCCTGAGCTCGGGAAGCTGACAGACAATGGACGCGCAGCGGCTGCCGGTTTAAAAGAAGGCGACTATATCCAGAGCATTAACGGTGAAAAAATGAGGTCATGGACCGACATCGTGACAGCGGTAAAAGAAAATCCCGGAAAAAAAATCGATGTCGCCGTCAAACGGGACGGCAAATCGTTTCATATCTCGGTTACACCTGAAGCTGTAAAAGATGAAAATAAAAAAACAATCGGCCGCTTCGGCTCTTATGCGCCGACTGAAAAAGGCGCGCTTGCAGCGATCGCCTACGGCGCGACATCTACCGTTGATGTCACAAAAGCGATCCTGACCAATCTGGGCAAAATTGTGACAGGCCAGTTTAAGCTTGATATGCTTTCGGGTCCTGTCGGCATTTATGATATGACGGATCAAGTTGCAAAAACCGGTATTATCAACCTATTCCAGTTTGCGGCGTTTTTAAGCATCAACCTGGGAATCGTCAACCTGCTGCCGATACCGGCGCTTGACGGCGGGCGGCTGCTGTTTTTATTCATTGAAGCAATCCGCGGCAAGCCGATAAACCGTGACAAGGAAGCATTTGTCGTATTTATCGGCGTAGCTTTCTTAATGCTTCTTATGCTGGTTGTCACATGGAACGATATCCAGCGTTTATTCTTATAATTGACTAGTAAAAAATCAGAGGTGCGAAGACATGAGACAAAGTTTGACGCTTATTCCGACCCTGAGAGAAGTGCCGGCTGATGCTGAAGCAAAAAGCCATAAGCTTCTGCTGAGAGCGGGATTTATCAGACAAAATACGAGCGGGGTTTACAGCTACATGCCCCTGGCTTACAGGGTCATTCAAAACATTCAGAAGATCGTGCGTGAAGAAATGGAAAAAATCAACGCGGTGGAAATGCTGATGCCGGCCCTTCAGCAGGCTGAAACATGGCAGGAATCAGGCAGATGGTATACGTACGGGCCTGAATTAATGCGTCTGAAAGACCGCCACGGCCGTGAATTTGCTTTAGGCGCGACACATGAAGAAGTCATTACTTCTCTCGTGCGCGATGAGGTGAAATCTTATAAGCGTCTGCCGCTCACTCTTTACCAGATCCAGTCTAAATTCAGAGATGAAAAACGCCCGCGTTTCGGGTTACTGCGCGGACGCGAATTCATCATGAAAGATGCGTATTCTTTCCATGCTTCTGAAGAAAGTCTGGAGGAAACATACCAAAACATGTACGGCGCATACAGCAGCATTTTCGCACGCTGTGAATTAAACGTCCGTCCCGTTATTGCCGACTCGGGCGCGATGGGCGGAAAAGATACGCATGAATTTATGGCTCTTTCTGAAATAGGGGAAGATACCATCGCTTATTCCGATGGATCCTCTTACGCAGCCAATACAGAAATGGCGGAAGTTGTCATGAACAGCGAGCCGTCAGATGAAACACCCGAGACATTGGAGAAAATTGATACGCCGAATGTCAAAAGCATTGAAGAGCTCGCTTCGTTCTTGCAGATCGAGCCGAGCGCCTGCATCAAATCAATGCTGTTTAAAGCTGATGACCGATTTGTTCTCGTGTTAGTAAGAGGCGATCATGAGGTCAATGACGTGAAAGTGAAAAACCTTCTGAACGCGGAAGTGGTTGAGCTTGCGTCTCATGAAGAAGTAGCGGAGAAACTTGGCACGGAGCCGGGATTTGCGGGGCCGATCGGCGCTGCCGGCGACATTGAGATTTATGCCGACCAAGCCGTGAAAGTAATGGTAAACGCTGTTAGCGGCGCGAATGAAAAAGACCGTCATTACCGAAACGTAAACATCGAACGTGACGCGTCAGTAAAAGCGTATGCCGATCTTCGAATCATTCAGGAAGGCGATCCGTCACCTGACGGAAAAGGCACGATCCGTTTCGCTGAAGGGATTGAGGTCGGACAAGTCTTTAAACTCGGCACGCGTTACTCTGAAGCGATGAATGCGACATACCTTGATGAAAACGGGCGTGCGCAGCCGATGCTGATGGGATGTTACGGAATCGGCGTGTCCAGAACGCTTTCAGCCATCGCTGAACAGCATCACGACGAAAAAGGCTTGATCTGGCCGAAAAGCGTTGCTCCGTATGATCTTCATATTTTGGCGCTGAATATGAAAAACGAAGCGCAAAAAGAGCTTGCTGAACAGCTTTACGGCAAATTCCAGGCGGAAGGTTATGAGGTATTATACGATGACCGCGCTGAACGCGCAGGCGTGAAGTTTGCTGATTCTGATCTGATCGGCCTTCCGATCCGCATCACTGTCGGAAAACGTGCCGACGAAGGCATCGTAGAAGTGAAAATCCGCAAAACCGGTGAATCTGCCGAAGTTTCAGTGGATGAGCTTTCTGAATTTATCAAGACGAAGTAATCACCATAACGAATCACACAAAATCATGTTAAAATAGAGAAAAAAGAAGGTACCTCATCACCTGCGGAGGTACCTTCACTTATGATGTTTTAAGGGAGGGATACTGTCTGAATGGAACAGTTATCAGTAAACAGAAGACAGTTTCAGATTCTTCTGCAGCAGCTTAATATGACAGATGATACCTTCATGACATACTTTGAAGACGGAGAGATTGATAAACTGACAATCCATAAAGCAGAAAAAGCCTGGCATTTCCAATTTCGCTTTAAGGCTCTTTTGCCGTATCAAATATATGACTCATTCATGATGAGGTTAACACAATCGTTTGCTCACATCGCCCGTGTCACATCGTCTGTTCAGGTCATTGACCCCACAGTGACAGAGGAGCTTGTACAGGATTATTGGACACGCTGTATTGAAGAGCTTGAAGGAACCTCGCCGCCGATGGTGGCTCTTTTGAATCAGCAGAAGCCGAAGCTCAAGGGAAACAAGCTGATCGTGAAAACAAAAACAGATACAGAAGCATCTGCGCTCAAAAATAAATACAGCGCACTGATTCAGCACAGCTATCGCCAATTCGGCTTTCCGGAACTGCAGCTGGATACCGAAATTTTCGTATCTGACCAAGAAGTCCAGAAATTCCGCGAGCAAAAGCTTGCTGAAGATCAGGAGCGGGCGATGCAGGCGCTTATCGAGATGGAGAAGAAGGAAAAAGAGGGCGATGAGGATCAGGCACCGTCCGGACCGCTTGTCATCGGCTATCAAATTAAAGAGAACGAAGAAATCCGGACGCTTGACAGCATCATGGATGAAGAAAGAAGAATTACGGTGCAGGGGTTTGTGTTTGATGCTGAAACACGCGAGCTGAAAAGCGGACGCACGCTCTGCATTTTCAAAATCACGGACTATACAAACAGCATTTTAGTAAAAATGTTCGCCAGAGAAAAAGAAGACGCCGCTTTGATGAAAACGCTGAAAAAAGGCATGTGGGTGAAGGCGCGGGGAAGCATTCAAAACGATACATTCGTCAGAGACCTCGTCATGATTGCAAATGACGTGAATGAAATAAAAGCCAAAACCCGTGAAGACTCCGCTCCTGAAGGCGAAAAACGGGTTGAGCTTCATCTGCATTCTCCGATGAGCCAAATGGATGCTGTAACGGGCATCGGAAAGCTTGTCGAACAGGCGAAAAAATGGGGACATGAAGCGATTGCGTTAACTGATCATGCCGTTGTGCAGTCTTTCCCGGATGCCTATTCCGCCGCGAAAAAACACGGCATTAAAATGATTTACGGAATGGAAGCCAATATCGTAGATGACGGTGTTCCGATCGCATACAATCCAGCTCACCGTCTCCTGGAAGAAGACACATACGTCGTCTTTGACGTTGAAACGACAGGTCTGTCCGCAGTGTATGACACCATCATTGAGCTTGCCGCAGTCAAAATAAGAGGCGGAGAAATCATCGATAAATTCGAAGCGTTCGCCAATCCGCACCATCCGCTGTCAGCAACGACGATAGAGCTTACCGGGATTACGGACGACATGGTCCGCGACGCTCCCGATGTCGTTGACGTCGTCCGGGATTTTAAAGAATGGATCGGCGATGACGTGCTTGTGGCTCATAACGCCAGCTTTGATATGGGATTTTTAAATGTGGCGTACAAGCGTCTTTTGAAAACGGAAAAAGCGAAAAATCCGGTCATTGATACGCTGGAACTCGCGCGTTTCCTGTATCCTGAGTTTAAAAATCACCGCTTAAATACGTTATGTAAGAAGTTTGATATCGAATTAACCCAGCATCACCGAGCGGTCTTTGACGCTGAAGCAACGGGCTACCTGCTGTTGAAAATGCTCAAAGATGCCGCTGAAAAAGACATTTTTTATCATGATCAGCTGAATGAGAATATGGGACAATCCAATGCTTATCAAAGATCAAGGCCTTATCACGCTACATTGCTTGCCGTAAATGAGACCGGCCTTAAAAATCTGTTTAAGCTCGTGTCCATTTCTCATATTCAATATTTCTACAGAGTGCCGCGCATTCCGAGGTCGCAGCTTAATAAATACAGAGAAGGTCTGTTAATCGGCTCTGCCTGTGACAGGGGAGAGGTCTTTGAAGGCATGATGCAAAAATCTCCTGAAGAGGTTGAAGATATCGCATCCTTCTATGACTATCTTGAAGTGCAGCCGCCCGAAGTATACAGACACCTTCTGCAGCTTGAGCTCGTCCGGGACGAAAAAGCGCTGAAAGAAATCATCACCAACATTACGAAGCTCGGAGAAAAATTGAATAAGCCGGTCGTGGCTACGGGAAATGTCCACTATTTAAACGATGAGGATAAAATTTACCGGAAGATCTTAATATCTTCCCAAGGCGGCGCCAACCCGTTAAACAGACACGAACTGCCTAAAGTGCACTTCAGAACGACAGATGAAATGCTGGAGGCTTTCTCCTTCCTCGGTGCGGAAAAAGCGAAAGAAATCGTGGTTGACAATACGCAGAAAGTCGCTTCGATGATCGATGAGATCAAACCGATCAAAGACGATCTGTACACGCCGAAAATTGACGGGGCTGATGAAGAAATCCGTGAAATGAGCTATCAGCGCGCCAGAAGCATTTACGGTGAAGAGCTTCCCGAAATTGTGGAAGCGAGAATAGAAAAAGAATTAAAAAGTATCATCGGTCATGGATTCGCCGTTATTTATCTCATCTCTCATAAGCTTGTAAAACGGTCTCTGGATGACGGTTATCTCGTCGGCTCCCGGGGATCCGTCGGTTCATCGCTTGTGGCGACCTTAACGGAAATCACTGAAGTGAACCCGCTCGCTCCGCACTATGTGTGCCCGAGCTGCCGATATTCCGAATTCTTTAATGACGGATCAGTCGGTTCCGGTTTTGACCTTCCGGATAAAACCTGCCCGTCTTGCGGCACGCCTTTGAAAAAGGACGGACATGATATCCCGTTTGAAACGTTCTTAGGCTTTAAAGGTGACAAAGTACCCGATATCGACTTGAACTTCTCAGGTGAGTATCAGCCGCATGCCCATAACTACACGAAAGTATTGTTCGGTGAAGATAACGTGTATCGCGCGGGAACGATCGGCACCGTCGCGGAAAAGACGGCTTACGGATATGTGAAAGGCTATGCGGGCGATCACAACCTACACATGCGCGGTGCGGAGATCGACCGTCTGGTGCAAGGCTGCACCGGCGTTAAGAGAACGACCGGCCAGCACCCGGGGGGGATTATCGTTGTCCCGGATTACATGGATATTTACGATTTTTCACCGATACAATTCCCGGCAGATGCGACGGGGTCTGAATGGAAAACGACTCATTTTGACTTCCACTCCATTCATGACAACCTGCTGAAGCTTGATATATTGGGGCACGATGATCCGACAGTCATCCGGATGCTTCAGGATTTAAGCGGAATTGATCCGAAGACGATTCCGACAGATGATCCGGAAGTGATGAAGATTTTCCAAGGTACAGAATCGCTAGGCGTCACTGAAGAGCAGATCGGCTGTAAAACGGGGACGCTCGGCATTCCTGAATTCGGGACGCGATTTGTGCGGCAGATGCTTGAGGATACGAAGCCGACGACGTTCTCCGAGCTTGTCCAGATTTCCGGGCTTTCCCACGGAACGGACGTATGGCTCGGCAATGCGCAGGAACTGATACACAACAATACGTGTGAACTGAGCGAAGTGATCGGCTGCCGTGATGACATTATGGTTTACTTGATCTATCAGGGCCTTGAGCCTTCACTGGCCTTTAAAATCATGGAATTCGTCCGTAAAGGCAAAGGCCTGACGCCGGAATGGGAAGAAGAAATGAAAAAGAACAACGTGCCGAACTGGTATATTGATTCATGCAAAAAAATCAAATACATGTTCCCGAAAGCCCACGCCGCCGCATACGTGCTGATGGCGGTGCGGATTGCATACTTTAAAGTGCATCACGCGCTTTTATATTATGCTGCGTATTTTACCGTCCGCGCAGATGACTTTGACATTGATACAATGATTAAAGGCTCGACCGCTATCAGAGCGGTGATGGATGATATCAGCTCTAAAGGGCTTGATGCTTCGCCGAAGGAGAAAAACCTCCTTACCGTATTAGAGCTTGCGCTTGAAATGTGTGAGCGCGGCTATTCCTTCCAGAAGGTCGATCTATACCGTTCGAGCGCTTCGGAATTTATCATTGACGGCAACAGTCTCATCCCGCCGTTCAACTCAATTCCGGGACTCGGAACCAACGCCGCTCTCAATATTGTGAAAGCGCGGGAAGAAGGGGAGTTCCTTTCAAAAGAGGATCTTCAAAAACGCGGAAAAGTGTCAAAAACCATTTTAGAGTATTTAGACCGTCACGGCTGTCTTGAGTCGCTTCCGGACCAAAACCAGCTGTCTCTGTTTTAAGCTTTGTGCACAGCCGCCGAGCGGAGTTTGATTTGCATTAAATATATGGTTATGGTATAGTTTTATTGGAAATGCTAACGATTACCGAGGCAAAGAGTGGGGAAACCCGCTCTTTTGTATTGAACAGGCAATTTTGCCTCGACATGTCCATCGTTTTCTCAATGCCCCTGCTCTTTTGAAGCAGGGTTTTTATGCAGAGGAACGGCTGATATGATATCGACAGCACAAGGAGGAAAAACATGAGCAAAAAAGTGACTGATACCGTTCAAGAAATGGCTCAGCCCATACTGGATGACCTTCAGCTTGAACTCGTAGACATTGAATTTGTCAAAGAGGGTCAAAACTGGTTCCTTCGCGTGTTTATTGATTCCGAGAACGGTGTTGATATTGAGGAGTGCGCCAAAGTCAGCGAAGCGTTAAGCGAAAAGCTGGATGAGGCCGATCCGATCACCCAGAACTACTTTCTTGAAGTATCTTCTCCTGGAGCCGAGCGTCCATTAAAGAAAAAAGCCGACTTCGAAAAATCACTGGGCAAAAATGTGTACATGAAAACGTACGAACCGATTGACGGTTTAAAAGTGTTTGAAGGCAAATTGGCTGAATTTGATGGACAAACTGTTACAATAGAGATGACGGTCAAAACAAGAAAGAAACGGGTCAATATTCCGTATGAAAAAATAGCTAACGCAAGATTAGCTGTAACATTTTAATGAATGAAGTATTAGTGTTTAAGGGGGGAGACCGCTAACATGAGCAGTGAACTATTAGATGCTCTCACTATTCTTGAAAAAGAAAAAGGCATCAGTAAAGACATTATCATCGAAGCAATTGAAGCTGCCTTAATTTCCGCGTATAAGCGAAATTTTAACCAGGCGCAAAACGTACGGGTCGATCTGAACCGTGAGACGGGCACGATCCGCGTGTTCGCAAGAAAGGATGTCGTAGACGAGGTATACGATTCAAGACTTGAAATCTCGCTTGACGACGCCCAACACATCCATCCGAACTACCTTGTCGGAGATGTCGTTGAAATAGAAGTAACGCCGAAAGACTTCGGCCGCATTGCTGCGCAGACGGCGAAACAAGTGGTGACGCAGCGTGTCCGTGAAGCTGAGCGCGGCGTGATTTACTCAGAATTTATCGATCGTGAAGAAGACATTATGACGGGAATTGTACAGCGCTTAGACAGCAAGTTTATTTACGTGTCTCTCGGCAAGATTGAAGCGCTGCTGCCCGTCAATGAACAAATGCCGAATGAGAGCTATAAACCGCACGATCGGATTAAAGTATTTATCACAAAAGTCGAAAAAACGACAAAAGGGCCGCAGATCTATGTATCAAGAACGCATCCTGGTCTGTTGAAGCGTCTTTTTGAAATCGAAGTGCCGGAAATTTATGACGGAACGGTCGAACTGAAATCCGTTGCCAGAGAAGCGGGCGACCGCTCTAAAATTTCCGTCCGCACTGATGATCCTGACGTTGATCCGGTCGGTTCATGCGTCGGTCCCAAAGGCCAGCGCGTGCAGGCGATCGTCAATGAACTGAAAGGCGAAAAAATTGATATCGTTAACTGGTCTGATGATCCGGTTGAATTTGTTGCCAATGCGCTCAGCCCGTCTAAAGTGCTGGATGTCATCGTCAGCGAAGAAGAAAAAGCCACGACTGTCATCGTTCCTGATTACCAGCTTTCTCTGGCAATCGGAAAAAGAGGGCAAAACGCCCGCTTAGCTGCGAAACTGACAGGCTGGAAAATCGATATCAAAAGTGAAACGGATGCAAGAGACCTTGGCATCTATCCGAGAGAGCATGAAGAAGATGACGATTTAGAGCCGCTCTTTATGGAGCCTGAAACAGCCGAATCGGATGAATAAGAGGTGACTTTAGGTGAATAAGCGAAAAAAAATTCCTCTGCGCAAATGCGTGGTAACGGGGGAAATGAAGCCTAAAAAGGAACTGATCCGAATTGTCCGTTCTAAAGAAGGAGAGATTTCAGTCGATCCGACCGGAAAGAAGAACGGGCGGGGTGCCTATATCACCCTTGAGAAAGAATGCATCTTAGCTGCGAAAAAGAAAAACACATTGCAAAATCAATTTCAATCACAAATCGATGACCAGATTTTCGAAGAATTGCTGGAACTGGCGGAAAAGGTGAAAAAATAACATGTCTGGAATGGAATGGTTTCCCTTGCTGGGTCTGGCCAATCGAGCTCGTAAGGTCGTGTCGGGCGAGGACTTGGTTATAAAAGAAATTAGAAATGCGCGTGCAAAACTTGTTCTGCTGACAGAAGATGCATCTGCGAATACTGCAAAAAAAGTATCCGATAAATGCAATTATTATAAAGTGCCTTATAAAAAAGTCGAAAGCCGCGCGGATCTCGGCCGCTCTATCGGCAAGGAATCACGTGTCGTTGTCGCCGTCACTGACCAAGGTTTTGCGAATAAGCTGATCAGCTTGCTCGATTAATATTTTTGGGGGTGAACGAATGGCTAAAATGAGAGTTTACGAATATGCAAAAGCCATCAATGTTTCAAGCAAGGAAATTTTGACTGCGCTGAAAAACATGGATATAGTAGTAAATAACCATATGGCAATGCTTGAAGAAAAGACCATTAAGCAGCTTGATGCGAAATTTAAAAAAGGCGGCGCCGGCGTTACATCTCAGAAGCCTGCGGAAACGAACAAAAACAAGCCGCAAGGGATTAATCAGCAGCCTGCTGGGAATCAACCAAACAAAATTCGAGACGGAAAGAAGAATGACGTGCAGAATAATCAATTTAACAAAAACAAGAAGAATAACAACAACAACAAAAACAAAAACAAACGCAATCATAACAACAAAAATCAGTATCAGCAAAAACCGCTGAAGCCGAAAAAAGAGCTTCCTGAGAAAATTACGTTTTCCGGCTCTTTAACAGTCGGAGCTTTAGCCGAGGAACTGGGCAAAGAGCCGTCTGAACTCATTAAAAAACTGATGCTTCTGGGCGTAATGGCTACCATTAACCAGGAGCTTGACAAAGACACAATCGAACTGATCGCATCTGAATACGGTGTAGAAACAGAAGAAGTGATTGTGCTTGAAGAAACTGAGCTTGAAAAATATGAAGAGGCTGACAAAGAAGAAGATCTTCAAATCCGTCCGCCTGTCGTGACGATCATGGGCCACGTTGACCACGGGAAAACGACCCTTCTTGACAGCATCAGAAAAACAAAAGTTGTTGAAGGAGAAGCCGGCGGAATCACCCAGCATATCGGGGCTTACCAGATCGAAGAAAACGGCAAAAAAATCACGTTCTTAGATACTCCGGGACACGCGGCGTTTACAACAATGCGGGCGCGCGGTGCGGAAGTAACTGATATTACCATTTTAGTCGTAGCGGCCGATGACGGCGTTATGCCGCAGACAGTCGAAGCCATCAACCATGCGAAAGCGGCTGAGGTTCCGATTATCGTTGCCGTGAATAAAGTGGATAAAGAAAGCGCGAACCCTGACCGTGTCATGCAGGAGCTGACTGAATACGGACTCGTTCCTGAAGCATGGGGAGGAGAAACGATTTTCGTTCCTCTGTCCGCTCTTACAGGCAAGGGAATTGACGAGCTTGTCGAAATGATTCTGCTTGTCAGTGAAGTGGAAGAGCTGAAAGCCAATCCGAACCGTCAGGCAAAAGGAACGGTTATTGAAGCTGAGCTCGATAAAGGAAGAGGATCTGTCGCGACACTTCTCGTTCAAACGGGAACATTGAATGTCGGAGATCCGATCGTTGTCGGAAATACATTCGGCCGCGTGCGGGCCATGGTTAATGATCTCGGCCGCCGCGTGAAAACAGCCGGACCGTCCACACCTGTAGAAATCACGGGCTTAAACGACGTACCGCAGGCTGGCGATCAATTCCTCGTCTTTAAAGACGAAAAAACAGCCCGTTCTGTCGGTGAAGCACGCGCTTCCAAGCAACTGGAAGAACAGCGCAGCGACAAAGCGAAGCTGAGCCTCGATGATCTGTTTGAACAAATTAAACAAGGCGATGTCAAAGACATCAACTTAATCGTAAAAGCTGACGTTCAAGGTTCAGCCGAAGCGTTAACAGCCGCTCTTCAAAAAATTGAAGTAGAAGGCGTAAAAGTGAAAATCATTCACACAGGCGTCGGTGCGATTACGGAATCAGACATCATTCTCGCATCTGCTTCAAATGCAATCGTTATCGGGTTTAATGTGCGCCCAGACGGAAATGCTAAGAGCACGGCTGAAGCTGAAAATGTAGATATCCGTCTTCACCGTATCATTTACAAAGTCATCGAAGAAATTGAAGCGGCGATGAAAGGAATGCTTGATCCTGAATACGAAGAAAAAGTCATCGGCCAGGTTGAAGTGCGCCAAACATTCAAAGTGTCGAAAATCGGCACGATTGCCGGCGGATATGTAACAGACGGCCACATTACACGTGACAGCGGACTCCGCCTGATCCGTGACGGCGTGGTCATCTTCGAAGGGGAAGTAGACGTTCTGAAACGCTTCAAAGATGATGTGAAAGAAGTTTCACAAGGATATGAATGTGGTATTACAATTAAGAAATACAATGACATTCGCGAAGGCGACATCCTTGAAGCGTATGTCATGCAGGAAATCGAAAGAAAGTGATCGGATTTGCGGAATGTGAATGCATCATTTATGATGCGGGATCATTAAAGGAGAAACGAGCCGTTCTGAAGCGGATTATAACGAGGGTTCAGAATAAGTTCAACGTGTCGGCCGCAGAAATCGGCTATCAGGACACTTGGCAGCGGACCAGCTTCGGAATCGCCGTCGTCTCCTCCTCTCACGTTCAGGCGGAAAAGGAGATCCAGCGCGTACTCGCGTTTATTGACTCCTTTCCCGAAATAGAACGGACGATCACTAGAACAGAGTGGTTTTAACTTAGAGGTGATTGAATTGAGTATGAGAGCAAACCGTGTCGGCGAGCAGATGAAAAAAGAGCTCGGGGATATTATCAGCCGAAAGCTGAAAGACCCGAGAATCGGATTTCTCACTGTAACAGACGTACGTGTTTCAGGTGATTTACAAATAGCGAAGGTGTATATCTCCGTTCTCGGCGGAGAGAAAAAGAAAGAGGAGGCGCTGAAAGGGCTTGAGAAAGCGAAAGGATTTATCCGTTCCGAAATCGGCAGCCGAATCAGACTCCGAAAAACGCCTGAGCTTGAATTTGAATTTGATGAATCAATTGAGTACGGCAACCGTATCGAAACATTGATTCACGAACTGCATTCAGATAAACCGTCTGAATAACAAGGAAAGAGGATGGGCGAGTGTCGTCTGTCCTCTTTTCTGCGTTTTACGGGATACAATTGATAACAAAGGAGCGAAAGACAGATGGTTAACGGAGTTCTCCTTTTACATAAACCGGTCGGCATGACTTCTCACGACTGTGTAATGAAAATAAGAAAACTGTTAAAAACAAAGAAAGTCGGACATACGGGAACGCTTGATCCGGAAGTGTCAGGCGTACTGCCGATCTGTGTCGGACGGGCCACAAAGATTGTTGAGTACGTCACCGACAAGTCAAAAACGTACGATGCTGAGATTACTCTCGGCTTCTCCACATCGACCGAAGACCAGACTGGAGAAACGGTCAGCGTAAAACCTGTCAAGGAGCCGCTGAAAGAAGCGGATATCAAAGCCGTTTTAGACGAACTGAAGGGACCGCAGGAGCAAGTGCCGCCGATGTATTCCGCTGTAAAGGTCAACGGAAAAAAGCTCTATGAATACGCCAGGGCGGGTATTGAAGTGGAGCGGCCGAAGCGGAATATCACGATTGAAGATATCGCGCTCACTTCCCCTGTCACTTATAACGAAGACACAGCATCATTCCGCTTTACAGTCACGTGCTCAAAGGGCACTTACGTCAGAACATTGGCGGTGACAATCGGTGAAAAACTCGGCTATCCCGCGCATATGTCGCATCTCATCCGCACCGCTTCCGGCGATTTCAGCCTTGATGAGTGTTTCACGTTTGAGGAACTTGAACAGCAGGTTTCAGACGGAACGGTTGCAGAGCATGCCGTGCCGATTGAAAGAGCGCTCAATCATTTGCCGAAATGGGTCATAAGTGATACATTAGCTAAGAAAGCTGAAAACGGGTCAGTGTTTGACATCCCGGCGGAATTTTCTGCAATGACAGCTGACGCCCGTATAGCGGTCTGTACTGAAGACGGAGAATGTGTGGCCATTTATATGCCGCATCCTTCAAAAAAAGGACTGCTGAAACCGGCTAAAGTGCTCATGCAAAAAAGCGAACAATAAGAAAAAAGGTGACCGTTCTGTGAAGACGATACATATTTCTCATCCGCATCATTTACAAAAAGAAGAGCAGCCGGCGTCTGTCATGGCGCTCGGCTACTTTGACGGCGTTCATTTGGGACACCGGAAAGTAATCGGAACAGCCAGACAAATTGCCGAAGAAAAAGGCCTGTCGCTGGCCGTTATGACGTTTCATCCTCACCCTTCCCATGTGTTGGGCAGGGACAAAGAGCCAAAGGATCTGATTACGCCGCTTGAAGATAAAATCAGCCAGATCGGACGTTTAGGCGCTGATGTGCTGTATGTCGTAAAGTTTGATGAAGCGTTTGCGTCTCTTTCTCCAAAACAGTTTGCCGAGGAGTATATTTTAGGGTTAAACGCGCGGCACGCTGTGGGAGGCTTCGATTTTACGTACGGAAAATACGGAAAAGGTACGATGGAGACGCTGCCGGACGATTTAAACGGCAAGGCCGGATGCACGACTGTCGAGAAACAGACCGAGCAGGACAGAAAGATCAGCTCTACTTATATCCGGTCAGCGCTGCAGGATGGTGACGTTGAACTGGCGCACACTCTTCTCGGCCAGCCGTATTTTATCCGGGGCACTGTGATTCACGGAGACAAAAGAGGCCGCACCATCGGTTTTCCGACCGCGAATGTCGGCCTGCACAACAGTTATATCGTGCCGCCGACAGGCGTGTATGCAGTGAAAGCCGAAATAAAAAGCGAGGTGTATGAAGGCGTCTGCAACATCGGCTACAAACCGACCTTTTATGAAAAGCGTCCCGATCAGCCGTCAATTGAAGTACATTTGTTTAATTTTCAACAGGATGTATACGGAGAAGACGTTAAAATCGAGTGGTACAAACGAATCCGAAGCGAACGGAAGTTTAACGGCATCGATGAACTGACGGCTCAGATCGGGAAAGACAAACAAGAAGCGATCCGTTTTTTCAGCAAATAACGGAAAAAACATCAAAAGTACACAAATTTTCTTCTAAAAGATTTGCATATGGGCGCGATTTTTAGTATCATATGTTTCGTAGTCTTAAAACCATTGCTTGGCAATCCGAAGTCACCGACGGTTGCTAGGTAACTGGGGCTAATTATGATATGGAGGTGAAACAGGATGGCAATTACTCAAGAGCGTAAAAATCAACTCATCAGCGAGTTCAAAACACACGAATCTGATACTGGATCTCCAGAAGTTCAGATCGCTATCCTAACAGACTCAATTAACAACTTGAACGAGCATTTGCGTACTCACAAGAAAGATCACCACTCACGTCGCGGTCTTCTTAAAATGGTAGGTAAACGTCGTAATCTTCTTACGTATCTGCGTAATAAAGACGTAACTCGTTACCGTGAGTTAATTAACAAACTAGGCTTACGTCGATAATCGTAAAAAGCGGGAGGATTCCCGCTTTTTTATCGTATTAAAGCGAAAAAAATAATGATAAAAAAACAATGAAATCCTTTTACATACTACTTTGACATTGATATGTTCAATTCATTTCGTTCATAATAGGAGTAATTGATTATTTCACACATTAAGAGAGGAGCTCGTAATCGAATGGGACAAGAGAAACATGTCTTTACCATAGATTGGGCCGGCAGACAGCTTACAGTAGAAGCCGGCCAGCTTGCCAAACAGGCAAACGGCGCTGTCATGGTCCGCTACGGCGATACTGCAGTGCTCAGCACAGCAACCGCATCAAAAGAACCGAAACCGCTAGATTTTTTCCCGCTTACCGTTAACTATGAAGAAAGATTATACGCAGTAGGTAAAATTCCGGGCGGTTTTATTAAAAGAGAAGGCCGTCCAAGTGAAAAGGCCGTTTTAGCCAGCCGTCTGATCGACCGTCCGATCCGCCCGCTTTTCGCAGACGGATTCCGTAACGAAGTACAGGTCATCAGCATTGTCATGAGTGTTGATCAGGACTGCTCATCTGAAATGGCTGCAATGTTCGGTTCATCACTCGCTCTTTGCGTTTCCGATATCCCGTTTGAAGGCCCGATCGCGGGTGTGACGGTAGGCCGCATTGACGGGAAATTCGTCATCAATCCGACGGTTGACCAGCTTGAAAAAAGTGATATCAACCTCATCGTTGCAGGCACAAAAGACGCCATCAACATGGTGGAAGCCGGAGCGGATGAAGTTCCTGAAGAAATCATGCTTGAGGCGATTATGTTCGGTCACGAAGAAATTAAGCGCCTGATCGCATTCCAAGAAGAAATCGTCGCAGCAGTCGGCAAAGAGAAAACGGAAATCGAACTGTATGAAATTGACGAAGAGCTCAGCGAAAAAGTAAAAAGCCTTGCGGAGCCGGATCTTCTCAGCGCCATTCAGGTTCACGAAAAACATGCTCGCGAAGACGCGATCAATGAAGTGAAAAATGCAGTTGTCGCGAAATTCGAAGAAGAAGAGCATGATGAAGACACGATTAAAAAAGTGAAACAGACACTGTCTAAACTCGTAAAAAACGAAGTGCGCCGTTTGATCACAGAAGAAAAAGTCCGTCCGGACGGCCGCGGCGTTGATCAGATCCGCCCGCTTTCTTCAGAAGTCGGCCTTCTGCCGAGAACGCATGGCTCCGGGCTGTTTACGAGAGGACAGACGCAGGCGCTCAGCGTTTGTACATTAGGCGCCCTTGGGGACGTTCAGATTCTTGACGGTTTAGGCGTGGAAGAATCAAAACGTTTTATGCATCATTATAACTTCCCGCAGTTCAGCGTAGGGGAGACAGGCCCGATGCGCGGACCGGGACGCCGTGAGATCGGTCACGGTGCTCTTGGAGAGCGTGCGCTTGAGCCGGTCATCCCGAATGAAAAAGACTTCCCGTATACGGTCCGCCTCGTATCCGAAGTGCTTGAATCAAACGGTTCCACTTCACAGGCCAGCATTTGCGCAAGTACGCTTGCCATGATGGACGCAGGTGTTCCGATTAAAGCCCCTGTTGCGGGTATCGCGATGGGACTTGTGAAATCAGGCGAGTACTATACGGTATTAACGGATATTCAAGGGATGGAAGACGCCCTCGGTGACATGGACTTTAAAGTAGCCGGCACGGAAAAAGGCGTGACAGCGCTGCAAATGGACATTAAAATTGAAGGCCTTTCAAGAGAAATTCTTGAAGAAGCGCTTCAGCAGGCGAAAAAAGGAAGAATGGAAATCTTGAACAGCATGCTCAGCACGCTTGGTGAATCAAGAAAAGAACTTTCTCAATATGCGCCGAAAATTTTAACGATGAACATTAATCCGGATAAAATCCGTGACGTTATCGGACCGAGCGGTAAACAAATCAACAAAATCATTGAAGATACCGGTGTTAAAATTGACATTGAACAAGACGGCACCATCTTTATTTCTTCTACTGATGAAAGCAGCAACCAAAAAGCGAAAAAAATCATCGAAGATCTAGTCAGAGAAGTCGAAGTCGGCCAGCTTTACCTCGGTAAAGTCAAACGGATTGAGAAATTCGGCGCTTTCGTTGAAATCTTCAGCGGAAAAGACGGTCTCGTTCACATCTCTGAACTAGCGCTCGAACGGGTCGGCAAGGTTGAGGATGTTGTGAAAATCGGTGACGAAATCCTTGTGAAGGTAACTGAAATTGACAAGCAGGGACGAGTGAATCTGTCGCGTAAAGCAGTGCTGCGCGAAGAGAAAGAAAAAGAACAGGAACAACAACAATCTTAAATGAAAACCTAACAAGGAGCCTGGGAGACCCGGCTTCTTTATTTTGAGAAAGACAACAGACGGGTTCTACCTTGTCCTCCTCATACATAATGTGTGATGAGGGGGGAAGGACATGTTGAAAAAATTCGTGCCGTTTGCCGTTTTTTTATTTCTTTTTTTTGTTTCGTTTGAAATGTTAAAAAATCCGTATACAGTTGATTACATAGACGCAATGAAAAAAGACGCTGTAACAGTGTCAGAATCAAAAGATCCGCTCTATGAAGAATTACTGCAAAAAGCGTCAGAGTATGAAGTAAAGCCGCAAGACGCGCGGATTGATAAAATATGGAAGAGTATACCAGGATATAACGGTTTAAAAGTCAATGTGGAAAAATCCTATAAGCAAATGAAAAAGGACGGAGAATTTCACGAAGACGACCTTGTCTATGAGCAGGTGAAACCGAAAGTCCATCTTGATTCTCTCGCGCCCGAACCCATTTATAAAGGAAATCCCGACAAACCGATGGTCGCTTTCCTGATAAATGTCGCCTGGGGAAATGAATACGTGGAGCAAATGCTGCCTATTCTGAAGCAGCACCAGGTCAAAGCAACTTTCTTTCTTGAAGGGAAATGGCTGAAAAACAATCAGGAACTTGGGAAAAAAATAGCGGCAGACGGACATGAAATCGGAAATCATTCATACAATCACCCTGATATGAGCAAACTGACTTCAGGAAGCATTTCCGAACAGCTTGACAAAACCAATGCACAAATCAGCGAGACGCTCGGCATGAAGCCGAAATGGTTTGCGCCGCCAAGCGGCAGCTTCAGAAAAGCCGTGGTCGACCTTGCGGCGGAAAAAGGAATGGGCACCATCATGTGGACCGTTGACACCATTGACTGGCAAAAACCGTCTCCGGCTGTTTTACAAACAAGGGTGTTGAGCAAAATACATAACGGAGCCATGATTTTAATGCATCCGACTGATCCGACTGCGAAAAGCCTGGATACACTGATTGCAAAAATCAAAGAAAAAGGCTACGCGCTCGGCTCAGTGTCTGACTTAATGGATGAAAACAGGCTGATGAAGTAGCAGGCGGCAGTTTGCCTGTCTTTGAATAGGAGGAACAGACTTGATAAAACGCTATACATGCCAAAACGGTGTAAGAGTTGTGCTTGAAAATAATCCAACGGTGCGGTCTGTGGCAATCGGCGTCTGGATCGGGACGGGGTCACGTCATGAAACGCCGGAGACAAACGGTATTTCGCACTTTCTTGAGCATATGTTTTTTAAAGGAACAAATACCAGGTCCGCACGGGAAATCGCAGAATCCTTCGATCGGATAGGCGGCCAAGTGAATGCCTTCACTTCAAAAGAATATACATGCTATTACGCCAAAGTTCTGGATGAGCATGCAAACTACGCACTTGATGTGCTGGCTGATATGTTCTTTCATTCTGCTTTTGACGAAGATGAGCTCAAAAAAGAAAAGAACGTAGTATATGAAGAAATCAAAATGTATGAAGACGCGCCGGATGACATTGTCCACGATCTGCTGAGCAAAGCGACATACGGCAATCATTCGCTCGGCTACCCGATTCTCGGGACGGAGGAAACGCTTTCGTCATTTAACGGCGATTCTCTCAGACAGCATATGGATGACTTTTACACGCCGGACCGCGTCGTCATTTCTGTCGCCGGAAATGTAACAGAACAATTCATTAAAGACGTGGAGAAATGGTTCGGTACATACGAAGCGAAGGGCAAAGCAAGCGGCATCAGCGAGCCTGAGTTTCATTATGAAAAGCTGACCAGAAAAAAAGACACCGAACAGGCGCATCTCTGTCTCGGTTTCAAAGGCCTGAAAGTCGGAGATGCGGACATTTACGATTTGATCGTCTTAAACAACGTGCTGGGCGGAAGCATGAGCAGCCGTCTTTTCCAGGATGTGCGCGAAGATAAAGGACTGGCCTATTCTGTATACAGCTACCACAGTTCCTATGAAGACAGCGGTATGCTGACGATTTACGGAGGCACCGGCGCGAATCAGCTCGGACTTCTGTCTGAAACCATTCAGGAAACGTTATCGGTTCTAAAACGTGACGGTATCACCCCGAAAGAGCTGGAAAACAGCAAAGAGCAAATGAAGGGGAGCTTAATGCTCAGCTTAGAGAGCACAAACAGCAAAATGAGCCGGAACGGGAAAAACGAACTCCTGCTCGGAAAGCATAAGACCATGGATGAAATTATCACTGAACTAAATGCGGTCAGCCTGGAAAGCGTCAACGGCCTCAGCCGCCGCTTATTTACGGATGATTACGCACTATCGCTCATCAGCCCGACCGGCAATATGCCGGCTTCATCTTAAGCAGAAAAGCAGTCTGCCTCTATACGGGGCAGGCATTTTTTTTTGCTCCGGGTCATATAGTACAAGGGGGTGGCTATCATGAGGCTCAGTGAACTGTCAGGTAAAGAAATTGTGGACATTAAACGGGCAGAGCGGCTCGGCGTGCTCGGCCAGACCGATTTGGAAATTAATGAACAGGACGGACAAATTACCGCGCTGTTGATACCGACGGTAAAATGGTTCGGATTGCGAAAACAAGGCCACGACATCCGCGTCCCCTGGAACCATATCCAAAAAATCGGGTCAGACATGATCATTTTAGATGTTCCGGGGGAGATCACGCCTCCCGAAGAGTAGATCTTATTCAATTGTTGCAAGCACCGGCTCATACAGCCGGTGCTTTTTTTATGAAAAAGACGCTGTACATTCACCGCCCTTTCTCTTCGCACATACGATGAAGAGGAGGATGACACTTAAAAGATCCAGTAACTGTAAAGAAGGTGAACGTTTCAGATGTTAACCGGATTGACAATTGCGATCATTGGCGGTGACGCAAGACAGCTAGAGATTATAAGAAAGCTGACAGAACAGCATGCCGATATTTATCTTGCAGGGTTTGACCAATTGGATGACGGTTTTACAGGAACCGTCAAATGCAAAATCGATGAGATTCCCTTTCAAAAAATAGACAGTATCATCCTGCCCGTATCGGCAACGACCGGAGAAGGCGTTGTTTCCACGGTTTTTTCAAATGAAGAAGTGATATTAAAGCAGAGCTATCTTGAGCGGACACCGGAGCATTGCGTCATTTATTCAGGCATCTCCAACGCGTATCTTGAGGGGATCGCCAGCGAAGCGGGCCGCAAACTTGTGAAATTATTTGAACGGGACGATATCGCGATATTCAACTCGATTCCCACTGTTGAAGGAACAATCATGATGGCGATTCAGCATACGGATTATACCATTCACGGATCAAATGTCGCCGTTCTCGGCATGGGGCGCACCGGTATGACGATCGCCCGGACGTTTGCGGCGTTAGGGGCGAAGGTAAAAGTGGGCGCGCGGAGTTCGGCTCATTTGGCCCGTATAACGGAAATGGGGCTTTCTCCTTTTCAACTTGAAGAGCTTACTGAACATGTAAATGATATTGATATCTGCATTAACACCGTACCGAGCTTGATTCTGAATCAAAGCGTTTTATCGCGCATGACGCCGAAGACCTTGATTTTGGATTTAGCATCCCGCCCGGGCGGAACGGATTTCAAATATGCTGAAAAACAAGGCATTAAAGCGCTGCTTGCCCCGGGTCTTCCGGGAATTGTGGCCCCGAAAACAGCCGGACAGATTATTGCGAACGTATTGAGCAAGCTTTTGGCAGACTTAAAGAAAGAGGGGGAATAACCATGTCTCTGAAAGGGAAAAGAATCGGATTCGGATTAACCGGCTCGCACTGCACATATGAGGAAGTTTTTCCGCAAATAGAGGCGCTTATCAGTCAAGGAGCTGAAGTCCGGCCGGTCGTGACGTCAACCGTTCAATCGACCGATACCCGCTTTGGGGAGGGGGGAGATTGGGTCAGAAAAATTGAAGAAACAACAGGCTTTGAGGCGATTGATTCCATCGTAAAAGCGGAGCCTCTCGGGCCGAAACTTCCGCTCGACTGCATGGTCATCGCCCCTTTAACCGGAAATTCAATGAGCAAACTCGCAAATGCGATGACTGACAGCCCCGTCCTTATGGCTGCGAAAGCCACGATCCGCAACGGCCGCCCGGTCGTGCTCGGAATTTCGACAAACGACGGACTCGGTTTAAACGGAACGAATTTAATGAGGCTGATGTCCGCAAAAAACATATATTTCATCCCGTTCGGCCAGGATGACCACGTGAAAAAACCGACATCGCTCGTCGCAAGAATGGATCTTCTTCCGATTACGGTAGAAAAAGCTCTTTTGCACCAGCAGGTTCAGCCGGTGCTCGTACACCATCATGAATGATGACAGAAAATCATTCCGGAATAAAAAAATTCGGTCAATCCGTGACTATTCTATGGTAAAATAAAACGTAAAATGCAAAGTCAATTCAATAAATGATGCTTAATTGGCGGAAGGAGTTTTACAGATGGGAAGAGGATTACACGTAGCAGTTGTCGGAGCGACGGGAGCCGTAGGACAGCAAATGCTGAAAACACTGGAAGACAGAAACTTTGAAATCGAAACACTCACACTACTATCCTCAAAGCGTTCTGCTGGTACGAAAGTAATGTTTAAAGGCGAAGAATATACAGTGCAGGAAGCTGTTCCTGAAAGCTTCGAAGGCGTTCATATCGCGTTATTCAGCGCCGGCGGAAGCGTATCACAAAGCTTGGCGCCTGAGGCTGTAAAACGGGGAGCCATCGTGATTGACAATACCAGCGCATTCCGGATGGACGAAAATACACCGCTCGTGGTGCCTGAGGTGAACGAAGGTGATCTGCACAAACATAACGGCATTATCGCCAACCCTAACTGTTCAACGATTCAGATGGTGGCTGCGCTTGAACCGATCCGCAAAGCGTACGGTTTGAAAAAAGTCATTGTATCTACTTACCAAGCTGTGTCCGGGGCCGGCAATGAAGCGGCGAAAGAATTGTACAGCCAGACAAAGGCGATTTTAAACAATGAACCCGCAGAACCGTCTATTATGCCGGTTAAAGGTGACAAAAAGCATTATCAAATCGCATTTAACGCCATTCCGCAAATTGATAAATTCCAAGACAACGGCTATACGTTTGAGGAAATGAAAATGATTAATGAAACGAAAAAAATCATGCATATGCCGAAGCTGGAAGTGGCTGCGACATGTGTCAGACTGCCGATTGAAACAGGGCACTCAGAATCTGTTTACATTGAGCTTGACCGTGATGACGCAACCGTTGAAGATATTAAACAGCTTTTGAAAGAAGCTCCGGGTGTTACGCTTCAGGATGATCCGGCGGAGCAGCTTTACCCGATGCCTGCTGATTGCGTCGGCAAACGCGATGTATTTGTAGGAAGAATCCGGAAAGATTTGGACAGAGCAAACGGTTTTCATTTGTGGGTTGTTTCTGATAACCTGTTAAAAGGCGCCGCTTGGAACTCAGTCCAAATCGCGGAAAGCCTGCAAAAACTGAACCTCGTATAAAACAAACGTATTTTCTATAGGCGAATAGAAGAGAGTAAGGCTCTGCCTGCTCTCTTCTGTTACGTCAGACTAATTTGGAGTGAAAATAGTGAAGATCATTGTTCAAAAATTCGGCGGAACATCCGTAAAAGATGACAAAGGCCGCAAGCTTGCGCTAGCACACATTAAAGATGCCATCAGTGAAGGTTATAAAGTTGTCGTTGTCGTATCAGCGATGGGAAGAAAAGGAGACCCGTACGCGACAGATTCTTTAATCGGGCTCCTTTACGGCAGCCAGTCCGACATTTCTCCGAGAGAGCAGGATATGCTTCTGTCTTGCGGAGAAACGATTTCGTCCGTTGTTTTTTCCAGCATGCTGAAGGAAAACGGCATAAAAGCCGCAGCTTTAACAGGAGCCCAAGCCGGCTTTTTAACCAATGCCCAGCATACTGACGCCAAAATTATAGAAATGAAAACAGAGCGGCTTTTCGCTGCACTCGCCAGCCATGACGCTGTCGTTGTCGCAGGATTTCAGGGAGCGACTGAAAAAGGCGACACGACGACGATCGGCAGAGGAGGAAGCGATACTTCAGCAGCGGCGCTCGGCGCGGCGGTAGATGCTGAGTTTATCGACATTTTTACGGACGTGGAAGGCGTTATGACAGCCGATCCGAGAATCGTGGAAAATGCTAAGCCGCTTCCGAACGTCACATATACGGAAATCTGCAACCTTGCCTATCAAGGCGCGAAAGTCATTCATCCGCGCGCGGTGGAAATCGCCATGCAGGCAAAGGTGCCGATCCGCGTGCGCTCCACTTATTCAAAAGACAAAGGCACTTTGGTGACGTCCCATCATTCGTCTAACATCGGCAGCGATGTATTCGAACGGCTGATTACGGGGATCGCCCATGTGAAAGATGTGACGCAATTTAAGGTTCCCGCCAAAATGGGGCAATACAACGTTCAGACTGAAGTCTTTAAAGCAATGGCAAATGCCGGAATCAGCGTAGATTTCTTTAACATTACGCCGAGTGAAATCGTATATACCGTAGCCGGCAGTAAAACGGAAGCCGCGCGCAGCATCTTGGCTGAATTAGGGTATGAGCCGACAGTGACGGAGAGCTGTGCGAAAGTGTCAGCGGTCGGCGCCGGGATAATGGGTGTTCCGGGTGTCACGTCAAAAATCGTCTCCGCACTTTCTGATAAAGGCATTCCGATTCTGCAATCTGCCGACAGCCATACGACGATCTGGGTGCTCGTTCATGAAAAAGATATGGTAACGGCCGTAAATGCGTTGCATGAAGTGTTTGAACTTTCAAAGTAAATGTGATTGAATCATGATGAGGTGAAAAAAATGAATGTCGGAAATATATCTACAGCGATGATTACCCCCTTTGACAGTAAAGGGAATGTAGACTTTCAAAAACTGTCTACATTAATCGACTATTTGTTGAAAAACGGCACGGATTCTTTAGTCGTCGCAGGCACGACCGGCGAATCTCCGACACTTTCAACGGAAGAAAAAATTGCACTCTTTGAATTTACAGTCAAAGAAGTGAACGGACGCGTGCCTGTTATTGCGGGTACGGGAAGCAACAATACGAAAGACTCCATTAAACTGACAAAAAAAGCTGAAGAAGCCGGCGTCGATTGCGTTATGCTTGTCACGCCGTATTATAATAAGCCTTCCCAAGAGGGTATGTACCGTCATTTTAAAGCCATTGCGGAAGAAACGTCTCTTCCTGTGATGCTTTACAACGTGCCGGGCAGAACGGTCGCTTCGCTTGCGCCGGAAACGGCCATCAGACTTGCGGAGATTCCGAATATCTCTGCGATTAAAGAAGCGAGCGGCGATCTTGATGCCATTACGAAAATCATTGCCGAAACACCGGAAGATTTTTACGTCTATTCAGGTGATGACGGGTTAACGCTTCCTATTCTCGCAGTCGGCGGAAGAGGAGTCGTGTCAGTGGCCAGCCATATCGTAGGTTCTGACATGCAGCAGATGATTAAAAACTATACGAACGGGCAGACGGCAACCGCGGCGCTGATTCATCAGAAGCTTCTGCCGATCATGAAGGAGCTCTTTAAAGCGCCTAATCCGGCTCCGGTCAAAACGGCGCTACAGCTGAAAGGCCTTGATGTCGGATCTGTGCGTCTTCCTCTTATCCCGCTGAATGAAGATGAACGTCTGAGCCTGAGCAGCGTCATCAGCGAACTGTAAGAAAAAATTTATACAGTTAAAATACGCGGTCATTCTCATTTTTATCGTGAGTTTGACCGTTTTGTATACATATTGGTTTTCCCTAAACCTTCCGCTTCTTCTTGTTTTCTAAAATTGATATCAGTTATAATAGGAACAAGTGATGATGGACGGGTATGAGACTAGGAGGATACAGATTTTGAAAAAGAAAAATACAGAAAACGTCAGAATTATCGCCCTTGGCGGCGTCGGAGAAATTGGGAAGAACCTATATGTCATTGAAATTGACTCAGACATATTTGTAGTGGATGCAGGGCTGATGCACCCTGAAAATGAAATGCTCGGTATTGATGTCGTCATTCCGGATATTTCCTACTTAGTAGAACGGGCTGACCGCGTGAAGGCCATCTTTCTGACACACGGGCACGATGAAAACATCGGAGGCGTCTTTTATTTATTGAACAAGCTGTCGGTGCCGGTATACGGAACGAAGCTTACGCTTGCATTACTGAGAGAAAAACTCAAGCAGTACGGGCATAATCGAAAAGCTGATTTACGTGAAGTTCACTCTAAATCAGTCATTACATTTGAATCAACGAAAGTATCGTTCTTTAAAACGATTCACAGTATTCCGGATTCAGTGGGAGTCAGCTTCAAAACATCACTTGGCTCTATTGTATGCACGGGAGACTTTAAATTTGACCAGACGCCTGCTTATCACCAATCATGTGATATTGGCGAAATTGCCAAAATCGGAAACAGCGGCGTGCTCGCCCTGCTTTCTGACAGCGCCAATGCGGAGCGCCCGGGGTATACTCCGTCAGAAGCATATGTAAGCGGTGAAATTTCCGATGCGATGAACAGTTCAGAAAACCGTGTCATCATTGCTGTATTCGCGTCTAATATCAACCGGATCCAGCAAGTGATACAGGCTGCCGTCCAGAACGGCCGCAAACTTGCAATCGCCGGAAAAAATCTGCAAAACGTGCTTCAGCTTGGGCGAAAGCTCGGCTATATTGAAGCCGAAGATGAAATGTTTATTCCTGTACAGGATGTGAAAAAATATCCGAAGCGGGAAGTGGCAATTGTTACAGCCGGAAGCCATGGTGAGCCGCTGGCCGCTCTTACGCGGATGGCCAAGCAGGCGCACAAGCAGCTTAACATTGAAGAAGGAGACACCGTTGTCATTGCATCAACACCGATTCCGGGGCATGAATTGATATATTCCAAAACCGTCAACCTGCTTGCCCGCGCCGGCGCTCAAGTCATTTTCGCCCAAAAACGCGTGCATGTGTCCGGTCACGGTTCGCAGGAAGAATTGAAACTCATGCTTAATTTGCTGAAACCGAAATATTTAATTCCGGTTAACGGTGAATTCAGAATGCAAAAAGCGCATTCCAAAATCGCAGAAGAGATCGGCATGAAACGCAGCGACATCTTCTTGATTGAAAAAGGTGACGTCGTTGAATTCCGCGGCCAGAATGTGAAAATCGGGGATAAAGTCACGTACGGAAACGTTCTGATTGACGGCCTCGGAGTCGGCGACATCGGCAACATCGTGCTGAGAGACCGCCGCTTATTATCACAAGACGGCATTCTCATCGTCGTGATTTCACTCGATAAGCAGAAAAAGAACCTCGTATCAGGTCCTGAGATCATTACGCGCGGTTTCGTGTATGTCAGAGAATCAGAAGGTTTAATTGTACAAGCTACTGAGCTCGTCCGCTCTATCGTGACTGAAGCGACGGAAACATCTGCCGTAGAATGGTCCACGCTGAAACAAGCAATGCGTGATGCGCTGAATCAATTCCTTTATGAAAAAACAAAACGCAAGCCGATGATCATTCCGATCATTATGGAAGTATAATGTATACAAAGCCGGAGCGCATGATGCTCCGGCTTTGTTTTTGTTCATGTCCCGGATGGAAATCATCATCTTTGTTCATAATACAAAGAGACATTCGGAAAGGGTGAAAGATAAAATGGATCATCGTATGGAAAACACCGAAGAACAGCAGCCCGAAAAATCAGATGCGAAAGACAGCATTATGAGCAAAATTCAGCAGCTGGGAGAGACATCTCTGCCGCAAATGTCCCAAGATACCAATATTCACTGCCTGACGATCATCGGCCAAATTGAGGGGCACGTCCAGCTCCCGCCGCAAAATAAAACAACCAAATATGAACACGTCATTCCGCAAATCGTCGCGATTGAGCAAAATCCGAAAATCGAAGGACTTCTGATCATCTTAAACACCGTCGGAGGCGATGTGGAAGCGGGGCTTGCGATTGCGGAAATGCTCGCATCATTATCAAAACCGACCGTTTCAATCGTACTCGGCGGGGGCCACTCGATAGGTGTGCCGATCGCCGTGTCATGTGATCATAGTTTTATCGCGGAAACAGCGACTATGACCATTCACCCCGTTCGGCTTACAGGTCTGGTTATCGGGGTTCCGCAAACGTTTGAATACTTGGATAAAATGCAGGAGCGGGTCGTCAACTTTGTGACCCATCATTCAAATATTTCCGAAGAAAAATTCAAAGAGCTGATGTTTTCAAAAGGAAACTTAACCAGGGACATCGGGACGAACGTAGTCGGGAAAGATGCGGCTGATTACGGATTAATTGATGCCGTGGGCGGCGTCGGACAGGCGATAAAAAAGCTGAATCAGCTGATTGAGGAACGAAAGGGCGAGGAAGGAAGGATGATTCAATGATCCTTTATACCGTCATGCCCCAAGAAGTCGTTTACGGTCAGGATATAGAGCAAAGCGTGCATGAACAGGTCGATTACGCCGGCGTGCCGCTGCTAGTTGAGATGAAGGGAAATGAAGCTGAAGTCGTACAGATTTTAAGTACGAACCCGATGGATTTTCTGAATCCGGACATCGCTCCGGGACAAAAAATCAAGCTGAAAATCTAACCGGCATTCAGTCCGTTTCTCGGGGGCAAAATATGCTATAATAGGGGAATCCTACAGAAAAATGCAGCCGGCAAAAGGCTGCTTTTCTTCATGATGTATGATTTTACATTTTTTAACGCAGTAAGGTGATGAGTGTGGCAAAGAAAAAACGGAAATCTAAAAAGAAACAAGAGAGTAAGCTCAATCTAAAATACGAACTAAGCGGACTGCTCTGTGTTGCAATCTCAATTATTGCTGTTTTGCAGCTCGGCGTTGTGGGACAGACATTTGTGTACTTGTTCCGTTTTTTTGCCGGAGAGTGGTTTATTTTATGCTTAATTGCGCTCTTCCTTCTCGGAATTTCGCTGTTTTGGAAAAAGAAGAGTCCAAGCCTTTTAACGAGAAGAAAGGCAGGGTTGTACTGTATTATCGCCAGTATATTGCTGCTGTCTCACGTGCAGCTCTTTAAAAATCTGTCTCATCACGGGTCGATTCGTTCGGCAAGTGTCATCGGCAACACGTGGGAGCTGTTTATGATTGACATGAAACAGCAGGCTGCTTCCCCTGATTTGGGCGGCGGCATGATCGGCGCGGTACTGTTTGCAGCTTCCCACTTTCTATTTGCATCAACGGGTTCACAAATCATGGCGATCGTGCTGATCTTAATGGGGCTGATTCTTGTAACGGGCCGTTCACTGCAGGAAACGCTCAAAAAGTGGACGAGCCCCGTCGGCCGGTTTATCCGCGGCCAGTGGCAGGCATTTCTTGAGGATATGAAGACGGTCAGAACGAATATGTCTTCGCCGAAAACAAAAACAAAATCGGGCAAAAAACAAAAACGGGTTCAAAAGAAAAAAGAAGAGCCTGAACCGGAGGAAGAGGATGAGGAAATCATTTCGCCGATCATCCATTCAGAGCCGATTATTTCAAGCTTTTCAGACCGTCAGGAAGAGCCCGCCGAACCGCTGATTCCGGAAAAAACGCAGGAGGCTGCACAAGCGGCAAAAGTTGAGCCTTCCGGCGGCGCTCAAGACAGTGGCGAAACGGCTGCGGCTCCGCCGATGACGTTTACAGAGCTTGAAAATAAAGATTATCAAATGCCTTCATTGGACATACTGGCTGACCCGAAACATACAGGCCAGCAGACCGATAAGAAAAACATTTACGAGAATGCAAGAAAACTCGAACGGACTTTTCAAAGCTTCGGCGTAAAGGCGAAAGTGACGCAGGTTCATCTCGGTCCGGCGGTCACAAAATATGAGGTGTATCCGGACGTCGGGGTCAAAGTCAGTAAAATCGTGAATCTGAGCGATGACCTCGCGCTCGCGCTTGCCGCGAAGGATATCCGGATCGAAGCGCCGATTCCGGGCAAATCGGCAATCGGCATCGAGGTGCCCAATGCTGAAGTGGCGATGGTTTCGTTAAAAGAAGTGCTTGAATCCAAGCTCAATGACAAGCCGGACGCGAAGCTTCTGATCGGCTTGGGACGAAATATTTCCGGGGAAGCCGTGCTTGCCGAACTGAACAAAATGCCCCACCTGCTCGTAGCGGGGGCAACGGGAAGCGGAAAAAGCGTCTGTGTCAACGGTATTATTACGAGCATTCTGATGAGGGCTAAACCGCATGAAGTGAAGATGATGATGATTGACCCGAAAATGGTTGAACTGAATGTGTATAACGGCATTCCTCATCTGCTTGCGCCGGTCGTGACAGATCCGAAAAAGGCCTCGCAGGCTTTGAAAAAGGTCGTCAATGAGATGGAGCGCCGCTATGAGCTGTTCTCCCATACGGGTACGAGAAATATAGAAGGCTATAACGACCATATTAAGCGGTCAAATGCCGAAGAAGAAGTCAAGCAGCCTGAGCTGCCATACATCGTCGTCATCGTTGACGAGCTTGCCGATCTGATGATGGTCGCTTCTTCCGACGTGGAAGATTCAATTACGAGACTTTCACAGATGGCGCGAGCGGCGGGAATTCATTTGATTATCGCGACACAGAGGCCTTCAGTCGACGTTATTACCGGTGTTATTAAAGCCAACATCCCGTCAAGAATCGCTTTCAGTGTCTCATCTCAGACCGATTCACGGACGATTTTAGACATGGGCGGCGCTGAAAAGCTTCTGGGGCGCGGAGACATGCTGTTTCTGCCTGTGGGCGCAAATAAGCCGGTGCGTGTGCAAGGGGCATTCTTATCCGATGAAGAGGTTGAGCATGTCGTCGATCATGTCATTACGCAGCAAAAAGCGCAGTATCAAGAAGAGATGATTCCGGAAGAAGTTTCGGAAACACACAGTGAAGTAACGGATGACCTCTATGACGAAGCGGTCGATTTGATTATCGGCATGCAGACGGCATCAGTCTCCATGCTTCAAAGGCGGTTCAGAATCGGATATACGAGAGCTGCCCGTCTGATTGACGCAATGGAGGAACGGGGCGTCGTCGGGCCGTATGAAGGAAGCAAACCGAGGGAAGTACTATTATCTAAGGAACAATATGATGAGCTCTCTTCTTAAAAAGGAGAGAGTTTTCACTGAAAATGATATCACCAAAATCATTCCTATTTATTTTTTTATCAAAACATGATATAGTTGTCCCAATTGTTCAATAATTTATGAAAGTGGTTTACGGAGGGGAAACATGTCTACAAAAGCTGACAATCGTCACTTGTATCTAAAAGTGATTGAGCGAATCAAAGAGGATATACAAAACGGAATTTACACCGAAAAGGAAAAGCTTCCTTCTGAATTTGAGCTTTCAAAATCAATGGGTGTCAGCCGGGCAACTCTGCGTGAAGCTTTGCGTATCCTTGAAGAGGAGCATGTGATTATCAGAAGGCACGGTGTGGGCACTTTCGTCCATACAAAACCGCTGTTTCTTTCAGGTATTGAACAGCTCAACAGCGTGACGAAAACGATTCAGCAGGCGAACATGGTGCCGGGTACGATTTTTTTGTCGTCTCAGGTCATCACGCCGTCTGATGAAGATATCGCTAGATTCCGGCTTGAGCCTGAGCAGGAGCTTTTTTATTTGGAACGCGTGAGAACGGCAAGCGGCACTCCGGTCGTTTACTGTTTAGATACGATTCCGATGCACATTCTGCCGAATTCTTTCTGTCATGAACAGGAGTCTATTTTTGATCTTTTGGAAAAAAACTCCGGGTCTGTGATCAGCTATGCCGTTGCTGATATCGAACCGATCGGATATCACGATACGATTTCACCGGTTTTGGAATGCGAGCCGGAGACGGCGCTTTTATTGCTGAAGCAAACCCACTATAATCAGAATGATGAACCTGTGCTGTATTCATTAAATTATTTCCGGGCTGATAAGTTCAGTTTTCATGTTGTAAGAAAACGTTTTTAAGACAGACGCGTCATGTGTCTGTTTTTTTATTTGCCGTTTCAGTACATACTTTGTTTTCTGCAAGGCACAATAAAACAGGAAACAACCAAGTATAGTGAATGGGTGAATAAGTTGAGTAAGAAGAAAAATGGAACGAAAAATATCATTGCTCTGGCTTCTGTACCGCTCGTGATGACACTCGGGAATTCCATGCTGATTCCTGTGCTTCCGATGATTGAAAAGAAGCTGTCCATATCGTCTTTTCAAGTATCGTTAATTATAACGGTCTATTCGATTGTGGCGATTATTTGTATTCCGATTGCCGGATATCTGTCCGATAAATTCGGAAGAAAAAAGGTTCTTCTGCCTTGTCTTCTCATAGCCGGTGCGGGCGGAGCGCTTGCCGCGATAGCTTCCACCGCGTTCAAGCATCCTTATCCCATTATCTTGGCGGGGCGGGTGCTGCAGGGAATCGGTTCGGCAGGGGCGGCTCCTGTAGTGATGCCGTTTATCGGTGATTTATTCAAAGGGGATGATGAGCGGATTACCGCGGGGCTCGGCGACATTGAGACGTCAAACACAGCCGGGAAAGTAATAAGCCCGATTCTCGGGTCGCTCTTGGCTGCATGGTTTTGGTTTATGCCGTTTTGGTTCATTCCGTTTTTTTCGCTCATCAGTTTTTTTCTCGTATTGTTTTTGGTGGCAAAGCCGGAGGAACAAAAAGAAGCGCCTTCTATTTCCGAATTTGTGAAAAATGTCGGCCGCATATTTAAGCGTGACGGACGCTGGCTCTTTACGGTTTTTATCATCGGCTGCGTGATTATGTTTTTGCTGTTCGGGGTTCTTTTTTATTTATCAGACTCACTGGAGAAGAAATACGGAATTGACGGTGTGGCTAAAGGAGCGCTTTTGGCAATCCCGCTTTTATTTCTATCCGTCAGTTCATATATATCAGGCCGAAAAATCGGAAAAGACCAAGGCAAAATGAAGTTTTGCATCGTTTTCGGAATGAGTGCCGTGACACTGTCGTTTATCGGCCTATGGTGGAATCACAGTTTTTATTTATTATTTATCTTTTTGTGTGTCAGCGGTATCGGTATCGGAATGGCATTGCCGGCTTTAGACGCTGTCATCACAGAAGGCGTAGACAACGAGGAATCGGGAACCATCACCTCATTTTATAACAGCATGCGGTTTATCGGAGTAGCGGCGGGACCGCCGATCTTTGCTGCCCTGATGTCAAATGCAGGCTGGCTGATTTTTATTTTATCCGCTTTTTGCGGCATTGTATCTGTATTTTTAGCGCTGTTAAATATCTCATCACAAGCAAAAGAAAAGAAGGAATCATTAAAGACGGTGTAATCTGCACTGTCTTTTTTTATTTTATTTTGAAGATTGACATGATACCGTCAAGTCGTTATTCTTTTTAATAGTTAAACATATTAACTATCGGAAGGAGGGGGAAAAGGTGCATGAAGAAAAAGTAAAGCAGCTGATTCAGCGTTATTCCGATGTATACCTGCACGTCTTAAAAAAAATTGACAGTATTATCGCTGAAAAAGTGAACAAAGAACTGACATTGGATCAATATTATATCCTCCGCTATATTATGCTCAATCCCGATTGCAAATCAATTGAACTGGCCGCGGTGTGCCACGTCAATAAAAGCGCCATTACATCTATGACGAACCGCCTGTATGAAAAAGGCTACATCAATAGAGAACGCAGCCAAAGCGACCGCCGGAGCATACTTTTAAATGTCACGGAAAAGGGGACGGAAGTATTTCACCGTGTGGAGCGGCGGATTGAGGAACTCGTCCGTTCATATATTATGTATTTTGATGAAGACGAGGCGGAGATGTTCGTGAATACATATGAAAAATTATATCGATTGATGATGACAGAGGAGGATCAGCAGACATAATGAAAAACATTATCCGAGCCCGCTGGATCATCGCCGCGGTATGGGTCGCCGCAACGGTGATATTTATGCTTACAGCGCCTGATATGGCTGAATTGACACGGGAGAAAGGGCAGATTTCCGTACCGGACGGATATTCCTCTTCTTACGCCCATGAATTGCTTGATGAAATGTCTGGTTCAGATGCACCGTCTTCTTCTGCCGTCATCGTATTTCACGAAAAAGGCTTAATGACAGACAAAAAAGATCGTCTGGAAGAAGCCGTCAGCACTTTGTCTGAACATAAAAAAGCGCTTCAGATTAAAACGATGACCTCATACTTCGGGGAGAAAAATGACGACATCAAAAAACAGCTGCTGTCAAAAGACAGACAAACGATGCTCGTTCAGCTGCAGCTTGATACATCCAAAAACGATATCATCGAAATAAAAAATAAAATTGATAAAGAGCTGAAACCGTACGGCGTATCATACGGCATTACAGACCAATCGCTGATCGACGAAGATGTGTTAAAAAGCTCACAGGACGGCTTGAAAAAGACTGAATATATAACGGTTGCCTTTATCCTGATCGTGCTGATTCTTGTATTTCGGTCAGTGGTCGCTCCGTTTGTGCCGCTTTTATCTGTATTGATATCTTATTTAGTCAGCCAGTCGATTGTCGCATTTTTAGTCGATCAGCTGGATTTTCCGCTCTCAACTTTTACTCAGATTTTTATGGTGGCGATTATGTTCGGAATCGGCACAGACTACTGCATTCTGCTTCTCAGCAGGTTTAAAGAAGAACTGTCGCATGGCGCTGATATAAGAGAAGCGATCGTCGTGACTTACAAAACGGCCGGAAAGACGGTTTTGTACAGCGGCGGTGCGGTGCTGATCGGATTTGCCTGCATCGGATTTGCGACATTTAAGCTGTATCAGTCGGCAGCGGCCGTTGCGGTCGGTGTCGCGGTGCTGCTGCTTGCGCTCATGACGATCGTGCCGTTTTTTATGGCTGTTTTAGGAAAAAGACTGTTTTGGCCTGTTAAGGGCGATATTTCCCATCCTCAAAGCAAAGCATGGGAAACGTCAGGGCGGTTTTCATTTAAAAGGCCGCTCATCAGTCTTGCAATCGTTGCGGTATTCACCGTCCCGCCTATCCTTCTTTACAAAGGGTCGCTATCTTACAACAGTCTTGACGAAATCGGGGATAAATATGAATCCGTCCGCGCGTTTAATACGATTTCAGACGCATTCGGCCCGGGAGAACTTCTTCCGGCCACTGTCGTCATCAAAAATGATGAGACTCTAAATACCGAAAAACACCTGATTGATATCGAAAAAATCAGCAGAGAACTTGAAAAAACAGAGGGTGTAAAAACGGTCAGAAGCGCCACGCGCCCTGCTGGAAACGGATTGAATCAATTATTTGTCACAAATCAGGCAAAGCAGCTTCAAGAAGGGCTTGATAAAGGCAATACAGGACTTGAAAAAATCACGGACGGATTAGGGCATGCCGCAAAGTCGTTAGTTGATTCACAGCCGCAGATCGAAGAGTCGGGGAAAAGCGTCAATCAGCTTATTGACGGAACATTGTCTCTGAAATCCGGGCTTTCTGATATAGGAGAAAACCTGAATAAACTGCAGGCTGGCGTGAACGAGAATAAAGCCGGCGTCGCCCAGATGAGAAAGCAGATTGAAGAGCAAAAACAAATGCTGACTTCACAGCTCAGCCAAAACAGCGGTCTCGCTTCAGAAACGCAAAACGCTTTAAAATTGGTAAAAACCGTCCTGCCGATGAAAGATGAAGCCAGCAGACAGCTTGCCGATTTGAACAAGCAGCTTGCCCGGCTGCCGTTTGCAAAATTGGAAGCGTCAATACCGTCAGTCAAAACCGATCCCTCTTACCAAGAAATCAAATCGGCCTTTACGGGTGTACAGTCAGCCGTTTCCAAGGCAAACGCGGATGCAGAAGCTTTTTCTAAACAGGTCGACAGTCAAAAGGATCATCTGCAGCAAGCGGAAAAACAATTTGCCCGGCTGGCAGCCGCTCAGAAGAAGATTGACACTCAAATTAACGCAATGATCAACGGTTTGACCAGTATTGAAAACGGTCTGCAGCAAGTGTCAGACGGACAGGGGGCTCTCGCAGGACAAATGCCGCGCCTTGAATCGGCGGCAGGACAGCTCGCGGAGGGCCAGAAAAAAATGAAGAGCGGTCTCGGTGATTTTTCTTCCCGGCTCAGCGATCTTTCTTCAGGCCTTAACGACAGTGTAAAAGGGCTTAAGAAAGTATCAAGCGGCATGATGGGGGCGAATGATTACCTGGGTGAGCTTCACAAGGCGTCAGACAAAGAAATGACAGGCTGGTTTGTGCCGAAAGACGCCTTGAAAAACAGTGATTTCACAAGCGTGTTTAATACGTACATGTCAGATGACAGAAAAACGACAGAATTGACTGTCGTTCTTGATAACAATCCTTACTCAAATACGGCCATTCAAGATATTCAAGCGATCAAAGCGAGCGTAAAAAGGGCCATTCCGAACACGGATCTGAAGAATGCTTCCTTCGGCGTTTCGGGAGTCTCCAGCATGAATGCCGATCTGAAGGAAGTATCGGATTCAGACTTCAAACGGACGGCAATGTTTATGCTGGCGGGAATTTTTCTGATTCTCATCGTGATGCTGCGCTCCCTCATTATGCCTGTTTATTTAGTGGCGTCGCTCGTACTGACGTATTTCGCATCCATCGGCGTAACGGAATACATCTTTACACACTTCTTCGGGTATCCGGGCGTAAACTGGGCCGTGCCGTTCTTCGGCTTTGTCATTTTGATGGCTCTTGGCGTGGATTATTCCATCTTTTTAATGGACCGCTTTAATGAGCTGAAAAAAGAAGGAACGGAACCCGCAATGATCAGCAGTATGAAAAATATGGGTTCCGTCATCATTTCTGCGGCGATTATTTTAGCGGGAACCTTTGCGGCCATGCTGCCGTCTGGCGTTCTTTCCTTATTACAGATTGCAACCGTGGTATTAACAGGCCTTCTCATGTACGCAATTGTCGTCCTTCCGTTTTTTGTACCGGTCATGGTGAAAATATTCGGAAGAGCCAACTGGTGGCCTTTCAATTTGAAAAAATAACGTTCAATGCCTCTGCCTGTTTTCGGGCAGAGGTTTTTTGTTTCCTTATAAATCCTCCAGTTGATATAATTACATCTGCGTACTCTTTTTTGCGAATGCTGAAATTTGGTCATAATACATACTATGAAAGAATGAACGAAGGAGGTTTCACATGACTTACGTAAATGAAATGAAGTCAAAGCACGGCGGGATCACCGCCCACATCGTAAAGACCGAGAAATTTAAAACCGTTTCGCTGACGTTTAAAATGCTGGCTCCTTTAACGAAAGAGCTCGTAACAAAAAGGGCGCTGTTTCCGCATGTGCTTCTGCGCGGAACAGAAAGCCGCCCGAAAACCGCTGATCTGCGGTCTTATTTTGATGAGCTGTACGGCACATCCGTTTCAGCTGATCTGACAAAAAAGGGAGAACGTCATGTCATTACGTTCAGACTTGAGATTCCTAATGAAAAGTATCTGAAGGACCGCACACCGTTATTGGAAAAAGGTCTTCAGCTTTTATCAGAGCTTGTCTTTTCGCCCGCTTTGGAAAACGGCGCCTTCCTGCCCCTTTATGTCACGCAGGAAAAACGGACGCTGAAACAGCGGATTCAAGCCGTATATGATGATAAGATGAGATATTCTAATCTGCGTCTCGTTCAGGAAATGTGCAAAAGCGAACCGTATGCCCTTCACGTCAACGGAGAGTTCGATGATGTTGAACACATTACACCGCAAGATTTGTATGAAGCCTATCAAAAAGCCATACGCGAAGATCAGCTGGACCTGTACGTCATCGGCGATGTTGATACAGATCAGGTGAAAACGGCCGTTGATACGTATTTTAAAACGGAAGAACGGGAGCTGCAGCCTTTTGAAAGAAGCGCGGCGAATGAACAGCCCGATCCGAAGGAAGTCATTGATGAAGAGGACGTCAAGCAGGGCAAGCTGAATATCGGATTCCGGACCAATACGACATATACAGATCCGGATTATCCTGCATTGCAGGTGTTTAACGGGCTGTTTGGAGGTTTCTCTCATTCAAAGCTGTTTATAAATGTCCGTGAAAAAGCGAGCCTCGCCTATTATGCAGCCTCAAGGGTGGAAAGCTTCAAAGGGCTTTTGATGGTCATGTCGGGCATTGAGGTGAAAAATTACAAGCAGGCCGTCACCATCATTGAAGAACAGTTTCAGGCTATGCAAAACGGTGACTTTTCAGAAGATGATATCGCCCAAACGAAAGCCGTTATTAAAAATCAAGTATTAGAAACCATTGATACGGCATACGGTTTAGCGGAATTTCTGTATCAGCAGGCCTCGGCCCAAGTAGAGATACCGATCGAAAGATTCCTTGACAATATCGAGAAAGTGACAAAAGAGGACATTATCAATGTCGGAAAGAACATTAAGCTGGATACGACTTATTTCTTAAAAGGGACGGGGGGAGCATCTTGACTAAACCGATAAACTTCGAACAGCTTCAGGAAACGCTGTTTCATGAAAAAATGGCAAACGGCCTTGATGTCTATGTGCTGCCGAAACAGGGCTTTAATAAAACATACGCCGTGTTTACGACAAAGTACGGTTCCATTGACAATCAATTCGTTCCTTTAAATAAGGAAGAAATGGTACACGTCCCTGACGGAATCGCGCATTTTCTGGAGCATAAACTGTTTGAAAAAGCGGACGGCGACGTGTTTCAGGACTTCAGTAAGCAGGGGGCGTCGGCAAATGCCTTTACATCATTTACACGAACCGCTTATCTGTTCTCCAGCACTTCTAATGTGGAGAAAAACCTGGAAACACTCGTGGATTTTGTTCAGGACCCGTATTTCACGGAAAAATCAGTTGAAAAAGAAAAAGGCATCATCGGCCAGGAAATTAATATGTATGATGATAATCCGGATTGGCGGCTGTTTTTCGGCCTTATCGAAAATATGTATAAAGACCACCCCGTGAAAATTGACATTGCCGGAACGGTGGAGAGCATCTCACATATTACGAAAGATCTGCTGTATGAGTGCTACGAAACGTTTTATCACCCGAGCAATATGCTGCTCTTTATCGTCGGTCCCGCAGATCCTGAAGCGGTCATCAGCCAGGTGCGGAAAAACCAGGAGAAAAAGCCTTTTACAGACCAGCCCGAAATCAAACGTGAAGAAGTTCAGGAGCAGGAAGCGGTTTTCCGCCGGGAGCAGGAGTTAAAAATGAACGTGCAAGGCTCAAAATGTCTTGTCGGCTTAAAGGCGAAAGACCCTTATAAAACGGGGCAGGAGCTGTTGAAGCACGAGCTCAGCATGAACCTCATGCTTGAATGTCTCTTCGGAAAAAGCTCACCGCATTACGGTGACTTGTACGACAAAGGCTACATTGATGAAACCTTCAGCTTTGATTACACGGCTGAATACGGATTCGGTTTTGCCTCTGTCGGAGGAGATACACCGGAGCCGGATAAGCTCGCTGACGAATTAAAACACATGCTGCTTGATGCGGAATCAGCCGTGACTGCGGAAAAACTTGATCTTGCGAGAAAAAAGAAGATCGGGTCATTCTTAAAAGCGCTCAATTCGCCTGAATATATCGCCAACCAATTTACACGCTACGCCTTTTTAGATATGAGTCTGTTTGATGTCGTAACCGTACTGGAGCAGATTACGCTAGAAGACGTAAAGCGGGTCATTAAAGAAGAAATATCAGAAGACAGGCTGACAGTCTGTAAAGTCGTGCCAAAATCATAACAAAAACATCCCTCACGCCCTGAGGGATGTTTTTCTGGGGAAAGAAGGAGTATTGATTGATGAAACAGACAGCGCTCGTAACCGGAGCAAGCGGCGGAATCGGACAAAGTATAAGTGAAGTCCTCGCAAAAAACGGATATGACGTCCTTTTGCATTATCATTCTAATAAGGAAGCCGCACACAGGCTTGCGGAAAGGCTGAGCGCATCATTCGGCGTAAAAGCCTCCGTTATTCAGGCGGATCTGTCCTCACCGGATGGCGCGGAGACACTCAGCCGTTCCGTTAAGCAGCCTGTGGACGCCCTGATACTAAACAGCGGCAAAAGTCATTTCGGCCTGATTACGGACGTTACGGATGACATGGCGCGGGAGATGGTGCAGCTGCATGTGACGAGTCCGTTTCTTTTGGCGCGTAATCTGGTGCCCGGCATGATCCGGGAAAAAAGCGGGGGCATCGTCGCGATCGGTTCCGTCTGGGGAGAAACAGGCGCATCGTGCGAGGTATTATACAGCATGGTCAAGGGAGCGCAGCATTCGTTCGTCAAAGCGCTTGCCAAAGAGCTTGCTCCGAGCGGCGTCCGCGTGAATGCAGTCTCGCCGGGTGCCGTTGATACAAATATGCTTGATCAGTTCACGTCTGATGAAAAAGAAGCGTTGGCAGAGGAAATTCCCGCGGGCCGGCTGGCAAAGCCGGAGGAAATCGCCGAAGCGGCGGCCTTTTTATTATCGGACAAGGCTTCCTATATTACGGGGCATATATTATCCGTAAACGGCGGCTGGCACTGCTGAAAAAAATGTGTGTATAGTTTGCATCTGCACGGACAAAATAATTTTGTAACAACAGATGAAATGGAGGAACCCAACATGTCAGTATTAGAAAACTGGGATAATTGGAAGAATTTCCTTGGCGACAGATTGAACTATGCGCAGGAAAAAGGGATGAGTGATGAAACGATCACTGACCTCGCTACAGAAATCGGCGGTTACCTTGCGAACGAAGTCGACTCGAAAAACCATCAGGAAAAAGTGCTTGCTGATCTTTGGAGCGTTGCTTCTGAAGATGAACAGCGCGCCATCGCAAATATGATGGTGAAGCTTGTTGAAAATAACAGCACTCATTAAGAGGGGGGATTTCTCCTCTCTTTTTTTATGTTTTCCTCTATAGAGCAACATTCTTCTTTCTAATTAGAGAAAAATGTTTTATGATAAAGGAAGGTAAAAATTTGCCACAATGGAGGGGGTATATCATTTGGCAAAGCTCGAATGGTATTTTGAATATGAAATTCAAGTGAACCGCCCCGGCCTGCTCGGGGATATTTCATCTCTTCTCGGGATGCTGTCAATTAATATTGTCACAATTAACGGTGTCGACCTTTCCAGAAGGGGAATGCTGCTCAGATGCCGGCATATAGATCAAATTAAACGATTGGAATCAATTTTAAAAACAATGGAGACCATTAAAGTAACGAAGCTGAGAGAACCGAGGCTTCGCGACCGTCTCGCAGTCCGCCACGGAAGATACATTCAGCGTGATGCCGATGACAAAAAAACCTTCCGTTTTGAAAGGGACGAGCTCGGTCTTCTGGTTGACTTTATGGCTGAGCTGTTTAAAAAAGAAGGGCACAAACTGATCGGAATCCGGGGAATGCCGAGGGTCGGAAAAACAGAGTCCATCGTTGCGTCAAGCGTTTGTGCCAGCAAAAGATGGCTTTTCGTATCATCAACGCTGCTAAAACAAACGATCCGGAGCCAGCTGGTTGCCGATGAATACAGCACGGAAAACGTGTTTATCCTCGACGGCATCGTTTCGACAAGACGGGGATCTGAGCGCCATCTTCAGCTCGTCAGTGAAATTATGCGGCTTCCGGCGACAAAGGTCGTGGAGCACCCCGATATTTTTGTTCAAAATTCGGAGTATACGCTCGATGATTTCGATTATATTATCGAACTCAGAAATGATCCTGACGAAGTCATTACATATGAACATGCAGAAGAACCGCAAATGTTTGATCAGACCGGTTTTTCAAGCTTTGATTTTTAATATTGGAAGGTGTTTGTTGTGACAGAATTAGCAATCCGGCTTAAAGAAGCCAGAGAGGAAAAAGGGATGTCATTGGATGAACTCCAGGCGGCGACGAAAATTCAGAAAAGATACTTAACCGCTCTGGAAGAAGGCAATTATGACGTCATTCCCGGCAATTTTTATGTGCGGGCGTTTATCAAGCAATACGCTGAAGCTGTCGGGCTTGATTCAGATCAGTTATTTGAAGAATATAAAAAAGACATCCCTAACACGTACCATGACGATGTGTCGGAAAAAATCTCCGGTCTCGCCATGCAAAGGGAGCTTCCTAAGTCCGCTTCAAAGGCGGCGGAATGGCTTCCGACCGTCCTTGTCGTCATCGGTGTCATTATCGTCATCGCGATCATTTATGCGATTATTCAGCTCGGAATGAGCAAATCCGGGCAGACAGACGGAGATAAAGCCGTCACCCAAAGTGAGAGCAAGTATGAGATTCCTAAGGATTCTGCGCTGAAAAACGACGGCAATACAAATGACGAAGCGCAATCTGACAGCAAAAAAGACAAAAAGGACACAAAAGCGTCAGAGCAGAAAAAGAAAGAAAAAAGCAGTGAAAAGACGGAGATCAAAGCGGCCGGAACGGAAGGCTCAGCTTCTTCATACAACGTCTCCGGGGCAGATAAGTATAAGCTTGAACTGATTGCTTCTGACAGCGCATGGATCCGCGTCCGTGATGACAGCGGCGGTTCTTTAAAAGAAGGAACGCTGCAAAAGGGCGAAACTTTTAAAAAAGACGTCACGGATCAAAAGCAGATTGAAATCCGCACGGGCTATGCCCCTAACCTGAAAATTAAAATCAACGGAGAGGTTCTGTCCTATGAACTCAATCCGCATGATGTGATGGCGCAGACCATCACAATCAAGATGAAAAAATAAAAGGGGAAAAGTCATCTGAACGATTAAGATGACTTTTTCTTCACGTCCGAGTACATATTATTGGAGGGGCTTTATGTTTAACTTACCGAATAAAATCACACTGGCAAGAATCGCTTTAATTCCTGTATTTATGATTATCATGCTTGTTCCTTTTCAGTGGGGCAGCGTTCATATAGGGGATGAATCGATTCCGGTCGCGCATCTTACGGGAGCTGTTTTATTCATTATCGCATCAACGACTGACTGGGTGGATGGCTACTACGCCAGAAAACTGAACCTCGTGACAAACTTCGGGAAATTTTTAGATCCGCTGGCTGACAAACTGCTGGTATCCGCGGCATTAATTACGCTTGTGCAGTTTGACCTTGCGCCGGCGTGGATGGTCATCATCATCATCAGCCGCGAATTTGCCGTAACGGGATTAAGACTTGTGCTGGCGGGAACGGGGGAAGTTGTAGCCGCCAATATGCTGGGGAAAATTAAAACATGGGCTCAGATCATCGCTGTTGCCGCGCTTTTGCTGCATAATCTTCCGTTTGAGCTCGTTTCTTTCCCGTTCGGCGATATCGCTTTATGGGTGGCTGTGCTCTTCACAGTCATTTCCGGCTGGGATTATTTTGCGAAGAACTGGGATGCGTTAAAAACATCTAACTAAGAAAGAAGGACTTAAAGATGGAAATAGCAAAAAAAGCAGAGATCATTGCAGTCGGCTCGGAGCTTCTGCTCGGCCAGATCGCCAATACGAACGCGCAGTTTATCAGTAAAGAGCTGGCGGAAATCGGTGTAAACGTGTTTTATCATACCGCTGTCGGTGACAATCCGGAGCGGCTTAAGCAAGTCATCCGCATTGCCGAAGAGCGCTCAGACCTGATTATTTTTTCAGGCGGCCTCGGGCCGACCAAGGACGATTTAACGAAAGAAACCATTGCAAACACACTGGGGCGCCCGCTCGTTCTGAATGACGAAGCATTCCGGTCGATCGAAGAATATTTCGTGAAAACAAAACGGACCATGTCGCCGAATAACCGCAAACAGGCGCTCGTCATTGAGGGCTCAGACGTTTTGGCGAATCATTTCGGCATGGCGCCGGGAATGCTTGCAGAGCACGGCTCAAGGCTTTATATGCTGCTTCCCGGGCCGCCGAGCGAGCTGCGTCCGATGTTTGAAAATGAAGCGAAGCCGCTGCTTCTTAAAAAGCTCGGTTCTAATGAGAAAATCGTTTCAACCGTGCTGCGGTTTTTCGGAATCGGTGAATCCCAGCTTGAAGCTGATTTAGAAGATATCATTGATGCGCAGACGAACCCGACGATTGCGCCGCTTGCTGCTGACGGAGAGGTCACGCTGCGTTTAACGGCGAAACATGCTGACGAAAAAGAAACAGAACGGCTTTTAAAAGAAACGGAAGCCGCCATTTTAGAACGTGTCGGTGAATTTTTCTACGGATATGATGATACGTCTCTGGTGAAGGAGCTTTCAAAAGCATGCAGACAAAACAAAATCACGATTTCTTCTGCCGAAAGCTTTACAGGCGGCCTGTTTTCAGAGTGGGTGACTGATTTAAGCGGTGCGTCTCAACTATTCGCAGGGGGCGTTGTCTGTTATTCCGACAGCGTGAAACAGCATGTGCTCGGCGTGAAAGCTGAGACGCTCGCAGAAAGCGGAGCGGTCAGCAAAGAGTGTGCGAAAGAGCTTGCAGCCGGTGTGAGAAAGCTGACCGGAAGCGATATCGGCATCAGCTTTACCGGGGTTGCGGGTCCCGACCCGCAGGAAGGGCATGCTCCCGGCCGCGTCTTTATCGGCATTTCGGCGGAAGGAAAAGAAGAGGTGCACGAATTTAACTTTGCCGGCTCAAGAACCGGAATCAGAAAGCGCGCCGCTAAATACGGCTGCCATCTCATTTTGAAAATGCTGGATCAAAAATAAAGTTTTAAAGAGCCGTTTTCTCTGATTTTTAAGTTTTATAAGGGAAATTATGCTCTTTTGCAGAAAAGCGAACGCGGAAAAAATCCGAATATGCGTTCGCTTTTTTCTTGGCAAATGCCAGTAAACAAGGTATAGTATATGTAGTGGCAAGATAAAGGAGGAAAAAATAAATGAGTGATCGTCAGGCAGCCTTAGATATGGCTCTTAAGCAAATAGAAAAACAATTCGGCAAAGGTTCCATCATGAAGCTCGGAGAAAAAACGGATACAAGAATTTCAACGGTGCCAAGCGGTTCCCTTGCACTTGATACCGCTCTCGGAATAGGCGGATACCCGCGCGGACGGATTATTGAAGTATACGGACCTGAAAGCTCAGGTAAAACGACTGTAGCGCTTCACGCAATCGCTGAGGTTCAGGAAAAAGGCGGACAGGCAGCATTTATTGATGCTGAGCATGCTCTTGATCCTGTTTACGCGCAAAAGCTCGGTGTCAATATCGAAGAGCTTCTGCTTTCTCAGCCGGATACGGGAGAGCAGGCGCTAGAGATTGCTGAAGCGCTGGTGCGAAGCGGAGCTGTTGATATCGTAGTCGTTGACTCTGTTGCGGCGCTTGTTCCAAAAGCTGAAATTGAAGGTGACATGGGTGATTCACACGTCGGTTTACAGGCGCGTCTCATGTCTCAGGCGCTCCGTAAGCTTTCCGGCGCCATCAATAAATCTAAAACAATCGCAATCTTTATTAACCAGATTCGTGAAAAAGTCGGCGTTATGTTCGGAAATCCGGAGACGACACCGGGGGGCCGCGCGCTGAAATTCTATTCTTCCGTGCGCCTTGAAGTGCGCCGTGCCGAGCAATTAAAGCAGGGCAACGACGTCATGGGGAATAAAACGAGAATTAAAGTCGTAAAAAACAAAGTCGCTCCTCCGTTCCGTACGGCTGAAGTGGACATTATGTACGGTGAAGGAATCTCCAAAGAAGGGGAAATCATCGACCTTGGAACTGAACTGGATATCGTCCAAAAAAGCGGTTCATGGTATTCTTATGAAGAAGAACGCCTTGGCCAGGGCCGTGAAAACGCCAAGCAGTTCTTAAAAGAAAATAAAGACATCATGCTGATGATTCAGGAGCAAATCCGTGAATATTACGGTTTAGACAATAACGGTGTAACGGACAAAGCGGAAGAAGTTCAGGAAGAGATGGAATTAGAAGAATAAAAACACGATCAAAAGAGCGGAATAAGCAATTTCCGCTCTTTTTTTTGTGTGTTTCAAAAAACACTGGCTGTTTGGGAAAATTTTATCTGGAATGTTACAACTTTTTTCACCCTTCACTCGTCTAACATCATGGCGAAAGTTGAAATTATATCTGAGGAGGAAAAAAGATGACGAGCCCCCGCCGCACAAGAATAAATAAAAAAAGAAAGAAGAAGCTGATGAAAACGGGAGGGCTGTTTCTTTTTCTGCTGCTTGTCACTGTTTTTATTATGATCTGGACCGTCACAGCGCATCACCGGGAGAAGGAATCCGTTAAAAGCGCTCCCGCCGCTCAATCTGATACTTCAAAAGACCAGACTCAACAGAAAAAAGAAAAGACGCAAAAAGAGAAAACACCTAAATCAATCGATCACAATAAACAGATCAGCAATTACTTGCAACAGATCGGGTTCAGCGGCACAGCAATGATCGTAAAAGATGGAAAGGTTGTGCTGAAAAAAGGCTTTGGCTATGCGGACCGAAAACAAAAAATTAAAAACAATCCGGAGACATCATATTATATCGGTTCTTCACAAAAAGCGTTAATCGCGACGGCTGTCCTGCAGCTTGAAGAAAAAGGGCTGCTGCAGACGAGTGACCCCGTCAGTACATACTTGCCGAATTTTCCTAACGGCACGCGCATTACATTGAAAAACCTGCTCAATCATACGTCCGGCATAAACGGGCATATTGAGGGTCAGGGACCGATTTCTCCAATTGATTTAATCAAGGATATAGAAAACCGCGGAATTAAACGGCAGCCCGGGGTTTGGGATTACAGGGATTCCAACTATTCAGTGCTTGCTTATATCGTATCTCAGGTCAGCGGGGAGTCTTATGAACAATATATAAAAGAACACGTGTTCAAACCGGCCGGAATGAAGCATGCCGGATTTTACAAAACATTTGCCAAAGCCAAATATCCTGCCGTCGGCTACAAAGTCGATGAGAGCGGCAGTCTTGTAACGCCGCACCTTTTGGACTTATCGCAGCTGTACGGGGCAGGCGACATGTATATGAGCGCTGAAGATCTCTATAAATTTGATAAAGCGATCGTAAACAACACGCTCCTTTCAAAAGCAAGCTTCACAAAAATGTTTACAGCAGGAAGCAGTGCCGCTTACGGCATGGGGTTTTACATTGATCCGGGAAGCTATTCAAATCACGGTGTTATGCCCGGTTACAACATTTTGAACAGCTTCAGCCATTCGGCAAGCAAATATGTCATATTACTGTCAAATATTCAGAATAACGCCAAATTAGGACAGGTAAACAATAGAATTTACCAATTGCTTAACCAGGCGGACTGACAGAGCCGTCATTCACGAAAAGCGGATCTAGGTATGGTATGATATATACATGGCGAAGATTCCGAGCTGAAGGCGAATCGTTAAGCTGGCAAGCTTGACAAGTATTTCCGACACAATTACAATGAAGTTGTAACATTTGTTTTTTAACATGATTGTTAAACCATTTAAACTTGACAAGGGCATGAGAGACTCATTCCCTGTGAAGGTTCTGTATGTTGAGAAAATCAAACAATGTACATGCCGGCACTTATTTAAGCAAAAACCAAGTTCATAGCAAGAGGAGGTGAAAGTATGACCCCAATGACGGTTCTCATCTCCATTTTGCTGACTCTGCTCGGTTTAGTTGTTGGCTACTATGTTCGTAAAACCATTGCCGAAGCAAAGATTGCGGGCGCACGCGGTGCTGCCGAGCAAATCCTTGAAGATGCAAAGCGTGATGCTGAAGCACTGAAAAAAGAAGCTCTGCTTGAAGCAAAGGACGAAATCCATACACTTCGAATAGATGCTGAACAGGAAGTTCGTGAAAGACGAAATGAGCTTCAAAAACAAGAAAACCGTTTACTTCAAAAAGAAGAAAATCTTGACCGTAAACATGAAGGAATTGATAAACGGGAAGCGATGTTGGAGAAGAAAGATCATTCTCTGAATGAACGACAACAACATATTGAAGAGATGGAAAGCAAAGTGGATGAGATGATTCGTATGCAGCAGTCAGAACTCGAACGCATTTCGAGCCTGACACGGGATGAAGCGAAACAAATCATTCTTGACCGGGTTGAAAATGAGCTTTCACATGACATCGCCATCATGACAAAAGAAACCGAAAACCGTGCGAAAGAAGAGGCAGATAAAAAGGCGAAAAACATTCTGTCGCTTGCTTTGCAGCGCTGTGCAGCAGATCATGTTGCCGAAACGACGGTATCGGTCGTCAATCTTCCGAATGATGAGATGAAAGGACGTATCATCGGCCGTGAAGGGCGTAACATTCGTACGCTTGAAACGCTTACAGGTATTGACCTGATTATTGATGACACACCTGAAGCAGTCATTCTTTCCGGATTTGATCCGATCAGACGGGAGACGGCAAGAATCGCTCTTGATAAACTCGTTCAGGATGGCCGTATTCACCCGGCGCGCATTGAAGAAATGGTTGAAAAATCCCGCCGTGAGGTTGATGACTATATCCGGGAAATGGGTGAGCAGACGACGTTTGAAGTCGGCGTTCACGGACTCCACCCGGATCTGATCAAGATCCTCGGCCGGTTGAAATTCCGTACAAGCTACGGGCAGAACGTACTGAAACATTCTATGGAAGTTGCGTTTTTAGCCGGTTTAATGGCTTCCGAGCTTGGAGAAGATGCAAAGCTTGCCAAGCGGGCCGGTCTTCTGCATGACATCGGAAAAGCAATTGACCATGAAGTGGAAGGAAGCCACGTGGAAATCGGAGTGGAGCTTGCGACCAAATATAAAGAGCATCCAGTCGTCATTAACAGTATTGCGTCACACCACGGAGACGAAGAGCCGACTTCCATTATCGCCGTTCTGGTCGCTGCCGCTGATGCACTGTCAGCCGCAAGACCGGGCGCGAGAAGTGAAACGCTCGAAAACTATATCCGCAGACTTGAAAAGCTTGAAGAAATCTCCGAGTCTTACGAAGGTGTTGAAAAATCATTTGCGATTCAGGCCGGCCGTGAAGTTCGCATCATGGTGAAGCCGGACTCCATTAATGATTTAGAAGCCCATCGTTTGGCACGTGATATCCGTAAACGAATTGAGGACGAGCTTGATTATCCGGGCCACATTAAAGTGACCGTAATCAGAGAAACTCGAGCCGTAGAGTATGCAAAATAAAGTGATGCTTAGCGCATCACTTTATTTTTTTGAGTCCCTGAAAAGGAAGGAATGGAATGTATGAGAATTTTATTTATCGGAGATGTTGTCGGTTCCCCAGGCCGCGACATGGTAAAAGAATATGTCCCGAAACTGAAAGCGAAACATAAACCGCATTTTACAATTATTAACGGAGAAAATGCAGCACACGGAAAAGGACTGACAGAAAAGATCTACCACAGCCTGATGGAAGCGGGAGCCGATGCCATTACAATGGGAAACCATACGTGGGATAAAAGAGAGATCTTCGACTTTATTGATGATGTGCCGCATCTTGTCCGCCCGGCGAACTTCCCGGAAGGTACACCGGGCAAAGGCATTACCTATATTAAATCGAACGGAAAAGAGCTTGCCGTCATTAATTTACAGGGGCGGACGTTTCTTCCGCCGCTTGATGATCCGTTTGCTAAAGCGGATGAATTAATAGAAGAAGCGAAAAAGCGCACGCCGTACATTTTTATTGATTTTCACGCCGAAGCGACAAGCGAAAAAATTGCGATCGGCTGGTACACAGACGGAAGAGCCTCTGCCGTGGTAGGCACCCATACACACGTGCAAACGGCAGATAACCGCATTTTGCCGAAAGGAACGGCATATATTACTGATGTAGGCATGACGGGTCCGTACGACGGAATTCTCGGTATGGACAGAGAAACGGTCATCAAGCGGTTTAAAACCAATCTTCCCGTCCGGTTTACGGTGGCGGAAGGTAAAACTACGCTGAGCGGAGTGCTCATTGACATCGACGATCAAACGAAAAAGGCCGTAAATATCGAACGGATATTAATCAATGATGACCATATGTTCTTTGAATAGGTGATCATGTGTTTATTTTATAAAAATATTAAAAGGAAAAGCAGGAATATAGCAACTTCTTAGTGAATATAGTAGAAATGGAAGGTAGCCCGCTATTTTTGAAAAGCATTGTGGGGATGGCTTTTTGGATAGCAACATCTAATAATGATTGTTCTAATGAACACTCACTTATCCATTGTAAAACTAAGGGGGAGCAGAAATGGAAATCTTAAAAGTTTCAGCAAAATCAAGTCCAAATTCAGTAGCAGGCGCGCTTGCCGGTGTATTGAGGGAACGCGGAGCCGCCGAAATTCAAGCAATTGGGGCGGGTGCCTTAAACCAGGCTGTTAAAGCGGTTGCGATTGCCAGAGGCTTTGTCGCGCCAAGCGGCGTAGATTTGATTTGTATTCCGGCTTTTACAGATATACAGATTGACGGAGAAGAAAGAACGGCGATTAAGTTAATCGTCGAACCCCGTTAAAAACAAAAACATGACATTCTCAACCTGCTTGCGTAAGGCGAGCGGGTTGTTTTTATTGTTGTCATATTTTCTCACAATATTATATTGATAGTACGAAGAGATGATAAATGGCTTTATTCATATAATATTCAAAAAAAATCCCGCCCATTTTTCCGGACGGAAGCAGTTGTTTTCTTGGAGTGGACACTGGTATTTACCTCCTTTTTATCTCATGTTACAATCCAGTTATTACAGTGTTTTTTCGAGGAGGAGTGTACATGTTGGGAGGAAAGATGAAAGCTATAGTCAAAAATGAAAACGCTTTCGGAGCAACTCTGAAAGAAATTCCCATACCTTCCATTAATGAGAATGAAGTTCTCATTAAAGTACAGGCCGCATCTATATGCGGTACAGATGTGCATATTTATAATTGGGATCAATGGGCGCAGAAACGAATCAAAACACCTCAAGTATTCGGACATGAATTCAGCGGTATCGTAGCGGAAACGGGCAAACACGTCACAAATGTCAAAATAGGTGACTACGTTTCGGCTGAAACCCACTTCGTCTGCGGTACTTGTGTCCCTTGTTTAACAGGAAAACATCATGTGTGCACCCATACAAAGATCCTCGGCGTAGATACAGCCGGTTCCTTCGCTGAATATGTCAAAGTGCCGGCTCGAAATGTTTGGAAAAATCCCGCTGATATGGACCCCGCCGTCGCTTCTGTTCAAGAGCCGCTTGGCAACGCGGTGCATACGGTGCTGGAAAACAGCCAGCTTGCGGGCGGTTCCGCTGCAATTATCGGTTGCGGACCGATCGGACTGATGGCGGTGGCGGTGGCTAAAGCGGCCGGTGCGTCCCGTATTGCGGCCATTGATAAAAATGATTACAGGCTGGCTCTTGCGAAGAAATTGGGAGCCACGATCACCATTCCAGCTGACGAGGAAGATCCGCTTGAGGTGATCGACACCTTAACAGGCGGAGAAGGAATCGACCTTGTCTGTGAAATGTCCGGCCACCCGACAGCCATAACACAAGGATTAAAGATGGCGGCCAACGGGGGAAGGTTCCACATGCTGAGTCTGCCGGAACGTCCGGTGACGGTTGACCTGACAAATGACGTGGTGTTTAAAGGACTTACCGTCCAAGGCATCACAGGCAGAAAAATGTTTGAAACATGGCGGCAGGTATCGCACCTGCTTGAATCCGGCCTTGTTGATCTGACGCCGGTGATCACGCATCAGTTTCCGCTTGAAGACTTTGAAAAAGGGTTTGACCTGATGAGAAAGGGCCAGTGCGGCAAAGTCATTTTGATTCCATAAGGGGAGGGTTCTATAATGAAAGAATTTGAATTTCTAAAAGCCGAGCTTGATAAAATGAAAGAAAATAAAACGTGGCAGCAAATGAAACAAATTGAAACGAAGCAGGGTCCGTCGGTGGAAGTCAAAGGGGAAAACGTGATACAGCTTTCATCGAACAATTATCTCGGTTTGACGTCGCATCCAAGGCTTGTCGAAGCGGCCAAACGCGCCGCGGAAGAATTCGGAGCGGGTACGGGGTCCGTCCGGACAATCGCCGGAACATTCACAATGCACAATGAGCTGGAGAAGAAATTGGCAAACTTTAAAAAAACAGAAGCGGCACTTGTTTTTCAATCGGGGTTCACAACGAATCAGGGCGTCCTATCAAGCATTCTTACAAAAGAGGATATCGTGATCTCTGACGAACTGAACCATGCTTCCATCATTGACGGGATCAGGCTCACAAAAGCAGATAAAAAGGTGTACCGCCATGTTGATATGGACGATTTGGAAAGGGTGCTGAAAAAATCAATGAATTACCGCATGCGCCTGATCGTCACCGACGGCGTATTCTCAATGGACGGCAACATCGCTCCTTTGCCTGACATCGTCAAACTTGCAGAGGCGTACGATGCCTTTGTGATGGTCGACGACGCGCATGCTTCCGGCGTACTCGGAAAAAACGGAAGGGGAACGGTTAATCACTTCGGGCTTGACGGAAGAGTCCACATACAGGTGGGCACATTAAGCAAAGCCATCGGAGTGCTTGGCGGTTACGCCGCAGGGTCGCAGGTTCTGATCGATTACCTGCGCCATAAAGGGCGTCCTTTCTTATTCAGCACTTCTCATCCGCCTGCGGTAACGGCCGCATGCATAGAAGCCATTGACGTCCTGCTGGAAGAGCCGGAGCATATGGAAAAGCTATGGGAGAACACGGCGTATTTCAAAGACAAACTGGTTCAAATGGGGCTGACCCTCACAAAAAGCGAAACACCGATCGTGCCGATATTAATAGGGGAGGAAGAAAAAGCCCAGGCATTATCAGACCTTTTATTGACCCGCGGCGTCTTTGCACAAAGCATTGTGTATCCGACGGTCGCCCAAGGAAAAGCGAGAATCCGCACCATTATTACGGCGGAGCATACAAAAGAGGAGCTTGACCGGGCACTGGAAGTAATCCGTTCAGCCGCAAAAGAGCTTCAGCTTGTGTAAGGGGGAAATGATTCCCTCTTTTTTATTTCTTATTGATTCTTATTCTCAATAAGGTGTACAATAATAGGCTGGCGGTTGTGCCAAACGCTTTTAACCAGTATACTTGAGGGTGGAAGTTTCGGTTGAAAGGAGACATTCGAACATGAATGAAAAGCAAAAGCAGGAAAGCGGACAAGTGAATCCGGCGGACAAAAAATCCGAAAAGGATTACAGCAAGTATTTTGAAGCCGTATATATTCCGCCTTCTTTAAAAGATGCGAAAAAACGGGGCAAAGAATCCGTTCAATATCATAACGATTTTAAAATCTCAGAAGAATTTAAAGGCCTCGGTGAAGGCAGGAAATTTTATATCCGCACGTACGGATGCCAAATGAACGAGCATGATACGGAAGTCATGGCGGGTATTTTTATGGCGCTCGGTTATGAAGCGACAAATTCGGTTGATGACGCGAACGTTATTTTATTAAACACTTGCGCTATCCGGGAAAATGCTGAAAACAAAGTGTTCGGAGAGCTCGGCCATTTAAAGGCGCTCAAAAAAAATAATCCGGACCTGATTCTGGGCGTCTGCGGCTGCATGTCACAGGAAGAATCAGTCGTAAACCGCATCCTTAAGAAGCACCCGTTTGTCGATATGATTTTCGGCACGCACAACATTCACCGTCTGCCGGAACTGTTATCAGAGGCATATTTATCAAAAGAGATGGTCATTGAAGTGTGGTCGAAGGAAGGGGATGTCATTGAGAACCTTCCGAAAGTCCGCAACGGAAAAATTAAAGGCTGGGTCAACATTATGTACGGCTGTGACAAGTTCTGCACATACTGCATCGTACCGTATACCCGCGGAAAAGAACGAAGCCGCCGTCCTGAGGAAATTATCCAGGAAGTCAGAAGACTTGCAAGTGAAGGCTATAAAGAAATCACGCTGCTCGGTCAAAACGTGAATGCGTACGGAAAAGATTTTGATGATATGACGTACGGTCTCGGTGATTTAATGGACGAACTGCGTAAAATTGATATTCCGAGAATCCGATTCACGACGAGTCATCCGCGTGACTTTGATGATCATCTGATCGAAGTGCTCGCCAAAGGCGGCAACCTTCTTGACCATATCCATCTTCCGGTTCAATCAGGAAGCTCAGCGATGTTAAAAATGATGGCGCGCAAATATGACAGAGAACGCTATCTGGAGCTTGTCGGAAAAATTAAAGCGGCGATGCCGAACGCTTCACTGACGACCGATATTATTGTCGGTTTCCCGAATGAAACCGATGAACAGTTTGAAGAAACGCTTTCGTTATATCGAGAAGTGGAATTTGACAGCGCATATACGTTTATTTACTCTCCTCGTGAAGGCACGCCGGCAGCGAAGATGAAAGACAATGTTCCGATGAGGGTCAAGAAAGAACGTCTTCAGCGCCTCAATGATTTGGTGAAAGAAATTTCAGCCAAAAAAATGAAGGAATATGAAGGCAGGACCGTCGAAGTATTAGTTGAGGGAGAAAGCAAAAATAACCCTGACATTCTTGCCGGCTATACGGAAAAAAGCAAGCTCGTCAACTTCAAAGGGCCGAAAGACGCCATCGGCAAGATTGTACGCGTCAAAATCGAACAGGCGAAAACATGGTCGCTTGACGGTGTGATGGCAGGAGAAGCAATCGAGGTGAAATAATAATGACGCTTTACTCTAAGAAAGACATTGTACAGCAGGCTAGGAACCTTGCGAAAATGATTTCTGAAACAGAAGAAGTTGATTTTTTCAAACGCGCTGAGGCGCAGATTAACGAAAATGAAAAAGTCTCTGCGATTATTAATCAGATTAAAACCCTGCAAAAGCAAGCCGTTAACCTGAAGCACTACGAAAAGCTTGAAGCGCTGAAACAAGTGGAAAGTAAAATTGACGCCCTGCAGGAAGAGCTTGAAGGGATTCCGATCATTCAGGAATTCAGAGATTCCCAGATTGAGGTCAATGACCTTCTTCAGCTTGTCGCACATACGATCTCAAATCAGGTGACAAACGAAATCATTACATCTACCGGAGGCAACCTGCTGACGGGAGAAACCGGTTCAAAAGTAAAACATTCGAATAACAGCTGTTCTATTTAAACACGGGGCCTTCATCGGCCCGTGTTTTTTTGCTGTTTTAGAACTAATTGTAATATGTACTAAATTTTCATCGGCTCACCGTTTTGTCCCATTTTACTGGGAAGTTTTATCATACTTAAAAGTAAAGTTTCTGGGCAGGGCTGCATACAATGAAACAGAAACTTTGTATTTTTATATTTTTATTATAAAAATGCACATGAGACAAATGCCCAGCATAAGATAACACGAAGAAGAACAAGGAGGCCTGCCGGAATGTCTGAATACAGGGAAATTATTACGAAAGCGGTAGTTGCGAAAGGAAGAAAATTCACCCAATGCACCAACACGATCTCACCTGGAGAAAAACCGTCAAGTATATTGGGCGGCTGGATTATCAACCACAAGTACGATGCCGAAAAGATCGGGAAGACTGTAGAAATTGAAGGGTATTATGATATAAACGTCTGGTACTCTTACGCCGATAATACAAAAACGGAAGTTGTAACCGAGAGAGTAAAGTATGTCGATGTGATTAAACTCAGATACAGAGACACAAATTACTTAGATGACGAACACGAAGTCATTGCCAAAGTGCTGCAGCAGCCGAATTGTCTTGAAGTCACCATTTCTCCTAACGGAAATAAAATCGTGGTTCAGGCAGAGAGAGAATTTTTAGCAGAAGTGGTCGGTGAAACGAAAGTCGTCGTCGAAGTCAATCCTGACTGGGAAGAAGACGATGATGATGATTGGGAAGACGATCTTGATGAAGAATTAGAGGACATTAACCCTGAATTTTTAGTCGGAGATCCTGAAGAATAAGTTGAGGCTAGGGGAGTTTAACACCCCAAGTCTCTTTTTTATATATAAAGATATCACTCTTTTGTTTATGTTATAATGGGATTCGGATAAGAGAAGATACATAGTGAGGGATTAAATGATGGCTAGTTACACGCCTATGATACAGCAATACTTGAAGATAAAGGCAGAGCACCAAGATGCCTTTTTATTTTTTCGGCTTGGTGACTTTTATGAAATGTTTTTTGAAGATGCAAAAAAAGCGTCACAAGAGCTTGAAATTACACTGACAAGCAGAGACGGAGGTTCGGCTGATAAAATTCCGATGTGCGGCGTGCCGTATCATTCCGCGGCGGCTTATATTGAACAGCTGATTAAAAAGGGCTATAAAGTGGCGATCTGTGAGCAGACGGAAGATCCGAAGGCGGCTAAAGGCGTTGTGAAAAGAGAAGTCGTCCAGCTGATCACACCGGGAACCGTGATGGATGGAAAAGGCATCCACGAGTCGGAAAACAACTTTATCGCTTCCGTTTCCGAATTCCGTGACGGATACGGTCTCGCTTTATCGGACTTAACGACCGGAGAAAACCTGGCCGTATTTATTGAGCGGATTGAGGATGTCATGTCAGAAATTTACTCAGTCGGCGCAAGGGAAATTGTCGTATCGAGCAAGTTTAACGAACATACAGCTGCTCAGCTGAAAGAACGGTGCGGCGCCACGATTTCCATCGAAGACGGGGAAATAACAGAACGCATTGAAATCGCAAAGCACTTGCCGGGCGAAGAGCTGACAGAGACGTTTATGCGTTTATATACGTATTTGCAGAAAACGCAAAAACGGAGCCTGGATCATCTGCAGCCGGTTCAAGTATATGAATTGGAAGAAGCGATGAAAATTGACCTGTATTCAAAACGGAATCTTGAGCTGACGGAAACGATCCGTTCGAAAAGCAAAAAAGGGTCATTGCTTTGGCTTTTAGACGAGACGAAAACAGCAATGGGCGGCCGGCTTCTCAAACAATGGATTGACCGCCCGCTGATTAGGGCATCCCAAATCGAAGAACGCCAGGAAATGGTCGAGACGCTGATCAATCATCTGTTTGAGCGTGAAGATCTGCGCGAGCGCCTGAAGGAAGTATACGATTTAGAACGTCTGGCGGGCCGGGTCGCATTCGGAAACGTCAACGCAAGGGATTTAATCCAGCTGAAAGAATCTTTAAAACAAGTGCCGAGCATCAAAGAGCTTGTAGGGTCTCTTAACCATAAAAAAGCAAAAGAACGCGCCGGCTTGATTGATCCGTGCGGAGATTTGCTTGACCTGTTAGAAGAAGCCCTTCATGAAAACCCGCCGTTATCGTTAAAAGAAGGCAATTTAATTAAAGACGGCTATCATCAGAAGCTCGATGAGTACCGTGACGCCAGCAAAAACGGTAAAGACTGGATTGCCAGACTGGAGCAGCAGGAACGCGCTTATACGGGCATCCGTTCATTAAAAGTCGGTTTCAATAAAGTGTTCGGCTATTATATTGAAGTCACAAAAGCAAACCTTCATCTGCTTGAAGACGGACGGTATGAGCGGAAGCAGACCCTCACAAACGCCGAACGGTACATTACGCCGGAATTGAAGGAAAAAGAAGCGCTTATTTTAGAAGCGGAAAATAACATCTGCGAGCTGGAATATGAGCTTTTTGCCGGACTGCGTGAAAAGGTGAAACAATTTATTCCGCGTCTGCAGCGTCTTGCCAAACAAATGAGTGAGCTGGACGCACTGCAATGCTTTGCTACGATCAGTGAAAACAGGCATTACACAAAGCCCGTCTTTTCTGATAATGAAGTAAAAGTCATTGAAGGGAGACACCCCGTCGTTGAAAAGGTGATGGACAGTCAAGAATACGTCCCGAACAACTGCCTGATGGGCGATTCGCGGGAAATGCTCCTGATTACGGGTCCGAATATGTCAGGTAAAAGCACGTACATGAGACAGATCGCACTTCTATCGATCATGGCCCAGATCGGCTGTTTTGTGCCCGCAAAAGAAGCGGTTCTGCCGATTTTTGATCAAATCTTCACGAGAATCGGGGCAGCGGATGATTTGATTTCCGGACAAAGCACCTTTATGGTGGAAATGCTGGAAGCGAAAAACGCGATTGTGAACGCCACAAAAGACAGCCTGATCCTGTTTGATGAAATCGGCCGCGGGACATCAACGTACGACGGAATGGCGCTGGCACAGGCGATTATTGAATATGTTCACGATCATATCGGCGCTAAAACACTGTTCAGCACGCATTATCATGAGCTGACGGTGCTTGAAGATAAGCTTCCTCAGCTGAAAAACGTTCATGTGCGCGCAGAGGAATATAACGGAACGGTCGTGTTTCTCCATCAAATCAAAGAAGGAGCCGCAGATAAAAGTTACGGCATTCATGTCGCCCAGCTTGCCGAGCTCCCGGATGATCTGATCAGCCGCGCGCAGGAGATCTTAAAACAGCTTGAGCAGTCAGGAGATAAACCGGAGCTTCCGGCGGTATCTGAGAAAAAGTCCGCCGTCAGAGAAGAACCGGCACAGCTGTCCTTTTTTGCTGACGGTGAAAAAGAACAGAAGGCACCGGCTGTTTCTAATAAAGAAAAACAAGTGCTTGAAGCCTTTAAGTCAATCAATATTCTCGATATGACGCCGCTTGAAGCGATGAACGAAATGTACAAGCTGCAAAAAAAATTAAAATAGAAAGAGGTGACGGACTTGGCAAAAGTCATCCAGCTCTCAGATGAACTTTCAAATAAAATAGCGGCCGGCGAGGTAGTCGAACGGCCTGCCTCAGTCGTTAAAGAATTGGTGGAAAACGCCATCGACGCAAACAGTACAGTCATTGAAATCGACATAGAGGAAGCGGGGCTTTCGTCGATTCGGGTGCTCGATAACGGCGAAGGGATGGAAACCGATGATTGCAAGCGGGCTTTCCGCCGCCACGCGACCAGTAAAATCAAAGATGAAAACGACCTGTTCCGGGTGAGAACACTCGGTTTCCGCGGAGAAGCTTTGCCAAGTATCGCGTCTGTTTCTCATCTGGAAATCAAAACGAGCATCGGCGAGGGAGCGGGCACCCATCTCATTCTTCAGGGCGGGAATATCATTTCTGAACAGAAATCCTCCAGCAGAAAAGGAACGGAGATTATCGTTACCAACCTGTTTTTCAATACACCCGCCAGATTGAAATATATGAAAACCGTGCATACGGAGCTCGGCAATATTACGGATGTTGTTAACCGGATCGCTCTTGCGCATCCGGAAGTATCGATCCGTCTCCGTCATCAGGGGAAAAATCTGCTGCAGACAAACGGTAACGGGGATGTGCGCCATGTGCTGGCCGCAATTTACGGGACGGCGGTTGCGAAAAAAATGATACCGCTCCATGTCAGCTCGCTTGATTTTGAAGTCAAGGGCTACATTGCGCTTCCGGAAATCACTCGTGCATCCAGAAACTACATGTCATCTGTCATTAACGGAAGATACATTAAGAATTTCCCGCTTGTAAAAGCGGTGCATGAGGGCTATCACACACTTCTGCCGATCGGCCGCCATCCGATTACGTTTATCGAAATTACGATGGACCCGATTTTGGTCGATGTCAATGTCCATCCCTCGAAGCTTGAAGTCCGCCTCAGCAAAGAGACGGAGCTGCATGAGCTGATCCGTGACGGGATAAAGGAAGTGTTTCAAAAGCAGCGGCTTATTCCGAGCGCCCAGCTCCCGAAAAAATCAGCGCCGGCACCGGCCAAAAACGAACAGCAATTTATGACATTCGAGGAAAGCGCGCCTGAGCGGAAACTTCCTGAAAAAACGCCGGAGCCGTCTTACTCACCAATGAAGCTGAGTTCGGTCGTAAAAGAGCCTGAGCCGGTAATAATAGAAGAAGAGATTCTCCCGAATGAAGCGGATCACGAAGTGCCGCCGGAGCTCGGCATGCCGGAAACGGCAGCGCCTGTTTCCGATACTCCGGAACCGGAAGCTGTCTCTGAAGAAATACGTGAAGAAAGAGTTCCGGTGATGTATCCGATCGGCCAAATGCACGGGACATATATTTTAGCCCAAAACGAAAACGGCTTGTATATCATTGACCAGCATGCGGCACAAGAACGGATTAAATACGAATATTTCCGGGAGAAAGTCGGGCAGGTCGAGCCTGAAGTACAGGACATGATCGTGCCGCTCACCTTTCATTACGCGGCAAACGAAGCGCTGATCATTGACCAGCATCAGCATGAGCTTGAAAGTGTCGGAGTATTTTTAGAAGCATTCGGCACGAACAGCTACATCGTCCGCTGCCATCCGGCCTGGTTTCCAAAAGGGGAAGAAGCTGAACTGATTGAAGAAATCATTCAGCAGGTGCTTGACGCCAAGCAGATCGATATTAAGAAACTGCGGGAGGAAGCGGCCATTATGATGAGCTGCAAAGGCTCAATCAAAGCGAACCGCCATTTGCGAAACGACGAAATCAAAGCGCTCTTGGACGACCTGCGCCGAACGACAGACCCGTTCACATGCCCGCACGGCCGGCCGATCATTATCCACCACAGCACGTATGAGATGGAGAAGATGTTTAAGCGTGTGATGTAGAAGGGTTCTGTGTGGGATGTGCCCCTCGTGCCCACATTTTGCCTGTTTAGGTATTCGTCAAACCGGTTAATGCTGAATATCTTTTCAAAAGCCGCGAAGGGATCAACAAGCCCATTTCCCGGTCGATGGCCTATAAGATTTTAAGGGCCGCCGCTGAGTATATCGGTTTGGATGATATAGGCACACACACGCTGAGAAAAACATTCGGATACCATTTTTACAAGCAAACAAAAGACGTTGCCATGCTGCAGGAGATTTTTAATCACTCAGATCAGCGGACAACCCTTCGATACATTGGAATCAATCAGGATGCCATGAACAACGCCATGAAGAAATTCAAGATATAAGCAGGCTCATCTCATAAACAAGATGAGTCTTTTTTTCTGCATATTTTTATTGATTCCCTTCAAAAAGAAAACGTGGAATTCATTTTAGGGATATTGTTTGAAAACACGGATGGCAAGGGCTGACGGCACTTCGGGCAGTTGCACAGTATATAACATATGGGTAATTCGTGGATTGTGGGGATAAGTGGAATTTTCATGGGATTTTTTATGATAAACTATTATCAATAGAATTAAAGTCGGAGGGGAAATTGAGTTGAGTTTAGACAATTGGATTCAATTAATAGGAATATTTACAACTGGAGTTTTTAGCTTTCTAGTTTGGAAGGCAACGGTTAAAAGTAACGAGTTGTCTAAAGAGAACGTTGAATTGACAAATACAATTAAACGGCACGAAAGAGCATTGTATGAAGAAAAGGAATGGAGATATAGAAGGACTTATGCACATTGGGTTGATTCAAGGATAGGTAAAATGATTGACGCTGTTGGTAAACAAATTAATGGGTATTCCCCTGTCTCAATTAAAGAAATACCGAGAGAAGTTGGTTTGAGTAATGATACTTTGGCAGCGTACTTTACGATTTCTGAAGTAGCTGACATCCTTCATATTTACGAGTATTTCAATGATTATCTTAAAGATCATTGGCTAAAACAATATGATGGGGAATATCTTGTGGGACATGCAGATTTTGAATATGAAATGTTACAAGAAGGTTCTCAAATACTTATTGATGTAATTGTTGGACTCCGAGATAGTCTTAATTTACAACTGTATGGTAATACACCAATGGAAGAGTTAAGGGGAGAGGTTAAATGGAGACCTTAATAGAGTTATTTAAAAATGGCATAATCTTGGCAGAATAACGGCACACCATTTTGTTTTAGATAAGGTATTATGGTAATAGGCAATAAACAGGCAGGCGCTTTCCCAATCGGGAGGGCGCTTTTTCTATTGGAGGGATTTCATTGAAGAATTTAGTAATGCGGGACACACATTGCAAGGAAGCGGCTCTGAACAAAATCAAACAAATTTTTGACGCTGGTCAAATATTAGAAGTTAAGTCGACAAAAGAAGAACCCTCTTTAAAGAATGAATACAACAAGCACGGCGACATTTGTTACAGCATTAGAGGTTATGATCCGGAATAATCACTAATTGAATTATGCACTAAATATTCAGCGTCATCTGATAGGATGGCGCTTTTTATATGGTGGGAGGTGAGAGCGGTGGCAAAGGATAAATCGTCTAAGGATGATCTTATCTGGAATAAAGAACTAGGCATTTATATTCTCCCGAAAGATAAATGATGCTGAGAGCGGCTTCCGAAGGAGGTCGCTTTTTATGTTCTCTATAACTGCGTCAGGTAAATCTCAGGATAGACAATTGGCGGTTAACGGCTTGGGTGCGGGGGCAGTTTAGAAAGAATATGATTGGGGGGATTACAGGGGAAGACATGGGGGAAGAAGTTGAATAAAATAGGAATTTGGTGAGTTGACAATGTGCAAGTCAAAGGGGACTAGTAATTAGCCCCCCTTACATTTAGTTCTTCCTGCGGTTTTTTCTGTTTTTGATCAAACTGAAAACCACTAAGAGAACCACACCGATAGCAACGATATAAAATGAAATTTCTGCTGCTGTGGTATTAATATTCTTAAGAACAAGGATAAGTCCTATTAAAACTATAGGAATGATGCAAGTTAGAATTTTTATAGCTTTTGGGCTCGGTTCAGCGTTTCTTTTATTTTCCATAATTACCTCCCGTCTAAAGCTTAACACAGGTTAAATTTGATAATCACCAACAATAGTCCCATTTAAAGGGAAAACATAAGAGTTTAAGTAATCCATCAAGCGGCGTACGTGCCATTTGGTCCAGAAGATGCTTTATCTCTAGCATAAAAGATTACTCAGGGGAGAATGCTCCGGCTGTTCCAAGAAAGTGAAGAAACAACATCTTGTGTGTGAATTACGTCGTATTTTTCTAATTTTGAATTGTGTGTTAATGCCAACACATAAGCATAACATTGAAATTTGGTGAAAGGAGCTAAGGTATTCTGATATATTTTGAGGAAGCCGTATGGTTTTAGTTTAGCTTGAAGAAAAGGATTGAAATAAGAATCAAGATTGAGTCATTTAAAGACTGAGTATCCTCTCCGAAAATTATACCATTCTCCATTTTCTGAATAAAATCTCCTAAAGTATTCATGTAAATGAATATTCTTATTTCCTTATATATTACGATAACAAATTTTAAAAACCGGAGGCTGGTTCTTTTGGTTGATTTGAACAGTTTTTTATCTTTACCGGAAAATCCATGGAAAAACGTGGTGTCATCTGGTAAAGTGGTTAAGTCGGCTGGGCGGCGGCAGCAGTCTGCCCGGATCTTTTAAATGGGAATGGTGACAATGGATCATACATATGAAGTGCATCAAATCAAAACTTATCACCAGATGTGGTCCAACTATTGTTATATTATCGCAGACCGCTCAAAAAAATCTGCGATAGCGGTGGACCCGTCCTGGGAAATCGATAAAATAACCGATAAACTGCATGAATTGGATGTTGATTTATCAGCTATTTTATTAACACATTCGCATTATGACCATGTAAACTTGGCGGAGCCGCTTCAGCAAATCTATCATTCTGATATATATATGTCGTCGGCGGAAATCGATTTCTATCAATTCCGGTGCAGAAACTTAATAGCGCTTGAAGACGGCCAAACCTTTGCGGCCGGAGGGTTTATCATCAGAAGTATACTGACCCCGGGACATACGGCCGGGGGAATGTGCTATTTGCTATCTGATCATCTTTTTACCGGTGACACCGTGTTTACAGAAGGGTGCGGTATATGTGAGGACAGGGGCAGCTCAGCTGAAGATATGTTTCACAGTATACAGAGGATCAAAGCCTCCATTCCGCCGCATGTGCGTGTGTATCCGGGGCACTCCTTCGGGGAGAAGCCGGGTCAAAAAATGGAGAGTCTTTTGAAAAACAATATTTACTTTCAGATTGAAAAAAAAGAACATTTCGTGAATTTTCGCAACAGAAAAAATCAAAAAGGGCTGTTTCATTTTAAGTAATGTGTAATTTAGTTCTATCTAACTAGCTTTCCTTTTGAGGCAAAGAAGTTCTGAAATGGAATGGTAGTTATTACTAGACTTCTGGTGATGAATGGCTGAGTAACGGGAGTTTGCGGAAGAGAACGCCGGGCAGGCCGGATGGGACATTCTGCTTACGCCTGTTCCGAAAGCCCTGAGTCCGACTTCTGACAGGGAAAAATAGGCATTATTCAGGAGTTCGCATAGGATAAATTAACTTGACATGGTATTTTTGTGAAGTTACTATCAACTTGAACATGCTTCTTATCTGAATCCGAGAAAGGATGGCTGAGAAAATGATCACATACTTATTCCCCGGACAAGGTTCTCAAAAGCAGGGAATGGGGAGCTCATTGTTTGATGAATTTAAAGACTTAACGGAGCAGGCTGATGAAACACTCGGATATTCCATGAAACGGCTTTGTCTTGAGAATCCGTATTCCAATCTTCATAAGACGCAGTTCACCCAGCCTGCTTTATATGTTGTAAACGCGTTAAGCTATTTGAAAAAAATCCAAGACAATGACATAAAGCCGGATTATGTGGCCGGCCACAGTTTGGGAGAATATAATGCGCTGTTTGCAGCTGGTGCTTTTGATTTTATTACCGGCCTGCAGCTTGTCCGTAAAAGAGGCGAATTAATGAGTATGGCCACTGACGGAAAAATGGCCGCTGTTATGGGGTTAACTGCAGCTCAAGTGTCAGACGCCCTTCAAACGCACGGATTACATACGATTGATATTGCCAATATGAATTCTCCTCACCAAGTTGTCATATCCGGACGCAAAGAAGACATTGAAAGAGCCAAAAGCGTATTCGAAGGATTAAAAGACGTTACGATGTTTCATCCGTTAAACGTAAGCGGCGCTTTTCACTCGAGATATATGAGTGAAGCAAAACAAGAGTTCGAAAAATTTTTACAGTCATTTCATTTTTCTGCTATATCAATTCCCGTCATTTCTAATGTGCATGCCAGACCTTATGAGCAAGACGGAATCCACTCCGTTCTGGCCGATCAGATCGACCATTCAGTGCGATGGAACGACAGCATCCGCTATCTGCTGGACAAAGGGCGGATGGAATTTGAAGAAGTCGGCCCGGGCCATGTGCTGACAGGGCTTATTCACCGCATCAAAAAAGAAACTGAAGCTTCACCCGCCATGTAGCGGAACGCAAGTCAAAATTCTTATCTCACACAATAGTGCCAGCCATACAACATCACGACCACTTCACCTGCACACGACATCACGAAAAACTCACAAATCAATATTTTAAAAAAATAAGCAGCAAAAAGGAGAACAAATGAACCAGCCAATTGTTTTCATGTTTTCTGGACAGGGTTCCCAATACTATCAAATGGGGAAAGAGCTGTTTGCACATAACGCCGCTTTTCGGCAGAAAATGCTTGACTTGGACGATTTTGCAGTCAGCCGTTTCGGTTACTCTGTCCTTAAAGAGATGTATCATACAGGCAATCGTCTGTCTGATCCATTTGACCGCCTTCTTTTCAGCCATCCTGCCATTTTTATGGCTGAGTACGCACTTGCATATGCTTTGGAGCAAAGAGGCATACGTCCCGATTATGTGATCGGAGCAAGCCTCGGAGAGTATGCAGCGGCCGCTGTGTCGGGCGTGCTGAGCGCCGAGGATGCTTTAGATTGCGTGCTGGAACAGGCCCGAATCGTTACGGAAACTTGCCGTAACGGCAGCATGCTTGCGATACTGGGTGATCCGGCTTTATATCAAGATGATCCGCTGCTCGGCGAACATAGTGAATTGGCATCTGTAAACTATCATTCTCACTTTGTCATCTCGGGAGAGCGGGAACATATCAAAAAGATCATGGACGATCTGAGAGAAAAGCAGATTCCTCATCAGCTATTGCCGGTATCTTACGGGTTTCACTCAGCGCTGGTTGATCAGGCGGAACAGCCGTACAAGCGCTTTTTAGCTCAGAAATCAATCCGGACTCCGTTTATACCGTACATCTCCAGTGCGACCGGAGAGGCTGAGACCGATATACAAGCGGACTTTTTCTGGGATATCGTAAGAAAGCCGATTCGATTCCGCGAAGCGCTTCAATTCGCAGACAGCCGCCAAAAAGGATTGTATATCGATGCCGGGCCTTCCGGAACATTGGCCGCATTTGCCAAACAGATTCTTCCTGCGGGATCGGCTGAACGCATCCGTGCCATTATGACGCCGTTTCATAAAGAACAAACACATTTGCAGCAAATAGAAGACAACATTTTATCACCGCCCGGAAGGAGACTGTAAGATGATCAGCTTTGTTTTTCCAGGCCAAGGCTCGCAAAAAATCGGGATGGGAGAGGACCTGTTCGGCCGCTATCCTGAATTAACCGCAAAGGCCGATCACATTCTCGGATATTCCATTCAGGAGCTGTGCCGGGACGGAGAACGTCTCAATCAGACTCAGTTCACTCAGCCGGCGCTCTATGTCGTCAATGCCCTCAGTTATTTGAAAAAAACAGAAGAAACCGGCTTGAAAGCGGATTTTACCGCCGGACACAGTTTAGGCGAATATAACGCGTTATACGCTTCGGGCGCCTTTGATTTCGAAGAAGGCTTACAGCTGGTCAAAAAAAGGGGCGAACTGATGAGCCGCGCAAAAGGAGGCGGCATGGCAGCGGTGATCGGCCTGACTCATGAGCAGGTGAGGGATGTTTTAAGAGAAAATCACTTGGATATGATTGATATCGCCAACATGAACACACCGCAGCAAATTGTCATTTCCGGCTATAAAGAAGATATTGAAAAAGCCGCATCCGTTTTTGAAGCCGTAAACGGCGTAAAAATGGTTCACCGCTTAAATGTCAGCGGCGCCTTTCATTCCAGATACATGCTGGAAGCGAAGGAGGAATTTTCACGGTTTATCGAATCTTTCCATTTTAAGCCGCTGTCCATTCCGGTCATTTCAAATGTGACGGCAAGACCCTATGAGCAGAGAGAGCTGAAAGAGACACTCACCGGACAAATAACGGGATCGGTGAACTGGACTGACAGTATCCGTTACTTAATGGGAAGAAAGAACATGAGCTTTGAGGAAATCGGTCCCGGAAAAGTGCTGACGGGGCTGATTCAAAGAATTACGGCTGAAGCGGAGCCGATAACAGATGAAATCAAAGTCCCGGCTGAGACTGGAAAAAGCTCAATTACGGCGGCGTCTTTAGGAAATGAAGAGTTTAAGCGCGATTATCAATTGAAATACGCCTACTTGGCCGGCGGCATGTACCGCGGAATTTCTTCGAAGGAAATGGTCGTCAAACTGGCCGAAAAAGGATTGATGGGTTTTTTCGGAACGGGCGGTTTGAACATCGCGCACGTCGAGGACGCCATTTTGTCAATTCAGCATGAGCTTCGTGACGGCGGTTCCTTCGGCATAAATATTGTACATAACATGAAGCATACAGATTCAGAAGAAAAAATGATTGATCTTTTATTGAAGCATGGGGTTCAGAACTTGGAAGCATCAGCGTTTTTAACGGTTACTCCCGCTTTAGTAAGGTTTCGCGCTAAGGGGTTAAAACGCGGTGCCGGCGGACAAATAATAGCGCGTCAGCGGATTATCGCCAAGCTGTCCCGTCCGGAAGTAGCGGAAGCGTTTCTCAGCCCGGCGCCTGATCACATTCTGCAGAAACTTGCAGCCGAAAACAAAATTACCGCTGAAGAAGCAAGTCTGATGAGAGAAATACCCGTTGCGCATGACATCTGCGTAGAGGCTGATTCAGGCGGCCACACTGACGGCGGAGTTGCTTACAGTCTCATGCCGGCGATCATCCGTTTACGAGATGACATGATGAAAAAATACCGATACGGCAAAACCGTCCGCGTCGGAGCCGCAGGGGGAATCGGAACGCCTGAGGCTGCCATGGCCGCATTGATGCTCGGCGCTGATTTTATTGTGACCGGATCTATTAACCAATGCACCGTTGAGGCAGCGACGAGCGGCCTCGTAAAGGACCTCCTGCAGCAGATGAATGTACAGGACACGGCCTACGCGCCGGCCGGCGATATGTTTGAATCAGGCAGCAAGGTGCAGGTATTAAAGAAAGGGCTGTTCTTTCCGACCCGCGCCTCTAAGCTGCATGAACTGTATCAGCGTCACCGCTCAATTGAAGAAATTGATGAAAAGACACTCAGACAAATAGAAGAGAAGTATTTTAAGGCAAGTGTAAGCAGTATTTATGACAAAGTGAAGGCTCATTATTCGAATGAAGACATTTCAAAAGCCGAACGGAATCCGAAACAGAAAATGGCGCTCATATTCAAATGGTATTTCAGGCAAAGTTCTGCTTCGGCAATTAAAGGAGACCCGGAGGCCAAGGTAGACTTCCAGATTCATTGCGGCCCGGCATTAGGTGCCTTTAATCAATGGGTGAAAGGTACGGAGCTGGAGTCCTGGAAAAACCGCCATGCCGATGATATCGGCATGCGGCTTATGGAAGAGACGGCCTCGCTTTTGAATCAGAAGTTAGGTTCATTTTTGCAAACGTGTTGACAAGACGAAATGATAGATTGAAAACATGGAATATTCATAAAAGATGAAACAGGGAGGAACTGACAATGAGTAAAGAAAAAATCTTTGAATTGCTGCAGAACACAATCTACGAGGTTTTGCCTGATTTAGAAGGCGAACAGCTTTCACAGGAAGACCGGTTAGTTGATCTGGGGGCGGATTCAGTGGACCGCGCCGAAATTATCACGATGATGCTTGAAGAATTATCACTGCAGATCCCGCGTGTTGAGCTGACGGGAGTGTCAAACATTGGCGAATTGGCGGCAAAGCTTTATGAAAAGGTACAGGCTGTCTGATAAAACGGTGAAATAATCGGAAACTCAAAATTCATATTGGAGGCGAAGTTCATGGCGGCTGCCGGAATAGAAGCGATAAATGTGTTTGGCGGGACAGCATACCTTGATGTCATGCAGCTGGCGGAGTACAGAAACTTAGACCCTGCCAGATTTGAGAATTTACTGATGAAAGAAAAAGCGGTGGCTCTTCCGTACGAAGACCCCGTCACATTCGGCGTTAACGCGGCAAAGCCGATTATCGACCGATTGACAGAGGCTGAAAAAGACAGAATCGAGTTGCTGATTACCTGCTCGGAGTCCGGCATCGATTTCGGAAAATCACTCAGTACATATATTCATGATTACTTAGGCCTCAACCGGAACTGCCGTTTATTTGAACTGAAGCAAGCCTGTTATTCAGGAACGGCGGGCTTGCAGATGGCGCTTAATTTTATTTTGTCGCAGACATCCCCCGGAGCGAAGGCGCTTGTCGTCGCGACGGATATTTCCCGGTTTTTAATTGCCGAAGGCGGTGATGCGTTAAGCGAGGATTGGTCTTACGCAGAACCGAGCGCCGGAGCGGGTGCCGTCGCCTTATTGATCGGTGAAAATCCAATCGTATTTCAGGCGGATGCGGGCGCCAACGGCTATTACGGCTATGAGGTGATGGATACATGCCGTCCGATCCCGGACAGTGAAGCCGGTGACGCCGACTTGTCATTGATGTCTTATCTCGATTGCTGTGAACAGACTTTTCGCGAGTACAAAAACCGTGTGCCGGGCGCTGACTACAAAGAGACGTTTCACTATCTTGCCTTCCATACACCGTTTGGCGGCATGGTCAAAGGGGCCCACCGGACGATGATGCGCAAGCTTGCAAAAGCGAAAAACGCTGAAATCGAACAGGATTTTCAAACCAGAGTAGAGCCGGGGCTCCGCTATTGCCAAAGAGTCGGAAATATTATGGGGGCAGCCTCTTTACTGGCTCTTGCAAGCACGATTGACCAAGGGGCATTCGACACTTCTAAGCGGATCGGCTGTTTTTCGTACGGCTCCGGGTGCTGTTCAGAATTTTACAGCGGCGTTGTGACGCCTGAAGGACAAACGCGGCAGCATTCTTTCAAAATAGAAGAGCACCTGAACAACAGGTACAGGCTGTCCATGGAGGAGTATGAAGAATTGTTTAAAGGCAGCGGTCTGGTGAAGTTCGGAACCCGGAATGTCAAATTGGATATGAATATGATTCCGAACATTTTAGACCATCATGCCGGAAGCCCTCGTTTGTATTTGGAAGAAATCACGGAATTTCATCGGAAATACAGGTGGATATCGTGACCTATGAAACGATAAACGTCCGTTTTCAGCAAAATGTCTGCTTCATCACCTTTGATCGGCCTGAAGCCAACAATACGATTAATGAGCGTTTAGTGGAGGAATGCCTGCACGTTCTTTCTGAATGTGAAGACTCCGTGACCTCCGTAGTGCTTGAAGGGCAGCCGGAGGTATTTTGTTTCGGGGCGGATTTTGATGAGATGTACCGGAAAATGAGGCAGGGAATGCAGCATGCTGAATCGCAGGAGCCGCTTTACCGTTTGTGGCTGGCATTAAAATCCGGGCCGTACATCACAATCGCCCGCGTCCGCGGAAAAGTAAATGCGGGAGGTGTCGGTTTTGCCGCCGCGTGCGATATCGTCATTGCAGAGGAGAGTGCTTCGTTCAGTTTATCTGAACTGTTATTCGGACTTTATCCGGCCTGCGTTCTGCCGTTTTTAATTCAAAGAATCGGATTTCAAAAGGCGCATTATATGACGATTATGACAAAGCCCGTGCCGGCACGCCAGGCGCTTGAATGGGGACTTTGTGACGTATGCGTCCCGGACTCAGCAACAGAGCTGAGAAAGCATTTGCTGCGCCTTCGTCCACTGTCGAAAAAAGCAGTCATCCGCTATAAAAAATACATAGATTCCTTAAACGACCTTGTTCATCGTTCGAAATCCATTGCTCTAGCCGAAAATCAAGCGATGTTTTCAGATCCGGATAACCAATCAGCCATCTTCCGTTATGCAGAAACGGGGCGGCTTCCTTGGGAAACGGAGAACAGTTAGGAGGATATCATGCCGAACGCCGCAGTTGAACTGCTCGAAATTGAACCGGATATTATCCAAGTGACAATGCAGGATAAAGCCCATAAAAACGCCTTCTCCAAAGAACTGACGGATGGATTGATGGAAGCATTCACCCGTATAAAAAAATCGTCAGTCTATAAAGCTGTGATTTTAACAGGATACGGCCATTACTTTGCTTCCGGAGGCACACAGGAAGGCCTGCTCAGGATTCAGCAGGGCATCACGAAGTTTACGGAAGACCGCATGTACTCTTTGGCGCTGGAATGTGATATTCCCGTCATTTCCGCCATGCAGGGCCACGGAATCGGAGGCGGGTTTGTCATGGGGCTTTTCAGTGATTTTGTCATTTTAAGCAAAGAAAGCGTGTATACCGCAAACTTTATGAAATACGGTTTCACCCCCGGAATGGGCGCTACCTTTATCGTTCCGGAGAAGCTTGGGGCAAGCCTCGGCCATGAAATGCTGTTAAACGGCGGCCACTACCGCGGCGGTGACCTGGAGAAAAGAGGGGTGCCTTTTCCGGTGCTTCCGCGGCAGGAAGTACTAGACTATGCGCAGGAATTGGCCCGTGAGCTTGCGGAAAAACCGAGAAACTCTTTAATTACATTGAAAAGGCACTTGGTGACGCCGTTTCGCGAGCAGCTTCCGGCCGTCATTGAGAAGGAGTTAATCATGCACGATGAGACGTTTCATGATGATGAAGTGAAAAAACGAATCACGACGATGTACGGAGTATAAGACATACATCTTACATACAGATGAAATGGAGGCAGCTCTATGAAAAGTGATATGAAGGCAAGCGGGTTACTCAAGCCATCTGTCAGCTATGGAAAATCATTGCGGCTTTCAGCGGATCAGCCGATGACGATTCCTGAAATCCTGCACAAAACCGCCGCGGCAGCGGGAGATCAAAAGGGCATCACATATATTCAGCCTGACGGCACCAAAGTGTACCAGACTTACAGCGGCCTGAAAAAGATCGCTCTTTCGATTGTGAAAGGGCTCCGCCAATCAGGAGTGAAGGCTCAGGATGAAGTCATATTACAGCTCAGTGACAATTCCCAGCTGATTCCTGCTTTTTGGGGCTGTGTTTTTTTAGGAGCGATCCCGGTTCCGCTTGCGGCCGCTCCGGCTTATACAGAAATGAACAGCGGGACGCAAAAACTGAAAGATGCCTGGATGCTGTTGAATCAGCCGTATGTCATCACAAGCCGTGACGTGCTGCCGGAGATGACTGAATGGGCGGAGGAGCAGGAGCTTTCCGGGTTTTGCGCTTTGGCGGCAGAAGATCTCAGTGCGCACGAAATGGATACGGACTGTCATCATCCCCGTCCGGAAGATTTGGCGATGCTGCTTTTGACCTCGGGAAGCACGGGCACGCCGAAAGCCGTGATGCTCAGCCATGAAAACATCGTCTGCATGGTCAAAGGAAATATTCAGATGCAGGGCTATACAAGTGAGGATGTCACGTTTAACTGGATGCCTTTTGACCACGTCGGCGGCATCGGAATGCTTCATCTGCGTGATGTTTATCTCGGATGTGAGGAAATCAACATACCGAGCGAATCCATTTTGATGGACCCTTTAAAATGGCTCGACCTGATTGATCATTACCGCGCTTCGGTCACGTGGGCCCCCAATTTTGCCTTTGGACTGCTTGCCGATTTTGCAGAAGAGATTCAAACGCGGAAATGGGACTTATCTTCCATGCGTTACATGCTGAACGGCGGGGAGGCCGCGGTTGCGAAAGTCGGACGCAGAATTATGGAGCTTTTAGAGCCGCACGGTCTGCCGGCTAATGCCATCCGTCCCGCATGGGGAATGTCCGAAACGTCTTCGGGCGTTATTTTCTCAGATGAGTTTACACTGGAAAACACGAGTGACGACGATCGTTTCGTCGAGATCGGTCTGCCGATCCCGGGATTTAATATGAGAATTACGGATGACCGCAATCAAGTGGTGGAAGAAGGAGAAATCGGCCGCTTCCAAGTGTCCGGTCTGACTGTAACGAGCGGATATTATGAGCGCCCGGACTTAAATGAGAGTGTCTTTACAGAAGACGGCTGGTTTGAAACGGGAGATCTCGGATTTCTGCGTGAAGGCCGCCTGACGATAACGGGGCGCACGAAAGATGCCATCATTATCAACGGTGTGAATTATTACAGCCATGCCATTGAATCAGCCGTTGAGGAATTGCCGGAAATTGAAACGTCTTATACAGCGGCATGCGCCGTCCGGCCGAATCAAAGCACGACAGATGAGCTGGCGATTTTCTTTGTGACATCTGTTCCGTTGGATGAGAACCGCATGACGAAGCTTCTTCATCACATTCACCAGCACGTGACACAGAGAATCGGCGTTACCCCTGATTATCTGCTTCCGGTCGCAAAAGAAGACATTCCTAAGACGGCGATCGGGAAAATCCAGCGCACTCAGCTGAAACATTCATTCGAACAAGGGCAATTTGATTCTTTACATAATAACAGACAAGAAGTCGGCAATTCAGACACGGCTTCTGCAGAGAAAGATATTGAACGGGATTTTATCCGTTTTCTGAAAGAGGAACTTTCCATCGCAGATGAGCTCGTTGATCCAAATACGCCGTTTCAAAGTCTTGGCGTCAATTCCATCAAGATGATGAAACTCGCCAGATCAATTGAAAAAACGTATCACATCCGGCTGACGGCAAGAGAGCTGCATAAAAACCCGACGATTGGCGCTTTAGCGGCTTATACTGCTGAAAAAGCGGCAAACATGTCAGCGGAGCATCATTCCCAAAAAGCCGAACCGCCGGCAGAACGGGAGAGACGGCAAACGGCGCCAGCGCTTTCAGAAATCCAAAAAGGGCTGTGGACATTGCAAAAATTGTCGCCTGAAACGACTGCATACCATGTCCCGCTCTGTTTCCGATTCACATCCGGAATCGACAAAGAGAAACTGAAACAGGCGTTTCAGTTCGTATTAAAGCAGCATCCGATGCTCAAAAGCGCGGTGAATGAAACAGACGGCGGGTTTTATTTCAGAGAAGCGGCAAATCCTTTTGTATTCTCGGAAGAAGATATTTCTGACGTCAATGAATCACAAATATCCGCTCTGATACGGAAAAAAGTGAAAGAGCCGTTTGTCAAAGAAGGCGGGCCTTTGCTGCGCGTGCAGCTGCTTTCAAAATCCGCCGAGGAACATTATCTTTTGACGGTCATTCACCACATCGTATTTGACGGCATTTCATCCATTACATTTATTCACAGTCTGCTGGATCGTTATCAGGCGCTGCTGGAGGGAAAAGAAGAGTTTACGGCCGCCGTTCCCGGCATTCATCCCGATTTCGCGGCTTGGGAAAAGCGGTATTTAGCGGGGGAAGAAAGCAAAACTGACCGCGCTTACTGGATGAAACAGCTTGGGGGCGATCTGCCTGACCTTCAGCTTCCGCCGATGCGCACGGACAGCAGTGTTCCGGAGTTTACAGAAGATACGCTGACACGCCGTCTTCCCGAACGGCTGCTGAATAATATAACGGCGTTTGCCGCATCCCGTTCGATTCATTTGTCTACCGTCATGCTGAGCTGTTACATGGTGCTTTTAAGCAAATATACGGATAAGGAAGATATTGTGACAGGCATGCCTGCAATGGTCAGACCCGAAGAACGCTTTGACGGAGTGGTCGGCCATTTCCTCAACATGCTTCCCATACGGAGCAGAGCCGGACGAAAAGAAACATTTGCTGACTTTGTTCAAAAGGTGCAGGATGCCGTTCTGGACGGACTGGATCACTCATTTTATCCGTTCCCGAAAATGGTGCGTGATGTGCATGCGAAACCCCGGCAGAACGGTTCGCCTGTTTTCAGCAATGCCTTTTTCTATCAGAACTTTCTGCAGCATTCGAGCTATCAATCGAAGCTTGATGAATACAAGGAATTCTCCTGTGAGTTTGTAAAAGACATTCATCAGGAGGGGGAATATGATCTTGTTTTTGAAATGTGGGAAGAAGCATCAGGCATGGATCTTACGATTAAATACAGCACCGAATTATTCGACGAAGCAGGGGCGGCCAGGCTTTTCAGCCATTTTGTACAGGCTGCTGAAGCTTTGACGGCGAATCCGGATATGCCGCTTGAGAACGTTTCTCTCATGACAAAAAGAGAGGAGCACATGATTCTTAAGACTTGGAATGAGACAAGCCGTGAATATCCGGATGCCTGCTTCCATGAATTATTCGAACGTCAGGCGGCAGAAACACCGGACGCTTGTGCGGTCGTGTATGAACAGCAAAGGCTGACGTACCGTGAGCTTGATGAAAAAAGCACGAAGCTGGCGCTCTATTTGCAGGCGCACGGTGCAGGCCCTGATGATCTCATCGGCATTTATACAGACCGTTCATTGCATATGGCTGTCGGCCTTCTCGGCATTTTAAAAGCCGGGGGAGCGTATGTGCCGCTTGATCCTTCTTATCCCGCTGACAGATTGGAATATATGATCACCGACAGCAGGATTTCAATGTGCCTGACGACAGCTGATTTAGAGCACTCTTTGAACTGGGGAGGCGTGCAGACAACTGCCATTGACCGCGATTGGTCTCATATTGAAAGTACAGCCGCGGAAAGAACGTCGCTGAAGCGGTTAGTGACACCTGACGATCTGGCGTATGTCATTTACACGTCGGGCAGCACGGGCAAACCAAAAGGTGTCATGATTCCGCACCGGGCGCTGACCAACTTCTTAATCTCGATGGCGCATGAACCGGGGCTTTCGTCCGAAGACAAACTGCTTGCCGTCACGACATATTGCTTTGACATCGCGGCACTGGAGCTGTACCTTCCTTTAATCAAAGGAGCGGAGTGCAACATCTGTAAGACAGAAGTCACAAAAGACGCACGGAAGCTGAAAGAGCTGATTCAAGAGTACAAACCGACGATCATGCAGGCGACGCCGTTTACATGGAAAATGCTTTTTCATTCCGGATGGTCAAATGAAGAAAAAGTGAAAATCCTTTGCGGCGGAGAGGCGCTCAGCGAACAATTGAAGCAGCAGTTTCTCGATACGAAAAGTGAGGCTTGGAATATGTTCGGGCCGACAGAGACGACAATCTGGTCCGCGGTGCAGCGTATCACGGAAAATGAGAGCGCGCTTACGATCGGGCGCCCGATCGCCAATACCCGTGTGTATATTATGGATTCCGGTCTCAACCCTGTTTTAGAAGGGGTGCCGGGAGAACTTTGTATTGCGGGAGACGGATTGGCAAGAGGGTATTTCAACAAGCCTGAGCTGACAGATAAAGTTTTCGTCAGCCACCGGCTCGAACTGGGATCAAAGCTTTATAAAACAGGCGATATGGCGCGTTTTCTCCCCGGCGGCCGCATTGAATACATGGGACGGATGGACACCCAAGTCAAAATCCGCGGCTACCGGATTGAACCCGGAGATATTGAGAGCCGGCTGAATGCCCATCCGGCCGTACAGGAAAGCGTAGTGGTTGTGAACAATCACTCCGGAAATGAAAAGCTTTGCGCGTTTTATATTCTGAAAAACGGAGAGCCGCTTCCGTCTGCAAAGGAATTGCGCAATCATTTGAAACAAGCGCTGCCGGCCTATATGACGCCAGCTTCTTTTATCCGTCTTGAAGAGCTTCCGCTCACACCGAACGGAAAAGTGGACCGCAAGCTTCTTGCTGCGCGCGATCTGACGGAAAAGCAGCCGGACACACAAACATTTTCATCATCTCATATCCAGCAGGCGGTACTGGCGATTTGGCAGGATGTATTGAAAAGCAAAGATATAGAGCTTGATGACCGCTTTTTTGATGCGGGGGGAGATTCGCTTCTTGCCGTGACTGTCACTGACCGGATGACGCAGGAACTGGATTGTGAATTCAGCGTAACGGAGCTGTTTGAATACGCGACGGTAAAAGACATCAGCCGGTACATCATAGAACAAAAACCGAAAGAAGCCGTTTTGGCTCCTGTGCCGCAAAAGAAAGTGAATACAGAAGACCGGGAACACCCGGCCGGAGAATTTCCCGATTATTACAAGGACAGCCTTGCGGTTATCGGTATATCCTGTGAATTTCCGGGAGCGAAAGATCATTATGAATTTTGGAATAACATCAAAGAAGGCAAAGAAAGCATCACCTTCTTTTCAAAAGAAGAGCTCCGCCGATCCGGTATTTCTGAAGAACTGGCTGATCATCCCGGCTTCGTTCCGGCTAAATCAGTTTTAGAGGGGAAAGAAATGTTTGATCCCGGTTTCTTCGGCTTTTCACCGAAAGATGCGGAATATATGGACCCTCAGCTGAGAATGCTTTTGCTCCATTCATGGAAGGCAATCGAGGATGCGGGATATATCTCCAAAGAAATTCCGGAAACAAGCGTGTATATGTCTGCCAGCACTAACTCTTACCGCAGCCTGCTGCCGGAGGAGACGACAGCACAGCTGGAAACGCCGGATGGCTACGTGTCATGGGTGCTTGCCCAAAGCGGTACGATTCCGACGATGATTTCTCATAAACTCGGGTTGAAAGGGCCGAGCTATTTTGTCCATGCCAACTGCTCATCTTCGTTAATCGGCCTGCATTCGGCTTTTCAAAGCCTGCAGTCCGGCGAAGCCAAGTACGCCCTTGTCGGCGGTGCGACCCTTCATACGGAATCAAGCGCCGGATATGTTCATCAGCCGGGGCTGAATTTTTCAAGCGACGGGCATATTAAAGCGTTTGACGCGGCTGCTGACGGAATGATCGGCGGTGAAGGAGCCGGCGCCGTGCTCTTGAAAAAAGCGTCTGATGCCGTTAAAGACGGCGACCATATTTATGCGCTGCTGCGCGGAATCGGCGTCAATAACGACGGAGCGGATAAGGTCGGATTTTATGCGCCGAGCGTCAAAGGACAGGCTGAGGTCATTCAGAAGGTCATTGATCAGACGGGCATCCATCCCGAAACGATCGCGTACGTCGAAGCTCACGGCACAGGAACAAAACTCGGCGATCCGATCGAACTGTCCGCACTTCAATCGGTGTACGGCCGATATACAGATAAAAAACAATACTGCGGCATCGGTTCAGTCAAAACAAATCTCGGGCATTTGGATACAGCGGCCGGAATGGCGGGCTGCATCAAGGTTGTCATGAGCTTATATCATCAGGAAATCGCGCCGAGCATCAATTACAAAGAGCCGAACCCGAATCTTCATTTAGAAGACTCTCCGTTTTACGTAGCGGAAGAAAAGAAAGAGTTAACCCGTGAGAACACAGCGCACCGCATGGCTTTAAGCTCTTTCGGTCTTGGCGGAACAAACACACACGCGATTTTTGAACAATATCCGGATGCATCTGAAGCAGCAGACGCTGCCGGTCCGTTCATCATTCCGTTGTCTGCCAGAAAAAAAGATCGCCTGAAGGAGTACGCAAAACAGCTGCTGGCTTTTCTGGAAAGAAAAACGGACGCCGACCTCGCTGATCTTGCCTACACGTTCCAAGTCGGAAGGGAAGCGATGGAAGAGCGCGCGGCCTTTATCACAAGCGGCACTGCGGAGCTGAAGCGGCAGCTTGCCGATTTTATCAATGATAAGCCGGCTGTAACAGGCTGCTTCAGAGGAGAAAAACAGCAGGCGAAAGATATTGCCTGGCTTTCTGATGATGATGACAGCGCTGAACTCATTGAGAAATGGCTTGCGAAAGGAAAAGGACCGAAGCTCTGTGAAATGTGGAGTAAAGGTGTCGCCATTAATTGGCACAAGCTTTACAAAGACAAGCATCCGAAACGAATCAGCGTGCCGGTCTACCCGTTTGCAAAGGAGCCGTACTGGCCGAAAAAAGCAGAAAAGAACACATCTGCCGCACACACCGGAGTCTCAGTTTCACACCCGCTCGTGCAGCAAAATACGTCAGATTTGGCCGTTCAGCGGTTCAGCTCACGGTTTACAGGCTCAGAATTTTTCCTGAAGGATCATGTGGTCAGGGAAAAAGCTGTGCTGCCGGGAGCGGCATATTTGGAAATGTCTTATGAAGCGGTAAAACGGGCGCTTGGCGGCTTATTAAAAGACCAAGACAGAATAACGCTCCATCATACCGTCTGGATGAAACCGATCGTCGTTCACGAACAAGAGCGCCAGGTCCATATTGCGCTGTTCCCTGAAGAGGACGGCATCATCTCATATGACATTTACAGCATAAACGCTGACGATGAAGAAGTGCTGCACAGCCAAGGGCGTGCCGAAATCATAAAGGCTGAACGAGAGCCTGAGAGAGACCTTTCTGCCATACAAAACAGATGCACAGCGGACATTCTTGATCCGGCGGTCTTTTATCGGGAAGGCCGGAGCAGGGGGATGTTCCACGGAAAAGCCTTCCAAGGCATTAAGTCCGCCTTTATCGGCGAGAAAGAAGTGCTTTCGGACATACAGCTTCCGGATTCTGTTTCTCATACGAACGGACAATTTACGCTTCATCCGAGCATCATTGATTCGGCTATTCAGACGGCGACGATCTGCATTATGCAGGAGTTTTCCGGACAAAAACTGATTCTGCCGTTTGCGCTGGAATATCTTGAAGTCGTCAAAGCATGCACGCCGATTATGCGGGCGCATGCACGCTTCAATGAAGGATATCAAACCGGTGATTCCGTGCAGAAAGCCGACATTGACCTGTTCGACGAAACAGGAGCGCTTTGCGTGAAGGTGAGAGGATTCTCTACGAGAGTGCTTGAAGGCGATGCAGAATCGGCTCAGCGGCTATCAGGCTCGGAAAAGGTCTTGTTTGCACCGGTCTGGAAAGAAGCTGCCGCATCCGAGAAAGCTTCTGTCCATGCTGATGAGCATTTGATCATACTTTGTGAAGATGCCTGCCGTATAAAAGATGAAGCGGCATCCGGCCTGAAAGACGCCGAACTGCTGATTGCAGAAGGTGAGGGTGAAACAGCCGCTGAACGCTTCCAAAGCTACGCGCAGACAATCGCCGAACACATCCGGCGGATCATCAGCGAAAAAAGGCAGGGCCGCATTCTGATTCAGACCGTTATTTCAGCAGACGGCAGCCAGCAATTGTTTGCGGGGTTAACAGGTTTGTTAAAAACAGCCGAGCTGGAATACGGAAAACTTGACTGTCAGCTCATCGAAATGGAATCAATCGGTGAAATGCCGGCTGTCGCTCAAAAACTGAAAAACGACAGTCATCGGCCGCATGATAAACATATCCGTTATAAAGGAGACAAACGGTATGTGAAGGCTTGGGAAGAAGTGCATCCCGCAGGGGGCGGCACCGTCTGGAAGGACGAAGGCGTATATCTGATTACCGGAGGGACAGGAAGCCTGGGGTTGATGTTCGCAAAAGAAATCGCAGGTCGCGTTAAACACCCGAAAATCATTCTGACCGGCCGCTCAAATCTGACAGAAGCCAAACAGCGTGAGCTTGCTATGCTTCAGCACTCGGGCGCAAATGTCGTCTACAAAAAGCTGAATGCGGCAGACCGGCGGGAAAATGAAGCGCTGATAAAAGAGATTACGGCGGATTTCGGAAAGCTTAACGGAATTATTCACGCTGCGGGAGTGATACAAGACCGCTTCCTGCTGCAAAAAACGAAGGAAGAGTTCAGGGAAGTGCTTGATCCGAAAGTGATCGGAACCGCTTATTTAGATGAAGCCAGCAAAGACTGCAATCTTGACTTTTTCGTATTGTTCTCCAGTGTTTCCGGCATTCTCGGCAATATCGGGCAGGCTGATTATGCCGCAGGCAACGCGTTTATGGATGCGTACGCCGCTTACAGGCAATCCCTTACGGAGAATGGCCTGCGGCACGGAAAAACGGTCGCCTTTAACTGGACGCTGTGGAAAGATGGCGGTATGCAGGCGGGAGACGAGACGGAGAGAATGATGAAAAAAGCTTTCGGCATGGTTCCGCTTCAAAAGGCGTCAGGCCTGGCTGCTTTTTATGAAGGAATGGCTCAGGAAAAGCCGCAGCTTTTAGCAGCTGAAGGACACGCAGCAAAATTAAAACAGTCGTTCCTATCCGTTTCTGAAACTGAAAAGCCGCAGGTGGAGAAAATAGAGCCTGTATCCGCCGTTTCGGGAGACAAATGGCACGGTGCGCTTATCCGATTGGTCAGTTCAATTTTAAAAGTCGGCCAAGACGAGATTGATATTGATACGGAACTGAGTGAATACGGTTTTGATTCGGTATCCTTTACCGTCTTTACGAATCAATTAAATGAAGCGTATCAGCTGGAACTGGCGCCGACGATCTTCTTCGAACACGGGACGATCCGCAGTTTAGCAGAGTATTTGACGGATGAGGCAGAAGCCGGCCTTCCTTCTCAGCCGGAAGAAAAACACGATGCAGAAGAATCTCTTCAAACGCTTCAGACCGCTTTGACAGACATGGTAAGCGGCATTTTAAAAGTAGACCGTGAGGACATTGAGACAGATACGGAATTGAGTGAATACGGTTTTGATTCCGTATCCTTTACCGTCTTTACGAATCAATTAAATGAAGCGTATCAGCTGGAGCTGGCGCCGACGATTTTCTTTGAGTACGGAACGATCAGCGGTCTCGCCGGATATTTGGCAAAAGAGCATCCGGGCCGTTTCGGCGAAAAGAAGAAAGAGTCTCCGAAAAAAGAGCAGCCAAAAGCCCAAAAATCGAAAATGCAGCGGAAAAAGCGCTTCGCAACGGTAATGAACGCTGCGGCAGCGACACAAGAGCCGCGCCGCTTGGATACGGTTGCCATTGTCGGAATCAGCGGCCGATTCCCGGGCGCGAAGGATATAGAGGAATTTTGGCGCAATTTGAAAGAAGGAAAGGATTCGATCACAACCATTCCGAAAGAACGCTGGGATTGGCAAGCGTTTGATGGCGACCCGAATCTTGAAGGGAACAAAACGAATATCAAGTGGGGCGGCTTTATCGACGGAATAGCTGAATTTGATCCGCTGTTCTTTGGGATTTCACCGCGGGAAGCCCAATATTTAGATCCGCAGCAGCGGCTGTTATTGACTTATGCATGGCGGGCGATAGAAGATGCGGGCTGTAAGCCGGAAAGCCTTTCCGGCACAAATACGGGCGTCTTTATCGGCACCGGAAATACCGGTTATAAAGATTTGTTCACAAGGGCAGGTCTTGCGCCGGAAGGACATGCGGCGACAGGCAGCATGATTCCTTCCATAGGTCCGAACCGTTTGAGCTATTTGTTAAATCTTCACGGGCCAAGTGAGCCGATTGAAACGGCATGTTCAAGCTCGCTTGTGGCGATTCACCGGGCGGTATCCGCTATAGAAAACGGAGAATGCGACATGGCGATTGCCGGGGGAATCAACACGATTCTGACGGAAGAAGCGCATATCAGCTACAGCAAAGCAGGCATGCTCAGCAAAGACGGAAAATGCAAAACCTTCTCCAAAGATGCCAACGGGTATGTCAGAGGAGAAGGCGCGGGAATTCTGATGCTGAAGAAACTGACAGATGCAGAACGTGACGGCAATCCGATTTACGGCGTGATCCGCGGTACGGCTGAAAACCACGGCGGCCGGGCGAATACGTTAACCTCGCCGAATCCGAAACTGCAGGCTGATTTATTGGTGAAAGCATACCGGAAAGCGGGAGTGGACCCGAGCACCGTCACTTATATTGAAGCGCACGGTACAGGAACGGAATTGGGCGACCCGATTGAAATAAACGGTTTGAAAGCGGCGTTTCACGAGCTGGCGAAAACAAATCAAGAGCCTGAAGTCTTCGGTCACCGCTGCGGCATCGGTTCGGTCAAAAGCAATATCGGCCATTTAGAGCTTGCCGCGGGAGTATCAGGCGTCATGAAAGTGCTTTTGCAAATGAAGCACAAAACGCTGGTGAAAAGCCTGCATTGCGAGACGATCAATCCGTACATTCAGCTCGATGACAGTCCTTTCTACATCGTGCGGGAAAATCAGGAATGGACGGCAGCAAAAGATAGAAACGGAAATGCCATTCCGCGCCGGGCCGGGGTCAGCTCATTTGGCATCGGCGGGGTCAACGCCCATATCGTCATTGAAGAGTATGTCCCGAAAGCAGCCGCTCAGCCTGAGCACAGTCCGGAAAATCCGGCAATCATCCTTTTGTCCGCCAAATCAAAAGAAAAATTGTTTGAACAGGCGCAGCAGCTGCAAAAAGCGATCCGTCAAACGCCGTATACAGATCAAGACTTGGCGGGCGTCGCTTATACGCTGCAAACCGGAAGGGACGAAATGGAAGAGCGCTTAGCCATTCTTACAGCGACGATGGCGGAATTGGAAACAAAGCTGGAAGAATTTACAAAAAATGAGAAAAACATCGCCGGGCTGTATACCGGCCAGTCTCATCGCAATAAAGATACGTTTGCCTTGTTCACGGCAGATGAAGATATGGACATCGTCATTGACGCCTGGATTAAAAAAGGCAAATTCGCCAAGCTGGCAGAGGTATGGGTGAAAGGCGGCGTATTGAATTGGAACCGGCTGTATGAAAAGGGTACGCCGCGTTTACTCAGTCTTCCGTCTTATCCGTTCGCAAAAGACACGTATTGGGTGCCTGAGAATCCTGACAAAAAGAAGGTCCATACAGAGGAACGGATGAAACGTATTCTGACGAAACAATGGGAACCGAGCCCGCTCGAACTGGGTGAACCGTGCGCACGTTCCGTTGCGATTTTGACAGGCGGGGACACGATCAATCTCGCAGAAGAGATCGCAGCGCATATGCCGAATCACCGTATCATCACCGCATCAGACCTTACCGGTGAATATGACTGGCAGGCGTTTGGCGGCGTTATCGACCTTCTCGGCGCAGCGAAAGAAGAAGCTTCTGAAGATATGACCGGTATCAAATGGCTTCAGCAATTGATTGAGCATGGGCATAAAGAAGGGATGACACTGCTTTGTGTCACGAAAGACCTTGAGTCACTAGATAAAGAAGCCAATCAAACAACAGGAGCAAAACGGGCCGGTCTGTACAGAATGCTGGCATACGAGTACGGTCACCTGTCTTCAAGGCATCTCGACCTTGAAGGAGCGCTTTCGGATGACAAACTGGCGAAGCAGATTGCCGATGAGTTTCATGCCCGCACTGATGACGCGGAAGTTTGCCGGAGGGACGGCTTGCGCTACCGCGCTGTATTAAGCGGCTCAGAAAACATGGATATGAAAGGTGAAAGAATTGATTTTCCGGACAACCATGTGCTTCTGATCACCGGGGGTACGAGGGGGATCGGCCTTTTATGCGCACGCCATTTTGCCGAACATTACGGAGTGAAAAAACTGGTGCTCACAGGCCGTGAGACCCTTCCGCCGCGAAGTGAGTGGACGGGCGGACTGAATGGGGTGACGGCTTCTGTAAAAGCGAAAATTGAAGCTGTTCTCGACTTGGAATCCAAAGGTGTACAAGTGAAGGTATTGTCAGTCCCGTTAGCTGATGAAGCCGGGCTGAGACAGGAACTGAGTCAGATAAAACAGACGCTCGGACCTATCGGCGGCGTGGTTCACTGCGCGGGTGTGACCGATAAAGAGACGCTCGCATTCATCAGAAAAACCGATGAAGACATACAGCGCGTGCTCGAGCCGAAAGTAGACGGGCTTCAGGCGTTATACAGTGTGCTCAGCGAAGAGCCGCTGAAGTTTTTCGTCTTGTTCTCTTCCGTGTCAGCTGCGATACCGGCGCTTTCGGCAGGACAGGCCGACTATGCCATGGCCAATGCGTATATGGACTATTTTGCAAACTCATACAAAGAGCAGCTGCCGATCGTAAGCATTCAGTGGCCGAACTGGAAAGAAACCGGAATGGGCGAAGTAACGAACAAAGCTTATAAAGAGAGCGGGCTATACAGCATCACGAATGCAGAAGGATTACAGCTCCTTGACGGTCTACTTCTTGAATCAGCAAGGGGCCCGGTGCTGCCCGCCGTTCTGAATCCTAAGCTGTGGAAGCCGGAGCGATTCCTGCGGCGGAGCAGGCAGGATCAGCCAATGAGTCCGGCTATGGTAAAACCGGCGGAAAAAACCGCTTATACTGACGCAGACAACGCTCAATTAACAAGGAAAACAGAAGAATGGCTGATAGAATTATTTTCTGAAGAGCTGCGGATTGACCAGGATCAGCTTGAGACAGACGTATTATTCCAAGATTACGGAGTGGACTCCATTATCCTTGCTCAGCTTCTGCAGCGGATCAACCGGAATCTCTCGGCATCGCTTGACCCGTCCATTCTGTATGAATATCCGACGATTCAATCTTTCGCAAATTGGCTTCTCGAAGGATATACAGAAGTTTTGTCGGAACTGTTTGGTTTGGCGGCGGAGCCTGTTATGAACAAGCCGGCTGAGCCGGTGATTGAAACACAAGCCGTTAAGGTGCAAGAAGAGCCGGCCGGAAAACAGATTCACCGGGAAGATATCGCGGTCGTCGGCATGTCCTGCCGGTTTCCGGGGGCGGATTCTTTAGAGGCGTACTGGTCGCTCTTGGCTGAAGGCCGTTCGGCTATCGGTCCTGTTCCGGCTGAGCGATGGGGTTTGAAGACGCCTTATTACGCGGGAATGCTTGATGGAATTCATCAATTTGATCCGGACTTCTTTTTACTGGCTGAAGAAGATGTAAAGGCAATGGACCCTCAAGCTTTGGCCGCTCTGGAAGAATGCCTTAACCTGTGGTATCACGCTGGCTATACGCCGGATGAGATAAAGGGAGAAGCAATAGGTGTGTATCTCGGCGGACGCAGCCGTCACAAACCGGGTGAAGAGAAACTGCTGGATGCGAAAAACCCGATCGTCGCGCTGGGCCAGAATTATTTGGCCGCCAATCTCTCTCAATATTTTGATATGCGCGGCCCGAGTGTTGTCCTCGATACGGCTTGTTCTTCTGCTTTAGTCGGAATGAATATGGCCGTGCAGGCTCTTGTAACAGGAGAAATAAAAGCGGCCGTCGTCGGCGGGGTGAGCCTGTTTGAATCAGAAGAAACCCATAAATTATTTGAACAGCGCGGCATATTAAGTAAAGCGCAGTCGTTCCATGTATTTGACGAACGCGCCGATGGAGTCGTGCTGGGCGAGGGTGTCGGAATGGTTCTATTAAAAACCGTGTCTCAGGCGATTGAAGACGGAGATTCTATTTATGCCGTAGTGAAGGCGGCATCCGTCAATAATGACGGAAGAACGGCAGGCCCGGCTACGCCGAGTCTGGAAGCGCAAAAATCCGTCATGAAGACGGCTCTTGAAAAAAGCGGAAAACAGCCGGAAGACATTACTCATATTGAAGCGAACGGTTCAGGCACGGTCGTGACGGATCTGTTAGAACTGAAGGCCATTCAATCCGTCTACCGTTCAAAAGACGCCGGCCCGCTCGGAATCGGATCTGTGAAACCGAACATCGGGCACCCGCTTTGCGCGGAAGGAATTGCAAGTTTCATAAAAGTTGTTCTCATGCTGAAAGAAAAGAGCTTTATCCCGTTTTTATCAGGCGAGCATGAAAATACACATTTTGATAGAGAAAAGGCCAATATTCAGTTCAGCCGCACTCTGGCAGACTGGCCGTCACCAATACCGGCGGCAGGAATTAACTGCTTTGCCGACGGCGGAACAAACGCCCACGTCATTGTGGAAGCGTGGCAGGAAGACGAAGGGCGCCCAATCAAGCGCCATCCTTTAACACCGCCTGCATTAAATAAGCGGCTGATTTCGCCGGACAGCAAAGAAGAAACGAACGAAAAAGCTGCGGCAAACATCTGGGATACCTATGAAGTGGAGGTTTAACGTGAAGAACTTCAATAAGCAAATCACTTTATCGCTGAAAAATCCGTTTATTTTACATCATGACGTTTACGGACAAAAAGTCCTTCCGGGATTGGCTTATATTGATATGTTTTATCAGATTTTCAAAGAGCGCGGCTATTCATACGACGGGCTTCAGCTGCGCCATTTATCCATATATCAGCCGCTTATTGCGAAAGAAGACAGCGCCGTCAAGCTTACGGTTGAATGTACAAAGGTAAAAGAAGGGCGATGGAAACTTACCGCAAAAGGGGCTGAGGTCAGCGGCGGACGCGTACAGCCGGAAGAACGTATTTACGTCAAAGCGGAAATGCACGAGACGGCACCCGCAGTTTTCAGTGACACGCTTGATCTTGACTCTGTCAAACGCGAGGCGGAACGCACCATCGATTTAAATGAGCTGTATGCACAATGCAGAAGTCAGGAATTGGTTCACAGCGGATATATGAAAGCAGAAGGAGAAGTGTTTGAGGAGCGGGACGGCGTCACCTTTGATGTATCGCTCGGAATAGACGCGATGGGACAGGCCGGGGGGTTTTTGTTCCATCCGACTCTTCTTGACGGAAGCGGCGTCGGCGCAAACCTATTGATCTCATCGCTGTTAAATGGGGAAAAGAGGCTGTTTCTGCCTCTTTTCTACGAATCTTTTACAGCTTCCGAACCTTTGCAGAGCGGCTGCATCACGAGAATCAAACGTTCGTCGCTTCGGCAGGAAAAGGAGCTCATTTACATTACACTGGAGTTTTTTAACGCATCCGGCCGGAAAGTAGCCGAGCTGAAAGATTTCACAAGCAAGCTCGTGCGGGATGCCGAGCTGATCAATACAGACCGTAAGCCTGCTGAGAAGTCTCCTGAAAAAGCCGGTTTACCGGAAGTTGCGGCATCGCTTGAAGGCGGACACCCGCATGAGGAAGCAGAACGGTATGTCATGAATCTGATGGCTGAAAAAATCGGCAAGCCGCTTGAACAGATTGATTCTCAAGTCGGCTACTATGAAATGGGGCTGACATCGTCCGGACTGCTTGACGTCGTCGAAACGATCAGCGAAAAAATCGGCGAAACCCTTTCTCCGACTTTGCTGTTTGAATATACGACGGCAGCAGAGCTGGCAGCTTTCCTGACTGAGCAGTACGGGAGCCATTTCAGCGCGCCTCCGGCAAAAATGGAGAAGCCGGTTGAGACGCAAACAGAGAGAAGACGGAAAAGCAGTGTTCCGCAAGATGAAGATATCGCCATTATCGGCATGGCCGGCCGCTACCCGCAGGCCGAAAATATTCATGAATTCTGGGAAAACCTGAAAGAAGGAAAAAACTGTGTCACCGAAATTCCGGAGTCTCGCTGGGACTGGCGCCGGTTTGAAAATGTAAAGTCGCCTTCCGGAAAGAGCATTTCAAAATGGGGCGGATTTATTGATGATCCGGATTGCTTTGATCCCCAATTTTTCCGAATTACGCCGCGGGAAGCTGAAACAATGGACCCTCAGGAACGGCTGTTTTTACAAACATGCTGGGAAACGATTGAGGATGCCGGATATACGCCAAAGTCGCTCGCAGAGGCGCGCGGACGGAATAAGAGACAGCGCGTCGGCGTCTTCGCAGGGGTGATGCATAAGGATTATACGTTGGTCGGGGCTGAAGCTTCTTCCGAAGATCATGTATTCCCGCTTTCTCTTAATTATGCGCAAATCGCAAACAGAGTTTCATATTTTTGCAATTTTCACGGGCCGAGCATGGCGGTCGATACGGTCTGTTCATCTTCGCTGACTGCGGTTCACCTTGCTGCGGAAAGCATTCGGCGCGGGGAATGTGAATCGGCGGTTGCCGGAGGGGTCAACTTGTCGCTGCATCCGAATAAATATCTGACATACGGTTTATGGGACATGTTTTCAACAGACGGAGTTTGTCATACATTCGGGAAAGACGGAGACGGCTATGTACCGGCTGAAGGAATCGGTGCCGTTTTATTAAAACCGCTGCGAGAGGCGGTAAAAGACGGAGACCGGATTTATGCGGTGATAAAGGGCAGTGCCGTCAACCACGTGGGGACAGTGAGCGGAATTTCCGTGCCGAGCCCTGTCGCGCAGGCCGATTTGATTGAAGAATGCCTGGACAAAGCGGGCATCGATCCGCGCACGGTCAGTTATATTGAGGCGCACGGGACGGGAACTTCTCTCGGCGATCCGATTGAGGTTCAAGGCCTTGTCAAGGCGTTCCGCCAGTACACACAGGACAAACAGTTCTGTTCGATCGGATCAGTGAAGTCCAATATCGGCCATGCGGAATCGGCGGCGGGCATCAGCGGCTTAAGCAAGGTTGCCCTGCAGCTTCACCATAAAACTTTGGTGCCGTCTCTTCATTCCGAGGAGCTGAATCCGTATTTAGATTTTGAACAATCACCGTTTTACGTCCAGCATCATACCGAAGAATGGCAGCAGCCCTCAGTGACGGAAAACGGAAATGAGACCGTATATCCCCGGCGTGCAGGCCTCAGTTCTTTTGGGGCGACAGGTTCAAACGTGCATCTCATTCTGGAGGAATTTATCCCTGAAGAATCACACGGAACAGTGGCTGAACCGGCAGAAGAACAGACATTCATTTTTCCGGTTTCAGCCCGGAATGAAGAACGGCTAAAAGAGTATGTTGCGAAGCTGTCTGCATTTATTCATCCCGGCCTGCCGCTTGAGGATGCGGCGTATACACTTCAGATCGGCCGTGAACAGATGGAGGAGCGGGTTGCGTTTACCGCTCAGAATATGACACAGCTCAAAGAGCGGCTGGAGGGCTTTCTGGCGGGTAAAACGGTCAGCGGGTGCTGGCGGAACCGAGCCGATAAAAGCAAACAGGCAGAGCTTGCTCCGGACTTGATACATAAATGGCTTTCCTCCGGGAGTCTGGGGATGATTGCCGAAAAGTGGGCCGGCGGAGGAACGATGGATTGGAATCTCTTGTACGGTGAAAACAAACCGAATCGGATCAGCCTGCCGACATATCCGTTTGAAAAAATCCGGTATTGGGTGCCGAAGGCGGAGAAAAGAGAATCGCTGCCGCAAAAAAGGGCAGGCATGCTGCATCCGCTCCTTCATGAAAATATATCAAACATGTCAGGCGTCCGTTTTCGGTCCTCTTTTAGCGGCGGAGAATTTTTCCTGAAAGATCACGTCGTCAAAAACGAGCGGACGTTACCGGGCGCGGCTTATCTGGAAATGGTCCGGGCGGCCGTTGAACACGCGGCAGAAACGAAGGAAGAAGGAACAGTCCGTCTGAAACATGTCGTATGGATACGTCCGTTTACAGCGGCGGATGAGTCCGCAGAACTGTATCTCCGCCTTTATGACGAAGAAAATGGGGAGATGGGATTTACGGTTTACAGTGAATCGGCTTCCTCGGAAGAAGAGCCCGTTCTCTATGCGCAAGGAAGCGCGGCATTTGTCCGAGCGGGCGAACCGGCCAAAATCGAGATTGACAAATTAAGAGAGTCACGCCGTCTGATCACACCTGACGCTTGCTATCAGGCATACAAACAGATGGGGATTGAATACGGGGATGCTCACAAAGCGGTCACGGAAATCTATGCAAACGACAGCAAAGTGCTCGCAAAGCTCTCACTCCCGTCAGCTATTTCTCATACAAAAGAACAGTTTGTCCTCCATCCGAGCCTTTTGGATGCGGCCTTCCACGCGACAATCGGGTTAATGCTTGACAGAGACGGGACTGACATACGGCCGATGCTGCCGTTTGCTCTCGAACAGATTGATGTGTTGAAAAGCTGTAAAAGTGATATGTGGGTATCCATTGCGTACAGCGGCGAAAGTAAGCCTGAAGATGCTGTGCAGAAGCTGGATATTGATTTGTGTGACGAACAAGGCAATGTATGTGTGAAAATAACTGGTTATTCCGCACGGGAAATTGAAACGGATAAAACAGATACACTATTTTTTGAACACGTATGGGAAGAGAAGGCCGCTGTACATGAAAAAGCGCCGATCCATTTCAAAGCCCGTCACGTGATGATATCTGACCGGTTTACGAATCAAATGAACAGCATACAGACAGACTTCAGCAGTCATGTGCTCCGTGATCAGCATAAGAGTGAAGACGAACGGTTTGAAGCTTGTGCGCTTCAGGCGTTCGAAGAAGTGAAGAAAATCCTCGCTTCAAATTCCGGCGGGCGCGAGCTCATTCAGATTGTCGTGCCTCAAGAAGCGGATACGCAGCTCCTTTGCGGCTTAACGGGGCTTTTGAAAACAGCGGCGCTTGAAAACCCGAACCTGACCGGCCAGCTGATTGAAGCGGAGCCGGACGTCAAGGCAGACACGCTGTCCCGATATGTAAAAGAATGCAGCGCTCATCCTGATGACAAGCATATTCGCTATGAAAACGGCAATCGCTATACGGCACAATGGCAGGAAACAGGGCTGGAACAGTTCGGCGCCGAAAAGCCGTGGAAGGATAAAGGTGTTTATCTGATCACAGGCGGTGCGGGCGGTCTAGGATTTTTATTCGCCAAAGAAATCGCCCGGCATGCAAAAGACGCCGTTCTTATTTTAACGGGGCGTTCTCTGTTGGATAACCGTAAAAAAACCCAGCTTCAAGAACTGTCCGATCTCGGCGCGCAAGCCGTGTACAAACAAACGGACATGACGGAAAAACAAGAAGTTCAATCGCTCACAGCGGACATCTGCCGGCAGTACGGCGGATTAAACGGTATCATACACAGCGCCGGAACGATAAAAGACAACTATATTCTGAAAAAGCACAAAGATGAAATCCGTGATGTTCTGGCGCCGAAAGTCTCCGGACTGGTTCATCTTGATGAAGCGGCAAAGGACATTGAGCTTGATTTTCTGATTCTCTTCTCTTCCGGAGCCGGAAGCGCCGGAAGCGCGGGCCAGGCTGATTATGCGATGGCCAATGCGTTTATGAACGCCTTCAGTGAAAAAAGAAACCGTAAAAAAGCCCGAAATGAACGCTATGGACACACCCTTTCAATCTGCTGGCCGCTTTGGAAAGACGGCGGCATGACGGTTGATGCTGAAACGGAAGCCATGCTGACAAAAGAAAGCGGCATGGTCCCTATGCAAACAGAAAACGGCATTCAGGCTTTGTACCGCGGGTGGGCGGCAAACACATCCCAAGTCATGGTGACGGAAGGCTACGCCGCAAAAATCCGGGCGTTTCTGAAAAAATCAGCGGATGATCAGCCGAATAAGGGCAGCGAAACGGAAGAAACGGCAGGTCTTACAGCAGGCGGAGAGAACATGCTTGCAGAAAAAACGGAGCATTTCTTGAAACAAGTGCTCTCGGAAGTGACCAAACTTCCTGTCAACAAAATTGACGCCAAGGCACCAATGGAAGATTACGGTATTGATTCGATTATGATCATGCATTTGACGGGCCGGCTGGAAAAGAGCTTCGGTTCATTGTCAAAAACTTTGTTTTTCGAATATCAGAATATCGAATCGCTGGCGCAGTATTTTATGAAAGCACACCGGGACACGCTGCTGGAAGTGACCGGGATGAAAACAGAAGAAACCCCTGCAGCCAAACCGGCGCTGTCTGAGAAAGCGAAAGTAAAGCCCGTTTCCAAACGGAATGAAGGCAAAAAAGGCTTTGCGCATGTCCGTCCAGACACGCGGAAAAATCAGCAGCTGACGGAGCGTGAAGATATCGCGATTATCGGTATGTCAGGACGATATCCGCAGGCCGAAAATCTTCAGGAATTTTGGAAGAACTTGAGTGAAGGCACTGACTGCATAACTGAAATTCCAAACGATCGCTGGGATCACAGTCTTTATTACGACGCTGATAAAGATAAAGAAGGCAAGACGTACGGAAAATGGGGAGGATTTTTGAAAGACGTGGACAAATTTGATCCGCAGTTCTTCTCTATTTCGCCCCGGGATGCAAAATTGATGGACCCGCAGGAGCGGTTATTCCTGCAGTGTGTCTACGAAACGATGGAAGATGCCGGTTACACGCGCAAAAAGCTCACGGAAAAATCGGGTGATTTGCTTGGCGCCAATGTCGGTGTTTACGTCGGCGTCATGTATGAGGAATATCAGCTTTACGGAGCAGAAGAACAGGCGCGCGGAAAATCGCTTGCGCTGACCGGAAATCCGTCATCAATTGCGAACAGGGCTTCCTATGTATTCGGTTTTAACGGCCCGAGCATGGCTCTGGATACGATGTGCTCTTCTTCTTTAACAGCCATTCATCTGGCATGCCAAAGCTTGCGGAACGGGGAATGCGAGGCAGCATTTGCCGGGGGCGTCAATGTATCCGTTCATCCGAATAAATATTTGATGCTCGGCCAGAACAGATTTTTATCAAGCAAAGGCAGATGTGAAAGTTTCGGAGAAGGCGGGGACGGTTATGTGCCCGGTGAAGGAGTGGGTGCCGTACTCCTTAAGCCGCTTTCTAAAGCGAAAGCGGACGGTGATCATATTTACGGCCTGATCAAAGGAACGGCCGTGAACCATGATGGAAAAACAAATGGGTATTCCGTACCGAATCCGAACGCCCAAGCCGCGGTGATCAAACAGGCGTTAAAAGACGCGGGAACCGATCCGAGGGCGGTCAGCTACATCGAAGCCCACGGCACCGGGACTTCACTCGGCGATCCGATTGAAATCACGGGTCTGACAAAAGTCTTTTCAGAACAAACACAAGATAAACAATTTTGTGCCATCGGCTCAGCGAAATCCAATATCGGGCACTGTGAAAGCGCGGCGGGCATCGCGGGTCTGACGAAGGTGCTCCTGCAAATGAAACATAAGCAGCTTGCACCGTCACTGCATTCCCGGACGCTTAACCCGAATATTGATTTTCTCGCTACGCCGTTTAAAGTGCAGCAGACGCTTGAAGAGTGGAAAAGACCGGTCATAAATGAAAACGGAATAAATAAAGAATTGCCGAGAACCGCGGGGCTTTCCTCATTCGGAGCCGGCGGTGTCAACGCTCATATCGTCATCGAAGAATATTCAGCTGATGAGGATAAGGAGACGGCTTTTGCCGCGCCTCATCCGTCGATGATCGTCCTTTCCGCGAAAAATGAGAAACGGCTTCAAAAACGGGCGGAACGTCTTCTTGATGCGCTGCGGAGCGGGCGTTACCGGGAAGCGGATCTGAGCCGGATCGCATATACGCTTCAAATCGGCCGTGAACCGATGGAAGAGCGTCTCGGAATGATTGTCAGCAATTTGCGCGAGCTTGAAGAAAAGCTTGACGAATTTACGGGCGGCAAGGAGTCAATTGACCAGCTCTACCGCGGACAAGTCAAACAGAATAAAGACACGATGGCGCTGTTTGCGGCTGATGAGGACATGGAAAAAACCATTGAGGCGTGGCTTGAAAAAGGCAAAGCCGCAAAGGTATTAGAGCTTTGGGTGAAGGGTCTTCCGCTGAATTGGGATAAGTTGTATCAAATGGGCAGACCGCAAAAAATCAGTCTCCCGGCCTACCCGTTTGCAAAAGACCGTTATTGGATCGACATATCAGCAGATGCAGCTGTCAAAAAACCGGCCGAAACACAGTCTGCGCCGATCGCACCGGCGGCCGTACCCGAACCGGTCATTGAAGTAACAACTCTTCATGAGGAGACTGCCAAAGAAAAACCGTCAAACATTTCATTGCAGCCTTTGAGCGGCGCGAAACCGAAAAGAACCGTACAGTCTGTTTCCCGTCCGGCGGTTTCCGCTGAGAAAGTAAGTGCCGTATTGACCGAAAGTTTGGCAGACGTTTTATATATGGATGCCGACGATATCGACGCAGACGACACATTTATTGATATCGGCATGGATTCAATTACCGGTCTTGAATGGATAAAGGCTGTTAATAAAACGTACGGCACGTCCCTTACGGTGACGAAAGTATATGATTATCCGACAATTCGCCAGTTTGCGGCTTTCTTGCAAAAAAAGCTCGGGACAGAACCGATCCTTGAGGAAGCAACCGAACCGCAGAAAACAGAGGCCGTGAAAAAACCGTCAAACATACTGCTGCAGCCTTTAAACGCTCATAAGCAGCATGTGATACAAGCAGAAGCGGATATTCTGGAGGCGATGTCTGAAACGGCAGCTTCCGCCGAACCGGAAGAACCGATTGAAGCGGTGCATGACGAGTTATCAAAAGCACTGGCTGATGTATTGTACATGGAGCGGCATGAAGTAGATATTGATGAGGCCTTTATTGACTTGGGTATGGATTCGATTACCGGTCTTGAATGGATAAAGGCCGTCAATAAACGGTACGGCACGGACTGTAACGTAACGAAAGTGTATGATTATCCGACAATCCGCCAATTTGCCGATTTTCTGCGTACGCAGCCGTCCGTCCGCGGAAGAAAAAAACAGGCGGTTCCCGTACGTCCAAAGCCGCTTACACAGCAACACGCCCTGCAGGAGAAAACACCTGCCGAGCCTGAGAGATTAACGGTTCAAAAGGAACCTGAACCGGTGCAGGCCAAACGGGAGCCTAAAGACGAGATAGCGGACGCGATAGCCATCGTCGGCATGTCGGGCAAGTACCCGGATGCGCCGGACCTAAAGACGTATTGGGACAACTTAGCCCGTGCGAAAAACGCCATTCGCGACATCCCGCTTTCCCGCTGGGATGTAGACAAATACTATGATCCGGCCTTAAACAAGAAGGGCAAAGTATACTGCAGATCAATCGGTATGCTTGACGGCATTGAAGAATTTGATCCGCTGTTCTTTAATATTTCTCCGTCTGAAGCGGAACTTATGGACCCGCAGCACCGGATATTTTTACAGGAAGGTTTTAAAGCCTTTGAAGATGCGGGTTACAGCTCAAAAGAATTAAACGGGAAAAATTGCGGCGTTTATTTGGGGATTATGAACAATGAATACGGCATGATGTTAAACAAACATCAGACAGGAGGAAGCGCGACGGGCAACAGTTTCAGCATCGCGGCGGCCCGTCTGCCTTATTATCTCAATTTGAAAGGGCCGGCCATTCCGATTGATACGGCATGCTCTTCATCTCTCGTCGGGACTCATTTGGCGCGTCAGGCGCTGTTGAATCATGAAATTGACATGGCGCTTGTCGGCGGCGTGACCTTGTATTTAACGCCTGAATCATACATCAGCATGTGTGAAGCCGGAATGCTGTCTCCTGACGGCCAATGTAAAGCATTTGATAACAGTGCGAACGGATTTGTGCCCGGCGAAGGCGCGGGGGCGCTCGTTTTGAAGAGGCTGAAAGATGCGGAAGCCGATCAAGACCATATTTACGGAGTCATTATCGGATCTGGAATTAACCAGGACGGAAAAACCAACGGCATTACCGCACCAAGCGCGAAAAGCCAAATGGATTTAGAGCGCCAAGTGTATGAAGCGCACAACATCCACCCTGAGAGCATCACCTATGCGGAAATGCACGGCACCGGCACAAAGCAGGGGGATCCGATTGAATTAGAAGCCCTGTCTTCTGTATTCAAGGAAAAAACGGATCGCAAACAATTTTGCGCCATCGGTTCGGTTAAATCGAATATCGGGCATACGTCGGCGGCGGCAGGTGTAGCAAGCGTCCAGAAGGTTCTGCTGTCGATGAAGCATCAGCAGCTTGTACCGACCCTTCATTTCAGCACGCCGAATGAACATTTTGATTTCAATGACTCGCCTTTATTTGTCAATACCGAACTCAAACCTTGGGAAACAGGCGGAGCACCGCGGCGGGCCTGTGTCAGCTCATTCGGCTACAGCGGCACAAACGCTCATCTCGTTATTGAAGAGTATCAGCCGAAAGACCGAGGAAGCCGTAAGTCTGATGAGACAAACATTTTTGTGCTGTCGGCGAAAAAAGCGCCGCAGGTAAAAACCTATGCCGAGTCTGTGATCGAATTTGCAAAAGCCAATCAGAATATCAATCTTTCAGATATGGCATACACGCTTCAAACCGGGCGTGATGCGATGGATTACCGTCTTGCGGTTACAGCCGGTTCGAGAGAAGAACTGATCAGCCGTTTCACCGATTTTGTAAACGGAAATACGGGTGAAGGGATATATGAAGCCCACATCAAAACGGCTAAAAAAGAAATCAAAGCATTTGAAACGGACGATGACCTGAAGCAGCTTGTGAGGTCATGGTTCGATAAGAAAAAATACGCCAAAATAGCGGAATTGTGGGCCAAAGGGCTTCAGATGGACTGGGACAGACTCTATCAAGGCGAAAAACCTCGCAGAATCAGTCTGCCGGCTTACCCATTTGCGAAGGAGCCGTACTGGCTGCCTGAGCCGAAAGCCGTACCGCAGGAAACAGAAGACCGGCGCAAGGCTGTGCTTTTAGAAAAGCAATGGGTTCCGTGTGAGATCGATTCGGCCGGTGAGAAAAGCGGCAGGACGGTCATGATTCTGGCTGATGAAAGAACAGCGGAGCTAGCCGAAGAGACTGCGAAGCATTTCACTGACTCGTTCATTCTCCCGGTCGATTCTGCTGATACTGCAGCTAGCGATTGGAATCACATAGATGGCGCAATTGATCTGACGGGATGCGGAGACGAAGACCCTTCACTGGAAGGGATCAGCCGGCTCCAGACTCTGATTGATACAAGCCGCCGGCAAGCACGGCCGCTGACGCTGCTATATGTAACAAAAGGCTTGGAGCCATTTCAGCAGAAAACGATTCATCTTGCAGGAGCGGCAAAAAGCGGCCTGTACAGAATGCTTCAAAATGAGTATCAAAACGTGACGTCCAGACACATGGATGCCGATACAGATACGGATCAGCAGACGCTTGCCAAACAGATTGCAGATGAATTTTCGGCGGACAGCACAGAACCGGAAATCTGCCGCCGAAACGGACAGAGATACCGTGCTTTATTCAGGGAGATTCCAAGCGGGAAGCGAGCAGAACATAAGCCCGCACCGTTTCCTGAAGACCATGTGCTTTTCATTACCGGAGGGACGAGGGGACTGGGTCTCTTATGCGCCCGCCATTTCACAGAAAAACACGGCGTGAAAAAAGTAGTGCTGACAGGCAGGGAGCCGATTCCTCCCCGCCATGAACGGTCAGCCGTTAATACGAGGCTGAAAGAGAAGATACGGGCGATTGAAGAGCTCGAAGCAAAAGGAGTGCAAGTGGCGGTGATCAGTCTGAAATTGTCTGATCATGATGCGGCGGCAGCGGAAATTGAAACGATCCAGCACACGATGGGACCGATAGGCGGCGTCATTCACTGTGCGGGATCGGTTAATTCAGTAAATCCGGCGTTTATCAGAAAGACTGCCGACGATATACAAGAAGTGCTGGAACCGAAAGTCGCAGGGCTTCAAACATTAAGCAGCCTTTTCACAAATGATCCTTTGCAATTTTTTGTCTTATTTTCTTCAGTATCTGCAGTTGTTCCGGCGCTCGCGGCGGGACAGTCGGATTATGCGATGGCAAATGCGTACATGGATTATTTCGCGGCGGCTCATCAGCATCAATATCCGTTAGTCAGCATTCAATGGCCGAACTGGAAGGAAACCGGATTGGGTGAAGTCCGCACAGAAAGCCTGAAGCAGACCGGGCTGCTGGGACTGTCCAACGCGGAAGGCCTTGACTTGCTGGACCGCATTTTATCTGAAAACATCCGCCCGTCCGTTCTGCCGGCTATCATTGATCGGAGCGAATGGCATCCTGACAGGCTGCTCTGTCAAGAGAAAACACAAAAAGAGACTGAAGCCGTAATAACCGGCAAAGCCGCGGAAAAACATTCAGACAGAGAACTGCTTCTTGATACGAAGGCGTGGCTTGTGAAATTGTTTTCCGATGAGCTGAAAATCGCTCCGGAAGAACTGGAAACAGACGAACCGTTTCAGGATTACGGGGTTGATTCGATCATTTTAGCGCAGCTTTTACAGCAAATGAATCAAGCGCTCAAAGAGGACTTAGATCCGTCTGTTTTATATGAACATCCGACGATCGACGCGTTTGCCGAATGGCTTGTATCCAATGGGCAGCCGCTGCTTGCAGAAAGGGAAGAACCTGATACAGAAATCTTGGTTCCGGCTGCCGTACAAACGGTTCACACTGAACAAAAGCGTGATGCCGTAACTGAAGACATTGCCGTCGTCGGAATGAGCTGCCGTTTTCCGGGGGCGGAATCGTTAGACCAATATTGGGACTTGCTGAGAAGCGGCAGGTCCGCAATCGGCCCCGTCCCGGCGGAACGTTTCGGATATGCAAATCAATACGTTGCGGGATTGATTGATAATATGGATCACTTTGATTCCGAATTCTTTTTCATTCCGGAAAACGACGCGAAAGCGATGGACCCTCAGGCGTTGGCGGTGTTAGAAGAGAGCTTGAAACTTTGGTGCCATGCGGGCTATACCCGTGAAGAAATCAAGGGCATAGAAGCTGGTGTGTATATCGGAGGCCGCAGCCAGCATCAGCCTGATCCTGAAAGTCTTGCGAATACCCGCAACCCGATCGTTGCGGGCGGGCAGAATTATTTAGCGGCAAACGTTTCGCAATTTTTTGATCTGCGCGGGCCGAGCATCGTGCTTGATACGGCTTGTTCATCGGCTTTGACAGGAATGAACATGGCCGTTCAGGCACTGAGAAGCAGCGATATCAAAGCGGCGGTAGTTGGCGGCGTCAGCCTGCTGAACACGGATGCGGCGCACCGGATGTTCCAAGAGCGCGGGCTGTTAAACGAAAAACCGGCATTTCACGTATTTGACAAGCGTTCAGGCGGAGTTGTCCTCGGTGAAGGCGTCGGCATGGTTCTGTTAAAAACAGTAAGCCAGGCGCAAAAAGACGGCGACACGATACACGCAGTCATTAAGGCCGCCGCCATGAACAATGACGGCAGAACGGCAGGCCCGTCAGCTCCTAATATGCAGGCGCAAAAAGATGTCATGCAAAGCGCGCTTTTCAAAAGCGGCAAAAAGCCGGAAGACATCACTTATATCGAAGCAAACGGATCGGGTTCCGCGGTGACTGATTTGCTTGAGCTGAAGGCGATTCAATCCGTATACCGCTCAGGCCAGCATGTTCCGCTCGGCATCGGGTCAATTAAGCCGAACATCGGGCATCCGCTTTGCGCAGAAGGCATCGCTAGCTTCATTAAAGTCGTATTAATGCTGAAGCATAAACAAACGGTTCCGTTTCTCTCAGGAGACGAACCGATGCCGCATTTTGATATAACAAAGACAGATTTTCACTTTCATAAAACAGCTGGCGAATGGGATGCAGCCAGACCGTCAGCATCCATCAACTGCTTTGCCGACGGCGGAACGAACGCCCACGTCATTCTGGAAGCTTGGGAAGAAAAAGATACCCGAATGAAAAGAAAGCCGCTGCCGGTACCGTCATTAAGACGTAAGGCTCTGGTAAAAGAACCTGACGTACGAGCGGAGAAACAAGAGCTTCCTGCGAAAAAAATGTTTTGGAAAGCATTTAAATGAGAGAGGAGTGGGAAGGAATGATATCGGAAAAAATCAATATCTCACTGGATCATCCCATCATGAAGGGCCATATGGTCTTTGGTGAAGCGGTATTGCCCGGTCTTGCTTATATCGATTTGATTTATCAGGTTTTTCAGGAACACGGTTATGTATACAATGAGCTCGAATTGAAGCACGTTACGATTTATCAGCCTTTAACCGTCAGTGAAACGGCTGCAATCATTCTGACCATTCAATGTTCTGATAGCGGAGATGGAAAGTGGCTCATCTCCCTTTCAGGGCAGAAACAGCAAGGTGACGAGCTGTCAGACAATATACAATATGCGACGGCTGAAATGGTGAAAAGAGACGCTGTCACATTTGACGAAACCATTGATTTCGGCGATGTGAAGCAGTCAGGCAGATCTCTGAATCTTGATGACATGTATAACCGCTGCCTGGATCATGACTTGGTTCATTCCGGCATGATGAAATCGAACGGACGATTGTATGAAACAGAAGGCGGCATGCTGGCTGAGCTTTCTTGCGAAGAAGGAAAAGATTTCTTTTTATTCCATCCGGCCCTTTTGGATGCGAGCGGAATCGGGGCGAGCGGTTTGCTTTCTGAAACAAACCGGCTTCACCTGCCTTTATATTATGAATCGTTCACGGCCGCCGACAGGCTGCAATCAGAGTGCACGGCGCGTATCGCCGCTTCCGGCGTCCGTCAGGAAAAAGAACTCACAACGATGACGATCGAGTACTTCAGCCGATCCGGACAAAAGGTGGCGGAGCTTAAAAACATTACGGGAAAAGCGGTTCGGCTCGAAGAAGACGCGAATACAGCCGAACAGAATCAACAGGCTGCAACTGAGCCGGAAAGCACAGATGAAAAAGACATCATTCTGTTTTTAAAGAAGCTTTTGGCTGATAAGCTTGGTCAGCCTTGGGAGACGCTGGACGTTCTAGCAGGCTACTATGAGCTTGGGCTGGATTCATCTTCTTTGCTTGAGATTGTACAGGATATCAGTAAAAAGACGGGTGCGGACCTCGCGCCCACTCTTCTCTTTGAATATACAAATATAAAAGAACTCGCAGCCTTTTTGAAAAAGACCGTTTCATTTGAATGTGCGGAACGTGCAGCCGAACCATCACGGTCTGAAGCTGAAGCACCGGACGCGCCAGAACATCATAAAAACACCGGAGACATCGCGATTATCGGAATGGCCGGCCGCTATCCGAAAGCGAAAAGTGTGGAGGAGTTTTGGGAAAACCTGAAGGCAGGCACGGATTGTATCACTGAAGTTCCGAAGTCCCGATGGGATTGGCAAACATATAAAAACGTAACGTCCCCGTCAGGAAAAACAGTATCAAAATGGGGCGGTTTCATTGACGATGCCGACTGCTTCGATCCGCAGTTTTTCAGAATCTCACCGCGTGAGGCGGAAACGATGGACCCGCAGGAGCGCCTGTTTTTAGAAACATGCTGGGAAACGATTGAAGATGCGGGGTATACGCCTGAAACGCTGGGAAATAAAGGGGAGAAACAGCATCCGATCGGCGTATTTGCAGGGGTGATGCATAAAGATTATTCCTTAATCGGCGCAGAACAATTATCTGAAACTGATCCTTTTCCGGTTTCACTGAATTATGCGCAGATCGCCAACAGAGTGTCCTATTATTGTGACTTCCACGGGCCGAGCATCGCGGTGGATACCGTTTGTTCCTCATCATTGACCGCCGTCCATCTGGCCATTGAAAGCATCCGCCGCGGCGAATGTGAAGCCGCGCTTGCGGGAGGGGTGAACTTGTCGCTGCACCCGGCGAAATATCTCAGCTACGGAAGCGTGGGCATGCACTCAAGTGACGGCCGCTGCCGTACATTCGGCGAGGGCGGGGACGGCTACGTTTCCGGAGAAGGAGTCGGTGCGGTCTTGCTCAAGCCGCTGGAAAAAGCCGAACAAGACGGCGACCGCATTTACGCGGTCATTAAAGGAAGCGCCGTTAACCACGTCGGGAAAGTAAGCGGAATTACCGTCCCGAGTCCTGCTGCACAGGCAGAAGTCATTAAGGCCTGTCTGAAAAAAGCAGGTATCAGCCCGCGGACCGTCAGTTATGTGGAAGCCCATGGCACGGGTACCTCGTTAGGAGACCCGATTGAAATTGAAGGTCTGTCAAAAGCGTTCAGCCAAGGGACGCAGGATCAGCAATTTTGTTCCATCGGTTCGGTCAAATCAAATATCGGTCACGCAGAATCAGCGGCGGGGATCAGCGGGTTAACAAAAGCGGCGCTGCAGCTTCATCACAAAACGCTTGTCAAATCACTGCATTCTGCGGAATTAAATCCTTACCTGAAATTTGAGGGATCTCCTTTTTACGTACAGCAGCAGACTGCTCCGTGGAAGCAGCCGGCAGCCGAAGAAAACGGTAAAGTCACACATTATCCGCGCCGGGCCGGACTCAGTTCCTTCGGTGCATCAGGTTCGAATGCCCATATCATTTTAGAAGAATACATTCAGCCTGAACAAAAAGCGCCAGCACCTGAGAACGAGGCAGCAAAACTCATCCCGCTGTCAGCAAGAAATAAAGACAGGCTTCTAGCCTATGCGGAAAAACTAGCCCGATCGCTTTCAGAAAAGACGGTGCTGTCTGAACTGGCTTATACTCTTCAGACAGGACGTGAAGCAATGGAGGAGAGAGCTGTCTTCCTTGTAAATGACACCCGCGACTTGAAAGAAAAGCTGAATGATTTCGTAAAAGGAAACGAAAACATCCCCGGTCTTTGGCGCGGACAAGCCGAGCTGCCGGAACTGAGCGAACCCGCTCCCGAGACGGATGATCCGATACGGCTTGCCGAGTTATGGGCAGAAGGGAAAACAGTAGATTGGAATAAGCTGTACGGTTCATATAAACCGCGTAAAACAAGCGTTCCGACGTATCCGTTTGCAAAAGAACGCTATTGGATTCCGCAGCAGAAAAAACAGGAGAAAAGCCCGTCAGGCACAGTGCTGCATCCGCTTTTACAAGAAAATACGTCAGATTTTTCGCAGCAGCGCTTCACGTCTCTTTTTACGGGAGATGAATTTTTCCTATCTGACCATGTCGTCAACGGACAAAAAATACTGCCGGGTGTCGCCTATTTGGAAATGGCCGCAGAGGCGGTCAAAAAGGCCGCTGCCGTGAAGGAAAAAGGCCATAGCGTCACACTCAGGCAGGTTGTTTGGGTCCGTCCGGTCATGATTGAAGACAAACCGAAAGAAATACATATTGCCCTTTACCCAGAAGATAATGGTGAGATTACCTATGAAATATACAGTGAGGCAGAAAACGACGAAGATCCGGTTATTCACAGCCAGGGTGAAGCGGTCATTACCGAACCGGGCAGCGCCCAGATAGATATCGAGTCTGTCAAAACTTCCTGCAATTTAGGAATCGTGACTGCGGAAGAATGTTACGGTGCTTTTGAGAAGATCGGTCTGGATTACGGAGAGGCATACAGGGGCGTACAGCAGTTGCTGCTTGGAGAAGACCGATTATTGGCCCGTATTTCACTCCCAGCTGCCGTACATGACAAAAAAGAACAGTATACGCTTCACCCGAGTATGATGGACGCCGCTTTTCACGCCTCTGTCGGGCTGCTTGTCCGCTCTATACATGACGATGCAGAAAGCCACGAGCTTTCTTTGCCGTTTGCGATGCAGGAAGTGGAAGTGTTCGGACCGTGCCCTGAACATATCTGGTCTTATATCCGGTACACAGAAGGCAGCAAAGCAGATGACAGCGTAAGAAAATTTGATATTGATATGTGCGATGATGCCGGTACGGTTTATGTCCGGATGAAAGGGGCGTCCGTCCGGGCGCTTGACACAGGCCAAACAGCGGGCGGAGAAACCTCGGAGGCGCCTGTCGGCCATACGATGCTGATTCCGGCTTGGGAGCCTGTTGCGCTTGAAAAAGCCGGGGAAGCAGCGGTGGATAAGCAGACGGCAGTATTCGGCGGAACGGATTCGAGACATACGCGCATAAAAGAACATCTGCCGAACGCTTCCTATTATCCGATCAGAAGCACGGATGATATCACATCTCTTACGCACATGCTTGAAGGACAAAAAGAACTGGAGCAAATCATTTGGCTTGCTCCGCAGGCTGAGAGTGCTGACAGCCTCAAGGAACAGGAAAGGAACGTTCTTCATGTGTTCAAGCTGATGAAAGCATTACTTGCCTTAGGGTACGGAGAAAAACGTTTGGACTGGTGCATCGTCACAGCAAATGCCCAGCCGTTTTCGGATCAAGACAGCGCCGACCCGTCACAAGCCGCAGTCAGCGGACTTGCCGGAACAATGGCGAAAGAATATCCGCATTGGTATATCCGCATGATTGACACAGAAACGGACGGCAGCTGGCCGATCGAAGAGGCGCTCAGTCTTTCTGCCGGGAAAAACGGTCAAATTTGGGCGTACCGCAATCAACAGCTGTTTGAGCGGCAGCTGATACCGCTTGACAATATGCCGAAAAACGGCACGCTGTACCAAACAGGCGGGGTTTATGCCGTGATCGGAGGCGCCGGATATCTTGGCGAGGCATGGAGTGAATACATGATCCGCCGCTACAAAGCACGCATCATTTGGATCGGAAGAAGCACACTGAATGATTCCATACAGGCGAAACTCGACCGGCTCAGCGCATTCGGCCCGGCGCCTGAATATGTTTCCGCCGATGCCGCCGACAGTTCTTCCTTAGAGCGGGCTTATCAGTTCATAAAAGAGCGCCACACAAAAATGAACGGAATCATCCACTCGGCAATGGATCTGTCTGAGCAAAGCTTAAATAATATGAAGACAGAAGAGTTCAAATCGGTGCTGCGGGCAAAAGCCGATGTAAGTGTGTCCATGGCGGAGGTATTTGGACGGGAGCCGCTTGACTTTGCGCTCTTCTTCTCCTCGCTTGTGGCATTTATCCATAACGTGAAACAAAGCCATTATGCCGCAGGATGCGCTTTCAGTGACGCATTTGCGAAGGAACTTGATCAGACATGGAATTGTCCGGTCAAAGTGATGAACTGGGGCTATTGGGGCAACAGCGAAGCGGCTGAAGACGGTGATTTTATTCAGCTGATGGATCAGATCGGATTGGGATTGATCGAACCGGACGCTGCAATGGAGGCGCTTGAAACCCTTATGACGCTGCCGATTGATCAGGCGGCCTTCATTCATACGACCAAACCGGTCGCAGTCGAAGGGATGAATGAAAGAGAAAAGATTTCCGTTTATCCGCCTCAGCCGCTTGTCTTTTCACAACAGCCGAAGGTCGCTCCGCCCGGCGCACTTCTTGTTAGAGAGGCTGACCATCAGGAGCTCGATGATTTTCTGTATCAGCTTTTGATCGCCCAGCTTAAAGAAGCAGACTTGCTGACGCCGCAAAGCCTTAAAGCGTATGAGCCCGAACACGAATACTTTAAAAAATGGCTCAATCAAACGATCGCTTTCCTTCTGGAACATGGCTATCTGGAAGGGAATGCGGATTCATATAAACTGTCGGCGCAAGCCGAAAACACAACCGCCTCGCTATGGCAAAAATGGGAGCGGGAAAAAGAGGAATGGCTCAATAACGCCGATACAAAAGCGATGACTGTTTTAGCCGAGACGATGCTTAAAGCACTGCCGGACATTCTGCGGGAAGAAGTGCCAGCGACAGACATCATGTTCCCGCACTCTTCAATGGAACTTGTTGAAGGAATTTATAAGCACAATCAAGTCGCGGATTACTTTAACAGCGCCCTGTCAGATACATTAACGGCTTATGTGAAAGAAAACATCAGCAAACATTCAAAAGCCGAGATCCGCATACTGGAAATCGGAGCGGGCACAGGCGGCACAAGCGCAGGCATATTTGAAAAGCTTAGGCCGTATCAAAACCATATAAAGGAATACTGTTACACCGATGTATCAAAAGCTTTTCTCGTGCATGCGGAGACGGAATACGGCAAACGGAATCCTTATCTGACGTATCAGCTTTTTAACGCAGAAGCGCCGCTTGCCGGCCAGGACATAGAGCCGGGCGCATACGACATCGTCGTTGCGGCCAATGTGCTCCACGCGACGAAAGACATCCGCCAGACGCTGAGAAACGCCAAAGCCGTTTTAAAAGACAACGGTTTGCTGCTCTTAAATGAAATGGCGGGAAACAGCCTGTTCCCGCATATTACTTTCGGACTGCTTGAAGGCTGGTGGCTGCATGAAGATTCCGCCCTTCGTATTCCGGGGTGCCCGGGCTTGTATCCGGAAAGCTGGAAGCGCGTGTTAGAAAGTGAAGGCTGGCATTCTGTCTTCTTCCCGGCAGAAGCGGCACATGAATTAAGCCATCAGATTATAGCGGCAAAAAGCAACGGCGTTGTCCGCCAAAAAACGCTTAAAGCAGGGGCCGGAAAACGGACCGCTCCGCCAAAAGCAGCACAAGCGCCGGAACTTCAGGCGCAAACAACGGTGCAAAAAGGCGACACGTCTTTAACAGAAAAAAGCACCGAGTACTTGAAAACGTTAATCGGAGAAACATTAAAAATTCCGCCGGCTCAAATTGATCCGAAAGCGCCGCTTGAAAAATACGGAATTGATTCTATCGTCGTCGTACAGCTGACAAACGCGTTACGAAATGTATTGGACCAAGTCAGCAGCACTTTATTTTTTGAATATCAGACGATTGAGGCGCTCGTCGCTCACTTAATCAAAACGAAAAAAGACGCGATGATCAAACTGACGGGACAAACGCCTGTTCAGGAAGAACGGAAGGCATCACCAGAACCGCAGGCTGTACAGCCGGCTAAGCCGCTTCGCACTGACTGGCGGCGGAGGGAAAAACGGGCAGCCAAAGAGACCGTCCGGCAAAGTTCGGTTCGCGACGTGGCCATCATCGGTGTTTCAGGACGCTACCCGCAGGCAAAAACAGCGGCTGAGCTTTGGGCTAATATTAAAAAAGGAAAAAACTGCATAGAAGAAATCCCGCGGGAACGCTGGAACTGGCAGGATTACTACGATGAAGAGAAAGGTAAAGAAGGCTCTATTTATACGAAATGGGGCGGCTTCATTGAGGATATGGACAAGTTTGATCCGCTGTTCTTTCAGATTTCTCCTTTGGAAGCAGAGCGAATGGACCCGCAGGAGCGATTATTTTTAGAAACGGCGTATGCGAGTATCGAGGATGCCGGCTATACGCCTGACAACCTGTGCCAAAGCAGAAAAATCGGTGTTTTTGCCGGCGCGATGAACAAAAACTACCCGACAGGCTACGGCTACTGGTCCATTGCCAACAGGGTATCTTACCTTTTTGATTTCCAAGGGCCGAGCATTGCCGTTGATACAGCCTGCTCCTCTTCTTTGACGGCCATTCATCTGGCGCTTGAGAGCATATACAGCGGTTCAAGCGAATGCGCGATTGCCGGGGGCGTAAACATAGTGACCGACCCGATCCATTATATGAATCTGTCAGTCATGAACATGCTTTCCGCAAGCGACACGTGCAAATCGTTCGGAGACCGCGCGGATGGTTTTGTCGACGGAGAAGGGGTGGGCGCGGTCGTGTTAAAGCCGTTAGACCGAGCGATTGCCGACAACGATCACATTTACGGTGTGATTAAAGGAAGCACCATTAACAGCGGAGGCAAAACGAACGGATACACGGTTCCGAATCCGAATGCGCAGGCCGCCTTAATAAAAGAAGCTTTCCAAAGGGCAAACGTCCCGGCGCGCACCGTCAGTTATATTGAAGCCCACGGTACGGGCACCGCATTAGGAGATCCGATTGAAATCGCCGGATTAACGAAAGCATTTGAAGAGGATACAACAGACAAACAGTTTTGCGCCATCGGCTCCGCAAAATCAAATATCGGTCATTGTGAAAGCGCCGCGGGCATTGCGGGTCTGACAAAAATACTATTCCAGCTCAAAGACCGCCAAATTGCGCCGTCCCTGCACGCGGAACAGCTGAATCCGAATATTGATTTCGCGTATACGCCGTTTGCCGTTCAGCAGGAGCTTGGTGAGTGGAAACGTCCCGTCATCGGCGGCAGAGAGCTTCCGAGAAGGGCGGGGTTAAGCAGCTTCGGCGCGGGAGGAGCAAACGCCCACCTCGTTATAGAAGAATATGCGGCAGATAAAGAGCCTGATGAGACGCCGGCAGATCAGCCCGCCATCATCGTCCTGTCCGCGAAAAACAGCGAACGGCTCACTGAAAAAGCAAAACAGCTCAGAGACGCCATCCGTGAAAAAAGATACAGCGGCAGCGACCTTATGAGCATAGCCTTTACTCTCCAGACGGGCCGGGTGCCGATGGAAGAGCGTCTCGGTTTTATCGTCCATTCACTTCATGAACTTGAGGAAAAACTGAATGGATTTATCACCGGACAAAACAGCGCCGGACTGCACCGTGACGGCACGGAAGAAAACAAACGGATGCTTGCCGTATTTTCGGCGGATGATGATATGGAAACAATCATAGACGCTTGGATCAGCAAACGGAAATATTCTAAGCTGCTTGAGCTTTGGGTAAAAGGATTGGACATCGATTGGGCGAAATTATACGGAGACCGTCCTCCGGCCCGCATCAGCCTGCCTGCTTATCCGTTTGCGAAAGAACGCTTCTGGCATCAGCAGCCTGTACAAAGCAAGGCCGCACCCGTTAACGCGCCGGCTGATGAAAGTGATCCGGCGGAACAATTTGAAGTAATGGCTTTTAGAGAAGTTCTTAAAGAACAGGCTCTGCCGGCTGCCGGAGCAAAGCAAGTCAAAACGGTGATTTCTTTCTTATCTGATCAGAAGAAGCAGCAGGAAGCCGTCTCTGTGGTCAAATCGTATGACAGTGACATTGACGTTATTTTTATCGCTCAGGGAGACCGGTATGAGGCTCTGTCCGCCGGCCGCTGCCAAGTGGTGCGGGAAGATCCGCAATCATATGTGAACGCTTTTGCGGATATTCAAAAAGAGTACGGTGAGGCTTCTGCCATTTTGTATTTATGGGCGCTTGAAGATAAAAGCTGCATCGAAGATTATTCATGTATCGTTCATATTCTTAAAGCAATGGCTGAGACCGGTCTGCAGCCGGAAAGGCTGTTATTGGCGGGGGAATATGCATCCGGTCTGGAAAGGTGCTACTTGGAATCATGGATCGGCTTTGAGCGTTCGCTCGGCATTGTTCTCCCGAAAACAAGTGTTACCGGCCACTTCAGAAAAGCCGGTGCGGCCATAACGGACTGGATGAGAACCATTTGGGACGAGCTGAAAGCTGAAACAGACCATACCGTTTTCTTGGAAGAGGGAAAACGATATGTCTATCACACCGAACCAACCGGACTAACGAAAGAAAACAGCAGGATCAGAACCGGCGGAACATATCTCATTACAGGCGGATTAGGAGGGCTCGGCTACTTATTTGCCCGCCATCTCGCCCGGAACTACCAGGCAAATGTCATTCTCACGGGGCGGTCGCCGATCAATGAAGAAAAGAAAGAAAAAATGAAAGACCTGGAAAATCTCGGTGCGGGTGTTCTTTACGCCGAAGCCGATGTTTGTGATCCGATCGGAATGGGCGACTGCATCAAGCGCGCGAAAGAACGATTCGGAGCCATTCACGGCGTCATTCATGCGGCGGGCATCGAAAGCAGAACATCCGTCTTTGAAAATGAAATCGGGAATTTCCGCAGTACGCTTGAACCGAAAATAAACGGAAGCCTGCTTCTTGACGAGTGGCTGAAAAACGAAACGCCTGATTTCATCTGCTACTTTTCATCCACATCGGCTGTTTTAGGCGATTTCGGCTGCTGTGATTACGCGGTCGCGAACAGGTTCCAAATGGCGTATGCCCGCTATAAAAACGAACAATCAGAAAGCGGAAACGCTTTTGTCATAAACTGGCCGGTTTGGAAAAACGGCGGAATGGCCGTCGGCGGTGAAGAGACGACGGGCATGTACTTGAAATCAAGCGGTCAGCGCCTGTTAGAAACAGATGAAGGCATTGAGCTTTTTGAGCGCATCATTTCTCAAGACAACACCCAGTGCCTTGTCATTGCCGGCGAGAGAAGCCGTGCCGAACGATTTTTAGGCATACGGCGGGACGATTCATCAAAACCGGATGCGCTTTTGGAAACCGTGAGCCGCCGCATTCCGGAAGAAAGCACGGAAAAACGGCTCGAAGCGGATTTGAAAGAGCTGATACACAGTCTGCTGAAAATATCCAAAGATAAACTCGTCCTGCATAAAAACTGGGCGGAATTCGGATTTGATTCCATCTATTTAGCCAAATTTGCCGCTCTTTTGTCGAGTCATTACGGCATTGAAGTCACTCCGGCGTTATTTTACAGCTATGCCACGCTCGGAGACGTCATCAGCTATTACCTGACAGAACATAAAGAAGCGATCGAAACGTTTTACCGAACGGAAGAAACCGAAACAGAAGCCGCCGCTCCGGATAACAAGGAGTATACGGATCAGGAGATCATCTCCATGATGAAACAGGTCTCTGAGGGGACATTAGATTTTAAAAGAGTGCAAGACATCATAGAAGGGAGTAAGACCTATGAATCATAAAGAACTTCTCGATGCCTACAGATCAGGAACGCTCACCATCGCTGAAGTAGAACAAAAGCTTCAGGCTTTCAAGCGGACAACTGCAAAACGTCCGCTTTCTGAAGGCCAGAAAGGTTTGTGGATGCTTCAGAAAATGTTTCCGGAGATGAGCGCATATAACATTCCGTTATGCTTTCGTTTTCAAAAGCTGGATGTCGAGACATTCAAAAATGCCCTTTTGTCCGTGCAGCGCCAGCACCCTATTTTGACCAGTGTGATAAAAGAGGAAAACGGCCTTCCGTATCAGATAGAAGATACGGATCGGCATTTTCCGATTGAAGAAATGGATCTTTCCGAATTAAGCGGGCGTGACGCTCTTTCGTTTATTAAAGAAAAAGCAAAAGAACCGTTCTCGCTTGAAACCGGGCCGCTCCTGCGTGTTCAAGTATTCCGGCGGGCGAAGCGGGAGCCGATTGTGTTAATTACCATTCACCATATCATTTTTGACGGCGTCTCTCTTATGACGTTTATGTCGGCGCTGCTGGACGCTTATGTAAAAGCAAGTGAAGGCAAAGAACCTGTCATGCTTCAGCAGGCCGCAGATTATCATGACTTTGTGAAATGGGAAAAAGAGCTGCTGGAAAGCGAAGCGGGAAAAACGCATCTGTCTTATTGGAAAAAGCAGCTGAAAGGACCGCTGCCGGTGCTTGAGCTTCCGTCGGATTATCCGAGATCATCGGTCCAAACGTGCAGGGGGCAGGCGTATCAGCGCTTGCTTCCTGATGAACTGAACCGGCAGATTAAAGTTTGCGCCCAAAAAAATAATGTCAATGAATCCGTTGTGTATCTCGCTATTTTTAAAGGACTGCTCTATCAATATACGAATCAGGAAGATGTCATCGTCGGCATGCCGACGATGGGGCGTTCTGAGGCTCAATTTGAATCTGTCATCGGATACTTTATTAATATGATCGCGGTCAGAAGCAGGGAGACGGGCGCCAAATCTTTTACGTCGTTTTTGAAGGAGCTGCAGCTGACACTGGCAGAAGGGCTGGACCATGCCGCGTATCCGTTTCCCGCGCTTGTCAAAGAATTGAAGACGGAACGCTCGCCTGCGGTGTCGCCTGTTTTTCAAACCGCGTTTTTCTATCAAAACTTCTTCCGGACAGAAGGAGCGGAAAAGCTGGCGGAACTATATCAATCACTCGGCATTGAAATGATAGAAGACATTCATCAGGAAGGCGAATTTGAGCTTGCGCTTGAAGTCTATAAAAAAGAAACGGGAACCGTCCTGCAATTTCTGTACAACCCGGATGTCTACAGCCCTTCTTTCATCGAACGGATGGCGGAGCATTATATGAAACTGGCAGAAAAGGTGCTTTCTGATCCGGAGATCGCTTTTGAAGCATGTTCCGGCCTGCTTAATCAAAAACGTGAAGCAAGCCGTTCATCCCATCAGCCGAATGAGCGCTGCATTCATGAAGTGTTTGCAGAAAAAGCCGGACGCCACCCTGACAGAGAAGCCGTCACATTCGGTGAAAACAGTCTTACATATCGCGAATTAGATGAACGAAGCACGGCGCTCGCTGTGTACCTGCAAGAAAAGGGCGTCACACCGGAATGCCCGGTCGGCATTTGTACGGAGCGTTCTTTTGAGATGGTCATCGGCATCCTCGCCATTTTAAAAGCGGGAGGCGCGTATGTGCCGCTGGACCCGGCTTTTCCAAACGAACGGATGGCGCACGTGTTGACTGACAGCGGCGTTTCGATCGTATTAACGCAGGAAAAGACGCGCTGCATGATTGAACAGTTGGCCATCGGCGGTGTGAGCACGGTGGAAATTGAAAACAGCGGACGTTCTGTCAGCGGGGCACAACTGACGCCGCGTTCAAAACCGCATCATCTCGCTTATATTCTATATACATCCGGAAGCACGGGAAAACCGAAAGGCGTCATGGTTGAGCACAGAGCCATCATGAATACGCTGCAGTTTTTAGAAGCTGAGTACCCGGTCGCTCAAGAGGATGCCTATTTGTTAAAAACGAATTACGTATTTGACGTTTCGATTTCTGAATTATTCGGCTGGTTTATCGGAAACGGACGGCTTGTCATTTTGCCGCCTGGTGCAGAAAAAAATCCGCAGCTTTGCATGGAATACATCCAAACCCACCAGGTCACGCATCTGAATTTTGCGCCCGCCGTGTTTAATGTATTTCTGGAAACGGTAAAGCGGCATACGGCATTTACAGAAGATGGCCCTGTGAAATATGTGATGGTGGCCGGTGAGGCGTTTCCGAAAGATTTAGTTAAAAAGTCAGTTTCCATCTTCAAACATGCCAGAATTGAAAATATATACGGCCCGACGGAAACATCCATTTATGCCGCTTACTACAGCTGCGGCCAAAAGGAAATCACAAGCAGGAATACGCCGATCGGGAAACCGATTCACAACACGCGGCTTTATATCGTCGATGAAAAGCTCAGCCCCGTTCCTGACGGTGTGGCCGGGGAGCTTTGCGTGGCCGGCGCCGGTCTGGCCAGAGGCTATTACAATCAGCCTGAGCTGACGGCGGCATCATTTATTGATAATCCGTTTAGTGAAGGAGAAAAACTTTACAAGACAGGTGATTTGGCCAGATGGCTGCCTGACGGAAATATAGAATATGCCGGCCGGATTGACAGTCAGGTGAAAATCCGCGGCTTCCGCATCGAATTGGGAGCGATTGAAACGAAATTGAGCGAACATCCGGATATCCTTGATCAGGCGGTAGTTGTTCAGGAAAAGAACGGACATAAAAAGCTGATTGCTTATTATACGGCCCGCTCCGGTCATACGGCAGATGAAAAAGCGCTCCGCAACCATCTTTTATCGAGTCTGCCGGATTATATGGCGCCTGCCCATTTTATCCGTCTGGATGCGCTGCCGTTAACACCGAGCGGAAAAGTGAACCGCAAAGACCTAAAACAGCGCAAGGTAATCGTTCACCGGTCTGAAAAGACGGGCAGACTGCCGTTATCAGAAGCGGAAGCGAAAGTGACCGCAATATGGGAAGACCTGCTGAATACGGCGGGCATCAAAATCGAAGACGGCTTTTTCGATGTGGGAGGTGACTCGCTTCTGGCTGTTGCGGCGGCAGAACGCATTAAACAGGAGCTGGAATGCGATTTTACCGTCACGGATTTATTCGAACACTCTACTATTCAGGCGATCAGCCGATTTATTGTTGAAACAAAACAGGCGGCTGAATCAGAGGTGTCCGGCCGAGATGAAAGAGAAAAAGAACATACACCGCAAAACGGGATGCCGTCTTACTTTGAAGACAGTGTGGCGATAGTGGGGATCTCCTGCCAGTTCCCCGGCGCGAAAAATCATCATGAGTTTTGGAAGCAGTTAAGAGAAGGAAAAGAAAGCGTCAGGTTCTACTCGGAAGAAGAACTCCGGGAAGCCGGCGTGCCTGAAGATTTGATCGAAAATCCCGACTATGTGCCGGCATTATCGACGATAGAAGGAAAAGATCTCTTTGACCCTGAGTTCTTTCACATTTCTCCGAAAGACGCAGAATTTATGGACCCTCAGCTTCGGCTTCTGCTGCTTCATTCTTGGAAAGCCGTCGAGGACGCGGGATATGTATCAAAAGAGATTCCGAAGACAAGCGTATATATGTCGGCAAGCAATAATTCGTATCGGTCGCTTTTGCCGGAAAAAACGACAGAAGGCCATGAATCTCCCGACGGCTATGTGTCATGGGTGTTAGCGCAGAGCGGCACGATTCCGACGATGGTTTCCCATAAGCTCGGATTAAAAGGGCCAAGCTATTTCGTTCATTCCAATTGCTCATCATCATTAGTCGGTCTTTATTCAGCCTATAGAAGCATAACGAGCGGAGAATCAGAATACGCGCTCGTCGGCGGAGCAACTCTGCATGCAGCGGCCGGCATCGGCTATGTGCACCAAAACGGATTGAATTTTTCAAGCGACGGGCATGTCAAGGCATTTGACGCTTCAGCCGACGGTATGGCGGGCGGAGAAGGAGCGGCCGTCATTCTGCTGAAAAAGGCGTCACAAGCCGTTCAGGACGGAGATCACATATACGCCATGCTCAGAGGCATCGGTCTGAACAATGACGGAGCGGATAAAGTCGGTTTTTACGCACCGAGTGTAAAAGGCCAGACTGACGTCATCCAGCATGTTTTAGACAGCACGAATATTCACCCGGAGACGATTTCCTATATCGAAGCGCACGGCACAGGAACGACATTGGGTGATCCGATTGAAATGTCCGCGCTGCAGCAAGTATATAAACGTTACACGGACCGGGAGCAGTATTGCGGGATCGGCTCCGTAAAAACGAATATCGGACATTTGGATACAGCAGCAGGTCTGGCCGGGTGCATCAAAGTCGCCATGAGTTTATATCATCGAGAGCTGGCGCCTACCATTAATTACACCTCACCGAATCCGAATATCAAATTCAGCGATTCGCCGTTTTATGTGGCGGATAAGCGAAAACCGCTTCCGGAGAGAGAGACGCCGCACCGCGCAGCGTTAAGCTCATTCGGACTCGGAGGAACAAACGCCCACGCCATTTTTGAACAGTACGAAAACAAAACGATCAGCGGATCAAAGGACGGACAGCCGCCTTTTATCGTTCCGCTGTCAGCGAGAAATAAGCAGCGTCTTACTGCCTATGCATCTTGTTTATCCGGCTTTCTGGATGAAGCCGAAAACGATGTTTCCTTGCATGATCTGGCATTTACGTATCAGACCGGACGTGAAGCGATGGAAGAGAGAGCCGTTTTTATCAGTCATGATCGTCACGATTTGAAGCGTCAGCTGCAGGATTTTATCAACGGCAATGACCAAAACATCTTACGGGGCGAAAAAGTGAGAAGCAGAGAAGTGTCAGCTCAGGAGATGGAAGAGCTTGCGTCATGTCAGACACGGGATGAAAAGCTGAAAGCACTCGCGGCGCTCTGGGTTGAAGGAGCGCGTGTCGATTGGGGCTTATTGTATCAGGATTCCGCGCCGCAAAGAATCAGTGCGCCGACCTACCCGTTCGCAGAGGAGCGCTTCTGGCCGGAGGAAACTGTGAAGCAAACGGATACCAAACTTTTGCATCCGTTGGTACATCAGAATACATCTGTCTTGCAGGAGCAGCGGTTCAGTTCGGAATTCACGGGAAAAGAGTATTTTATTGCCGAGCATATCATTAAAGGAATGGCGATCGTGCCGGCTGCCGTTACTCTTGAGATGGCACGGGCCGCGGCGGAGAAAAGCATCGGCGGGGCAACAGAGGAATCTCTGGGCCTGCGCTTAAAGAATATTGTTTGGGTCCGCCCGGTGATAGCCGATCAGGACGCTGTCCGTGTCCATATCGGACTTTATGAAGAAGAGGACGGACAGATTCATTACAGAATGTACGGGGGTAACGATTCTATCGGTGAAGAAGCTCCTCTTTATAATCAGGGCATCGCTGAAATCATCCGGAAGGAACCGGAGGAAGCGGCGGATATTGAGCAGCTGAAGCGCCGGTGCACACAGGGAATAATCGAATCTCAAGCGTTTTACAAAGGAATGATCGGTGCTGATTACGGGCCCGGATACAAAGGGGTGCAGCTTGTATACAAAGGAGAAGACCGGCTGCTTGCTAAATTGAAGCTTCCTGAATCCGTCTCTCATACAAAAGCTGATTATATCCTTCATCCGAGTATAATGGACGGTGCGCTTCAGGCCGCCGAATATTTACAAAACGTGACGAGAGCGCTGCTTGCAGAAAGCGGGGAACCATTCAAAGCCGCATTGCCGTTTGCTTTAGAGGAGCTGGACGTTCTGAAGCCGTGCGCTGATGATATGTGGGTGCTCGTCACATTCAGTGCGAACAATAAAGCCGGCGATCCTATCCAAAAAGCCGATATTGATCTATATGACAATAACGGCGGGCTTTGTGTGCGGATGAGAGGTTTCTCAACGCGGATCATGGAAGAAAACGCGGGTGCCGGCATTTCGGTCAGCCGTACGGACACATTGCTCGCTGAACCGGTCTGGAAAGAGCAGCCGGAACCGGCGGACCACGAGCCTTCGTATGAAGAGCATATCATTTTCCTTTGTGAGTACGATGAAGCTGTAAAACAGGCCGTGGAAGCAAAGCTTGAACATGCAAGCGTCATTATCTTGGACGATCGTCCCGCATCTATTGCAGAGCGGTATCATTCTTATGCGGGTCAGATGTTTGACCATATCAAAACCATAATGAAAAGCAAGCCGATGGGCCGCGTTCTTCTTCAGGCTGTTACGCGGTCAGCAGGCTTACAGCAGGTGTTCTCAGGCATTACCGGACTCTTCAAAACCGCATGCCTTGAACATTCCAAGCTGATCTGTCAAATGATCGAAGCCGAGGAGGAAGAAAGTGCTGAAGGCATAGCGGAAAAAGCGTCCGAAAACCGTATGCATGCCGAAAGCGTCCATGTGAAATATGAAAACGGCAAGCGCTTTGCCGCTGATTGGGGAGAAATGGATATACCTCAAGCGGAGCCGGACATTCCGTGGAAAGACGAAGGCGTTTATCTCATTACAGGAGGTGCGGGAGGTTTAGGTCTGATTTTTGCAAAAGAGATCGCAAACCGTACAAAAGACACCGTCATCATACTAACCGGCCGGTCCGCTCTCAGAGAAAAGCAGAAAGACATGCTGGAAACAGTACGTGCTGCCGGCGCTTCTGTTTTCTACGAGCAGACCGATGTCACGGACGAAGCAGAAGTATACCGATTGATCCGCAATATCCGCAAACGGCACGGCAAGCTGGACGGGATTGTTCACAGTGCCGGCATTATAAAAGACAACTACATGGTGAAGAAGACGGCAGAGGAATACCAACACGTTCTCGCTCCGAAAGTGAAGGGCCTTGTGTATCTTGATGAAGCGTCACAACATGAGAAATTAGATGTCTTTATTGTCTTCTCATCCTTATCAGGTGTGCTTGGAAGCGTCGGCCAGGCTGATTATGCGTCTGCAAATGTCTTTATGGAGATGTATGCCGAGTACCGCCGTTCTTTACAAGCCGCAGGACAAAGATACGGAAAGACGCTTTCTGTCAGCTGGCCGTTATGGAAAGAAGGCGGAATGCAGGCAGGAAAGCAGACGGAAGATATGCTGATGCAGGAGGCGGGAATCGCACCGCTCGGCACAGATGCCGGCATCAAGGCTTTATATCAAGGCTTGATGAGCGGGACAGCCCGGATGACGGTTCTTGAAGGAGATGTGAAACACATGAAAGCAAAACTGTTCCGCAAAGAGAATGATCATCCGGAAACAGAGACCGGCGTACGTCATGACATTGATGCTGACAGCCTGCTTGAAAAAGTGAAGCATCTGTTAAAACAGCAGACGGCCTCACTGTTAAAAGTAAACATTGACAAAATTGATCCTCATGAAGAAATGACAAAATACGGGCTGGATTCTATCTCGATGACTGAGTTTACGAACCAGTTAAACAAAACGTACCGGCTTACATTAACGCCGACGATTTTCTTTGATCATCCGACAATCCATGAATTTGCCGTTCATTTAATCAGTGAATACGAAGAGGAATTTGCCGGACGGTTTGCGGTAAATACAAAAACGGTTCAATCGGCAAGACCGGTAAAAGAGACTCAAATCACGCGCCCGGCCGTTAAGCGACGCCGCACTCTGCCTGAGACACTTCCGCAGACAGTGCAGCGGGACCAAGGGCCGGAACCGATCGCAATCGTAGGCATCAGCGGGATTTTCCCGATGGCAGAAGACATTGAAGCTTACTGGCAGAACCTGAAAGAAGGCAAAGACTGCATGACCGAGATTCCGAAAGACCGCTGGGACTGGCGGGACTATTACGGGGATCCCGCAAAAGAAGCCAATAAAACAAACGTCAACCAAGGCGGGTTTATTGACGGAATTGCTGAATTTGATCCATTGTTTTTCGGGATTTCACCGCGGGAAGCGGAGCAAATGGACCCTCAGCAGCGACTCTTGCTGACGCACGCGTGGAAAGCGATTGAAGATGCCGGATATGCGTCAAAGAGTCTCTCAGGCACAAAAACAGGTGTGTTTATCGGGACCGGAAATACCGGCTACGGTTCTCTTTTAGCCAATGCCGATGCGGAGATTGAAGGGTCATCCGCGGCGAATACAAGTCCGTCTGTCGGACCGAACCGTGTCAGCTATACGCTCAATCTGCACGGGCCGAGCGAACCGATTGATACCGCCTGCTCAAGCTCGCTCGTTGCCATACACCATGCCGTTTCTTCAATTGAAGAAGGGACGTGCGACATGGCTTTGGCGGGAGGAATCAATACGATTGTTCTTCCGGATGTGTATATCAGTTTTGATAAAGCGGGCGCGCTGAGTAAAGAAGGAAGATGCAAAACGTTCTCTGATCAGGCTGACGGTTTTGCCCATGGTGAAGGAGCCGGTCTCTTTTTCCTCAAAAAGCTGAAAGCCGCTGAGGCGGATGGGGACCACATTTACGGCGTCATTAAAGGAAGCGCGGTGAATCACGGCGGCCGCGCGGCATCTTTAACAACGCCTAACCCGAAACAACAGGCGGAAGTCATTAAAGCCGCATACAAAAAAGCGGGCATTGATCCGAAAACAGTCTCTTATATCGAAGCGCACGGCACCGGAACAGAACTGGGAGATCCCGTTGAAATTAACGGCCTGAAACAAGCGTTCAGCTCGTTTACAGACGGAAAAGAGAAAGCGGCCGGCTATTGCGGCTTAGGGTCGGTCAAAACGAATATCGGCCATTTATCCCTTGCCGCGGGGGCAGCGGGCATTATTAAAATTTTGCTGCAGATGAAGCATCGGACACTAGTAAAAAGTCTCCACTGTGAGACGGTAAATCCGTACATTCAGCTTGAAGACAGCCCGTTTTATCTGGTGCGGGAGACGATGGAATGGAAGACGCAGACGGACGAACGCGGTAACGAACAGCCGCGCCGCGCGGGCATCAGCTCATTCGGCATCGGAGGCGTAAATGCCCACGTCGTCATCGAAGAATACATCCCAGAAGACAGAGAGGAAGCAGATGATTCTCATATCGATCCATGTCTTTTCGTTCTGTCCGCCAAAAATGAAAAACGCCTGAAAGAGCAGGCAAAACAGCTGAAACGTGCGCTTACTGAAAAACGGTACGATCAATCCTCCCTCGTTTCTATGGCATATACCCTCCAAATCGGAAGGGACGCCATGGAAGAACGCCTGGCGGTTATTGCCGGATCCGCAGAAGAACTGCAGGAAAAACTGTCACAGTTTATCACTGGAGATAAGCACGCGGACTTGTACAGAGGAAGAATAGACAAAGGCACGCTGCAAATGCTGACGGAAGATGAAGAAATTCAAGAAGCCGTTGAAAAATGGATGGCCCGCGGCAAATACGCGAAGCTGCTTGAATTGTGGGTCAAAGGGCTGAACGTCGATTGGGCGAAGCTGTATGGAGACCGGCCGCCTAAACGTATGAGCCTGCCGTCGTATCCTTTTGCAAAAGACCGTTATTGGGCGGCGAAACATACCGGAAAACACGAAAAAACAAAAACTGTATCTGCCGGAAAACAAGACGCGCTTCATCCGCTTCTGCACAGAAATACTTCAAACCTTGCAGAACAGCGGTTCAGTTCAATCTATACAGGAGAAGAATTTTACCTTGCGGACCATGTTGTAAAAGGCGTGCCGATTTTACCGGGAGTGGCACATCTTGAAATGGCGCGCGCAGCAATGGAACAGGCATCTGAAGTTCCGGCCGGACAAGGAAGCGTCAAGCTTAAGAATACGGTTTGGGTGCGGCCGATCACCATTGAAGACGAGCCGGTTCATGTCAACATCCGTCTCATTCCTGAAACGGCAAATGACGTTCAATTCGACATTTACAGCGGCCGGGACACAGATCAGCCGTCCGTTTACAGCCAAGGGGCAGTATCAGTCCGCCCTGACGCCGAGGCTCCGGTCATTGATCTCCAAAAGCTGAGATCACAATCCGCCGAGACACCGTTTTCTGCAGATGAAGTGTACGATATGTACCGCAAAATCGGTTTTGATTACGGCCCGGCTTTCCGGGGTGTCAAAGCGATTTATACAGGTGATGATTTCGTATTGGGCAGACTGTCACTTGATGCGGCTTGTGCGGACACGGTACAGGAGTATGTCATGCATCCGGGCTTAATGGACTCTGCATTGCAGGCATCAAGCATATTAACCGGAACAAATGATGAAAAACTGATGCTTCCGTTTGCGGTTCAGGAGCTTGAAGTATTCAGCGCATGCGCTGCCGAGATGTGGGTTTACGCCAGACTTTCTGAAGACCACAAAGCCGGCCAGATTGAAAAACGCGATCTTGATATTTGTGATGAAAACGGCAAGGTTTGCGTAAGGCTGAAAGGTTTGTCATTCAGAACGGCTGAAAAAGAACCTGAGAAAAAAGAAAAAGCTCCGGAAACGCTCATGCTTGAGCCGGTATGGAGCCGAAGCGATAAAACCGCCGTTCAAACGGAACCGGTTTTTGCCCGGCATATCGTGTTGGTTTGTGACACAGACGCCGGATTGAAACAAGCCGTTGAAGCCGCGGGAGCTGAATGTATTGAAATGACCTCCCAGCATGGGAAAGCGGCGGCGCGCTTCCGTGATTATACAGGACGGATATTGGAGACGCTGCAAAAACTGCTGAAGGAAGAGACGGATGGAGACGTCCTCATCCAGACGGTTCTCTCTAAAACTGATAAGCATCAGCTGCTCTCAGGGATTTCAGCTCTGTTAAAAACAGCCGGCCTGGAACATGTAAAACTGAAAACCCAGCTGATTGAAATAGAACCGGCGGAAAACGGAAGAATCACAGACATCATCAGAGAAAATAAAACACGGGCTGATGACAGCCATGTCAAATATGAAAACGGCATCCGATACAGCGCAGATGTCAAAGAAACGGCCGTGTCCGGCGGCAAAATACGCATTCCGTGGAACGACGGAGGCATTTATCTCATTACCGGAGGAGCCGGGGGCTTAGGCTTTATTTTCGCGAAAGAAATCGCCCGCAAAGTCAAAGAGCCGACACTGGTTTTGACAGGCCGTTCCGCTTTAAGCGAGAATCAGCGGATGCAGCTGCAATCGCTTGAATCACTCGGAGCAAAAGCGGAATACAAGCAGGCTGACGTAACAAACGCTCAAACTGCGGCAGACCTGGTCAAAACAATTGAAACGGAATATGGCGGCCTTCACGGCATCATTCATAGCGCGGGTGTGATGAAAGATCAGTATATCGCAAAGAAAACAACCGAAGAGTTTTACAGTGTATTGGCTCCTAAAACGGACGGATTTGTCAACCTTGATGAAGCAACCGAGCATTTAGCGCTGGACTTTTTCATTGTTTTCTCATCCATTTCCGGCGTCACCGGGAATGCGGGACAGGCGGATTACGCGGCGGCAAACGCATTTATGGACAGCTATGCGGCATACCGCAACGCACTGGTTACCGCAATGTACCGCCACGGTCACACATTGTCGGTCAATTGGCCGCTTTGGAAAGACGGCGGAATGCAAGTCAATGAAGAAATGGCGAAGCTCACCGAAAAAAGAACCGGTGTAACGCCGATGCGCACTGAGACCGGAATAGAAGCTCTTTACAAAGCATGGAGCACGGGGAAAACAAGCGTGCTCGTCATGGAAGGAAACCGCGCCGTAATGCGGGAAAAGCTGCTTCAAAAGACTCCTGCAGCCGCTTTTGCACCGGTTAAGAAAACGGATGAAACGGCTGTGCCGAAAGACCTGACGGCAAAACTTCAGGAATTGCTGGCAAAAGAGGTTTCCGGGCTTCTGAAAATAAACATTGAAGAAATCGATATCGAATTGGAGTTTAATCAATACGGATTTGATTCCATTACGCTGACGGAATTCGCCAACAAGCTGAATGACACTTATCAGCTTGATCTGACACCGACCGTATTTTTTGAATATGCGACGATTCAAGCCCTGGCGCATCATTTAGCAGAAGACTATCAAACACAATTTGCCGGCAGCACACAGCCGAAAGAAGAAAAACAAAGCGGCGTAACTGATGATGGCGGCATCAGACTGGCAGGGAACAAACGATTTGCAAAAACTGCCGTACAGCCTGTTCAGACTGCGGCTGAACATAAACCGGAACCGATCGCTATTGTCGGCATGAGCGGAGTGTTTCCGAAGGCCGCAAATATTGATGAGTATTGGCGCAACTTAGAAGAGGGAAAAGATTGTATAACAGAGGTTCCGGCGGATCGCTGGGACTGGCGTGAGTATTACGGTGACCCGCTTAATGAAGCCAACAAAACAAATGTAAAGTGGGGCGGATTTATTGACGGAGTTGCGGATTTTGATCCGCTGTTCTTCGGAATTTCACCGCTGGAAGCCGAACAGATGGATCCCCAGCAACGCTTGTTAATGATGTATGCGTGGAAAGCGATAGAAGATGCGGGATATTCCGCTAAAAGCCTTTCCGGCACGAAAACAGGCCTGTATATCGGCACGGGGAATACCGGATACGGCTCACTGTTTTCCGACCTGGATATCGGCGGTGCGTCAGCCGCAAATATGAGTCCGTCAGCGGGGCCGAACCGCGTCAGCTATATGCTTAATCTGCACGGGCCGAGTGAACCGATCGACACGGCTTGTTCCAGCTCGCTGGTCGCGATTCATCACGCCGTATGCGCCATTGAAAACGGGAACTGCGATATGGCGATCGCCGGCGGCGTGAATACCGTCGTCACTCCGCAAGGCCACATCGCTTATGACAAAGCGGGTGCGCTGAGCAAAGAAGGGAAATGTAAAACGTTCTCCGACAGGGCGGACGGATTTGCCGTCAGTGAAGGTGCCGGAATTCTGTTTTTGAAAAAGCTGTCAGAAGCGGAAAAAGCGGGCGATCATATCTACGGTGTCATCAAAGGCAGCGCGGTCAACCACGGCGGACGCGCGAACTCCTTGACGACACCGAACCCGAAAGCCCAGGCGGAAGTCGTCAGAACGGCTTATGACAAAGCAGGCATTGATCCGAGAACCGTCACTTATATAGAAGCGCACGGAACCGGAACGGAGCTTGGCGATCCGGTCGAAATCAACGGCCTGAAATCCGCCTTTCAAAAGCTGTACGAAAAAACAGGCGATTCCGCCGTTTACGCGAGTCACTGCGGTCTGGGATCGGCCAAAACCAATATCGGCCACCTGTCACTGGCAGCCGGTGTCGCGGGTGTGATCAAAGTGCTGATGCAGATGAAGCATAAAACACTTGCAAAAAGCCTCCACAGCGAGGTCATCAACCCATATATCAAGCTGAAAGACAGTCCGTTTTACATCGTACAGGAAAAAAGAGAATGGACGGCATTAAAGGACGAAAACGGCAATCATCTGCCGCGCCGTGCGGGAATCAGTTCTTTCGGCATCGGCGGCGTAAACGCCCATGTCGTCATTGAAGAATATATCCCGAAGGAAGAAAGAAAAACAGCTGTTTTCACACACCCTCAAATCTTTGTGCTGTCGGCCAAAGAAGAAGAGCGTCTGCAGGAACAGGCGCAGCAGCTGGCGCAAGCTTCTTTTACGGATGCGGATCTTGCCAATGTTGCTTACACGCTTCAGCAGGGACGTGACGCGATGGAAGAAAGAGCGGCTATTATCGCTTCCTCGGCCGAAGAACTGCGGGACAAGCTAAAGAGCTGTGCGAAAGGACGTTATGATATAGCGGGCATTTATAAAGGAAAAGCGGGTAAAACCTCCCTGAAATCCATTCTGGCAGGCGCAAACGGCGAAGCGGATATCGAAGAGCTGATAAGCCGCCGAGAGAATGATAAGCTTGCGGAATTATGGGTGCAGGGCGCGGATATCAAATGGGACGGCTTATATTCAGATATCAAGCCCCAACGGATGAGTCTTCCTGCTTACCCGTTTGCGAAAGAGCGGTACTGGATCACGGACAATCGGCCGAAAGCAGAGAAACCGCAAGCTGTGCCGACGTCGCGGGTGCTGCACCCGCTGCTTCACGAAAATGTATCAGATTTAACAGAGCAGCGGTACCGATCCGAATTTACGGGACAAGAGACGATTTTCACCGATCATCTTATTAAAGGCAAGCCGGTTATGCCGGGCGTCGCCTACTTGGAAATGGCTAGGGCGGCGGTTGCTCAGGCAGTCAAAGGGCAAAAGGAACGTCCGTCTGTCACCCGCCTGAAAAACATCGTTTGGGTTCGGCCGATCGAAGCGGGAAACCGCCCGATTGAAGCGCAAATCAGCCTGAACCCGAGGGAAAACGGTGAAATCGTGTATGACATTTACACGGATTCACAAACAGAAGCAAGCGGCAGGCAGATACACTGTCAGGGGGCTGCCGGCATTCTCAGCGCCGGGGAGGCTCCGCACCGTGATATAGGCGCACTGAAAGCTCAATGCGGCCTCAGTATACTGACTTCTGAACAGTGTTACGGCTTATTCAGCAAAATCGGCATTGACTACGGTCCAGCACAACAAGGAATTCAGCACATTCATATCGGAAGCAATCAAGCATTAGCTGAGCTCCGGCTGCCTTCCTTCCTCGAAGAAACGGCAGATCAATACGTTCTTCACCCGTGTATGCTTGATTCAGCTTTGCAAGCGACAATCGGTCTGAAGCTGCACGCAGATGATAACCAGCTGTCACTGCCGTTCGCCCTTGAAGAACTGGACATTTTCAGTCCGTGCACGACAAGCATGTGGGCGTATGTCAGCTCCCGGGGAACGGATGAAAAAATACAGCGGCTGGACATTGACTTATGCGATGAGACCGGCCGGGTCTGTGTCAGAATTAAAGGGATTTCTTCCAGAATGATGGAAGGCCCCGCGCCGGAAACATCATTAAATGGAGCAAACCTTCTGGCTCCGGTGTGGGATCTCGCGGAATTCCGTGATCAAAGCCCGGCATATAAGACGGAAGAGGTTGTCTTTATCGCGGGGGATGAGGAAAGCGCGGTTTTTCAATTGCATCATCCTTCTGCGAAACGGCTTCATATCAACCCGGAGGATGAAATAGAGGCTGTTGCGGCTGAACTGAAAGCAAGAGGGTCTTTCGGGCATATCGTATGGATCGCTCCTTTTCACAGCGCTGATGACATGGTAAAAGCTCAGGATACGGGCGTCATCCAGATGTACAGAGTGATTAAGGCCATGCTTGCTTTAGGATATGGAGGCAAGCGAATCAGCTTGACTGCAGTCACAATAAAAACACAGTCCGTACAGCCGGCGGACATGATTGATCCGGCTCATGCAGGCATTCACGGTTTGGTCGGCTCGCTCGCAAAAGAGTATCCGAACTGGCAAACAAGGCTGATTGATGCCGGATGTCCGGAAGATGTTTCAAAGGCGGAGCTGTTCTCAGCGCCGTTTGATGAGCAAGGCAATACATGGGCGTACCGGAACAATCACTGGTACAAACAGCGCCTTATTCCTGTACAGCAGCCGGTGTCAAGCCGGCCCGCTTACCAACAAGGCGGCGTTTATGTCGTCATCGGCGGCGCGGGGGGCATCGGCGAGGCATGGAGCGAATATGCCGTGAAAACATATCAGGCGCGAGTCGTTTGGATCGGCAGACGAAAACATAACAGCGCCATCCAGGAAAAAATCGACAGACTCAGCCAATTCGGCCCGGCGCCGATTTATATTGAAGCTGACGCGGCAAATCCGAATGAGCTCACACGGGCGTATGAAACGATCAAACGCACGCACCCGCAAATTAACGGAATCATCCATTCCGCAATTGTTTTAGAGGATCAGAGCCTGAAAAATATGCCGGAAAGCCGTTTTAAAAGCGTGCTCGCTGCAAAAGTCAATGTCAGCGTGAATATGGCCCGCGTGTTCCAAAATGAGCCGCTGGACTTTGCTTTGTTCTTCTCATCTGTTCAATCATTTGCACGAGCGGCCGGACAAAGCAATTATGCTGCCGGATGCAGTTTCAAAGATGCCTTTGCCGCTCATTTGGCTCAAGTTCGGCCGTATTCGGCGGCAGTGATGAATTGGAGCTACTGGGGCAGTGTCGGAATCGTATCATCTGCCGAATATCAAGAACGGATGAAACAGGCGGGAGTCGGATCAATTGAAGCGCCGGAAGCAATGGCGGCGCTTGAACGATTGCTCGGCGGCCCGTTGAATCAGTTCGTCATGATGAAACAGGCGGAAGAGCCGGAGGAAAAACCGGAAGAAATGATAGAAGTATACCCTGAACATCACGGCTCGGCGATGCAAAAACTGCGAAGCTATCAGCCTAAAGTAACAAGACATGTACAACAATTGAGTTAAGGAGGGGACGGCTTTGCAAAACACTGAAGATCTTCTTTACAAACTATTGGCAGGCCAGCTGAAATCTGTCGGATTTTTTACGGAAAACGAAACGCAGCCTGTCATGCAGGGGTTTTACGGCAGGTGGCTGGAAGAAAGCATCTCCATCTTGGTGCAAAAAGGCTTTTTGAAACAGTCAGGCAGTACGTATGTGTTAACGGGTCCGATAGAGCGTGCGGACGTTCTGTGGCAAGAATGGGATGAAAAGAAAGCTCCTTTACTCAAGGACAGCAGCAAACAGGCGATGATCACCTTAGTGGAGACCGCTCTCAGAGCTTTGCCGGATATTTTATCCGGCAGAGTTTCTGCCACTGATGTTCTGTTTCCCGATTCCTCAATGGAATTGGTGGAAGGAATCTATAAAAACAATGAAACGGCAGACTACTTTAATGAGGTGCTCGCTGACACATTGGCGGCTTTCATTGAGGAACGGCTGAAAGAAGACCCGAACGCGGAAATCCGGATATTAGAGATCGGAGCGGGGACGGGCGGGACAAGCGCGGCCGTTTTCAAAAGATTAAAAGAGTACAAACATCATGTGAAAGAATATTGCTACACCGATCTGTCAAAGGCCTTTTTCATGCATGCTGAAAAAGAATACGGTCCCGACAATCCGTATTTGACTTATAAGCGGTTTAATGTGGAAGAGCCCCCGGCTTTGCAGGGTATAGAGGCGGGCGCATATGACGCGGTAATTGCGGCAAATGTGCTTCACGCGACAAAAAATATTCGGCGGACACTTCGCAATGCCAAAGCGGTGCTTAAAAAGAATGGGATTTTGCTATTAAATGAGATTAGCAGCCATTCGGTTTATTCTCATCTGACATTCGGTCTTTTGGAAGGCTGGTGGCTGTATGAAGACGCCAAACTGCGCATTCCCGGATGCCCGGGGCTGTATCCTGAAGCGTGGCAGTCTGCGCTGGAAAGCGAGGGATATCGGTACGTTACATTTATGGCGGAATCGTCACATCACCTCGGCCAGCAGATCGTGGCGGCAGAAAGCGACGGCGTCATCAGGCAAAAGCAGCCGAACGCGCAGGCGGTTGAAGAAACTGCGGCTTCCAAAGAGCCGGCTGATTTCACAGAACCGTCTTTCTCAGTCACAGACCGGACTGTGCAATTCATAAAAGAAACGTTAGCCAAGTCCATAAAGCTTGCTCCCGAGCGCATTCAGCCGGAAACCAGCTTTGAAAAATACGGCATCGACTCCATTTTGCAGGTGAATTTTATCCGCGAACTGGAAACATTGACGGGCGAGCTGCCGAAAACGGTCTTATTTGAACACACGAATACGAAAGAACTTGCCGAGTATTTGCTGGAAACTTACCCGGATAAGCTGCAACAGGCATTCGGAGCCGAACAAGCGCCTCCTGAAACAAAGCATCCGGAACCTGCAATGAATGAACCGGTGCCGCTTGTCACGGAAACGCGGCGGTTTATCACTGAACAAATAGAGCCAAAAGCGCCAAAGCCGGAAACAGAAACCGTCACCGTTAATCGTTCTGATCGTGACGACATTGCCATTATCGGCATCAGCGGCCGCTATCCCGAGTCTGAAACCCTCGATGAGCTGTGGGAGCATTTAAAAGCCGGAGACAGCTGTATTACGGAAGCTCCGGAAAACAGATGGAAATCCGGTCTTCTGAAAACAATGGCAAAAGAAACACGAAAAGAAGAACGCAAAACACGGTACGGCGGATTTCTGCAGCATATTGACGCTTTTGACCATCACTTGTTTGACATCCGGGAAGACCATGTGATGGAGATGACGCCTGAGCTCCGTCTAAGCTTAGAAACCGTATGGGAAACATTTGAAAACGGCGGTTACTCGTTAGAAAGAGTAAACGAATGGCAGGAATCAGACAGCGGCATCGGTGTATTTATGGGAAGTATGTACAATCAATATTTCTGGAATATCCCGTCGTTGGAAAAAGCTGCGCTCAGCTCTAACGGAGGGGATTGGCATATCGCCAACCGCATTTCCCACTTTTTCAATTTAACGGGCCCGAGCATGGGCGTTACGACCGCATGCTCCAGCTCACTGAGCGCCATTCATCTCGCCTGTGAAAGCCTGAAGCTTAACAGTTGTTCCATGGCGATTGCCGGAGGGGTCAATCTCACGCTTGAACCGTCTAAATATGATGCGCTCGAACGGGCGAATTTGCTTGAACAGGGAAGTGAAAGCAAAAGCTTCGGAACCGGCACGGGCCTGATGCCGGGAGAAGGAGTCGGGGCGGTGCTCTTGAAGCCGTTCTCTAAAGCGGTTGCCGACAAAGACCATATTTACGGGGTCATTAAAAGCAGCGCGTTGTGCCATAGCGGCGGAAGGCAGATGTACACGGCTCCGGATCCGAAACAGCAGGCGAAGCTCATGGCGGCTTCCATCGACAAGGCCGGAATCAATCCGGAAACAATCAGTTATGTTGAATCAGCGGCAAACGGCTCTGTATTGGGAGATCCGATTGAGGTCATTGCCCTGACAAATGCGTTCGCGCAATATACTGATAAAAAACGTTTTTGCGCGCTTGGATCCGTCAAGTCAAATCTCGGGCATTTAGAGGCGGCTTCCGGCATGTCCCAGCTCGCGAAAGTGCTGCTGCAAATGGAGCGGGAAACATTAGTCCCGACGATTAACGCAAAACCGCAAAATCCGAATATCGCGCTTGAACAAACGGCTTTTTACCTGCAGGAGAAAACCGAGTATTGGGAACGTCTGAAGGATGCCGAGACGGGAGACATCATACCGCGGAGAAGCATGATCAATTCCTTCGGGGCAGGCGGGGCATATGCAAATCTCATCGTAGAAGAATATATCAGACCGAATTCCGATCAGGCCCGTCACGGCGATGAGGAATATATTTTCCCTGTGTCAGCGAAAACAAAATGGAGTTTTGAAGCCTATCTTGACAGACTGGCGGCCTTTTTAGAAAAGACGCCATCTCTTCATCCGGCCGCCATCGCATCCGCGCTGCAAAAAAGAACGCATCATTCGGAGTATCGTGCGGCATTTACGGCTGCTTCCGTTCTGGAACTGCTGGAAAAGCTGGCCGCTTACCGCATGGATCAGCGGAATCTCAATTTCTCCGATTCTGATATTGGCCGGCGTGCGCGGCAATGGGAAAAAGGAGAGAATATCGCGTTTGATCAGTTGCGGCAGGAGCACGCCGTTCATCTGCCGGCCTACGCTTTTGACCACGGGACTTCTTTTCAATTCGGTGAATCAGAAAACGCTGCCGGCGTTCAGGCGGTATACAGTGATGTCGACCCATACGTGAAAGGGCATCAATTCAGCGGAGAACCGGTACTCGTCGGCGCTACATATAACAGTCTGGCAGTCGATCATTTTTGTGATCTTTTTCCTGAAGCGGAAGGAGGACAAATTAAAAAACTGAATTACGCGAGCCCCATTACCGTAAAAAAAGGCGATCGCATCGAGCTGAAAACAGAATCGAAACAAAATGGGGATGCATTTGAGCTGAGCATAATGCACCGCAGCCGCACGTCTCCTGATTGGAGCATAGCGGCGTATGCCGAGTGCAGCCCGTATCCGTTTCAAAAGCAGCACGCGGATCTGGCGGCCATTCAGCGCTCTTACCGGGAAGTGGGCCGGATAGATGAGTTATACGGAGACGGAACGGGAACTGTCGTGTGGGGAGAAGAATTTAAAACGATCACCCGCCTGTACAAAGGCTCTGATGCCGTTTTAGCGAAAGTGAACCTGAACAATAGCGACTCACAACAAGCGCATCATTATGCCGTAAATCCGTTAATCGCCAACAGTGCTTACTTGGCCTCGCTTTCTTTATTGGACCAAACGGAGGCGGAAAGCTATCTGCCGTTCGGCATTAATTCCGTCACCTTCAGCAGCCCGGAAGCTCTTACCGATTGCTGGCTGCACATCAAGCTGGCCAAACAAACGGGGGAAATGATTCTGATTAACGCAGATGTCATCAGCAGCCGATCGGAAGTGGTGATGCGTTTTGAAGGCTATGCCCTGAAACGGTTCCGCCCGAAAACCGAACAGATGAATCAGCCGGCCCGAACGGCTGTTAAGAATGCGGGAGCACCGATTTCTTCCGGCAGTCTGACAGATGATATCCGCAGCTACGTCCTTGGCAAGCTCGCCAAGATGATGGATGAACCCGCGCCATCTCTCCCGTCTGACGCGAATATCATGGAATTGGGACTTGATTCAGCGAGCCTGATCGGGCTGACAAAAGAGATCGGCCAAGAGGCGGACATCGATGTGAATCCAACATTGTTTTTCGAGTATCCGACCGCGGAGGAGCTGACCCGCCACTTCGCGTCAGCATATAAGAGCAAGTTTTCTCAACTGCTTGCCGATCATAAGCATTCAGAAGAGGTCAGGGTCACGGAAGCAGAAGAGCGCACTTTACCGAAGAAACAGCATCCGCCTTGTGATAACGCCGATATCAAGCAAGGAATCGCGATTATCGGTATGTCAGCTCAGTTTCCGCAATCCCCGGATATCCAGTCTTTTTGGGAGCACATCGTAAACGGGGATCACTGTATTACCGAAATTCCGGCGGACCGCTGGGACTGGCGCCGTTACGCCGGTGATGAGAATGACACGAGTCTCAGATGGGGCGGTTTTATTGACGGTGTCGGCGAATTTGACCCGCTCTTTTTCGGAATTTCCCCTAAAGAGGCATCACAAATGGGGCCGGAGCAATTTCTGCTTTTGATGCATACATGGAAGGCAATGGAGGATGCGGGCCTGACAAATAAGGCGTTATCAAGCAGACCGACAGGCGTTTTCGTTGCCGCGGGCAACAGCGATCCGAACAATGGAACAGCCATCCCGTCCATCATTCCGAACAGAATATCATATGCCTTGAATTTACAAGGACCGAGTGAATATTACGAGGCTGCCTGCACGTCAACGCTGGTGGCATTGCACAGGGCGGTTCAATCAATCCGTCATAACGAATGTGAGCAGGCTGTCGTGGGGGCCGCCAATATTCTGCAATCGCCGAAGGGCTTTATCGGTTTTGACTCAATGGGATATTTAAGCAAAAACGGCCGGGCGAAATCGTTCCAAAAAGATGCCGATGGCTTTGTCAGAAGCGAAGGGGCGGGCGTGATCATCATCAAACCGCTTGAGGCGGCAATTGAAGACGGCGATCATATTCACATGGTCATTAAAGGAACAGGAGTGTCTCACGGCGGTAAAGGCATGTCGCTTCACGCACCGAATCCGGCGGGAATGAAGGCCGCGATGAAAAAAGCGTACGAAGACACCGATGTTGATCCGCAAACCGTCACTTATATTGAAGCGCACGGCATTGCCTCCGAAATGGCAGATGCGCTGGAGTTTAATGCAATCAAAGCGGGTTACGGCGAGTCTGCAAATCAAGGGGAAAGCGCGCCTTGTTATATCAGCACCGTGAAACCTTGCATCGGGCACGGCGAACTCGCTTCCGGACTGGCCGCCCTTATAAAAGCGGCGATGGCCATGAAGCATCATACCATCCCGGGCATTCCCGGATTTACAGCTGCAAATGAGCAAATGGCCATTCAGAAAAGCCGCTTCCGTTTCACCGAAGACAATCAGGAATGGACACAGCTCACCGACCATATGGGCAGACCGATTCCGCGCCGGGCCGCAATTAACAGCTATGGCTTCGGCGGCATGAATGCGCATGTCGTCTTGGAACAGTACAGCCCGAGCCATAAAGACAAAGAATCTGCGTGTGAACCGCAGCTTATCGTGCTTTCTGCTAAGAGCGAAGGACGTCTTAAGGCGGCCGCAGGTCAGCTGGCTGATTTTGTGCAAACTGGAGATACTCCGTCATTGCGGGATATTGCTTATACGCTTCAGACCGGCCGTGAGGCGATGAACTGCCGCCTGGCACTCGTTGCCCGCAATCAAGATGAATTGCTGGAAAAACTGAAAGAGTACAGAGCATTTTCCGAAGAAAGCAATGGAATGAAAAGCTTCTTTACAGGCAGTCAGCAGACTGGATCAGGAGATATCGGCGTTTTACTGGAAGGGACTCTCGGTACAGTCGTCACGGAGACGCTGTTGGCTGAAAACAATCTGGAAAAACTTGCATTTTGCTGGGTGAAAGGTGCGGATATACCGTGGGACAGACTCCACCAAGGCAAATCTGTTCAAAGAGTGCCGCTTCCGACATATCCTTTTGAAAACCATAAGTATTGGAACGGCGGTCAGTCAGAAGACATCAGCCTTGCACCGGTATCACAGAATCCTCAGATCCGCTGCGAGAGCGCGGCTGACATTGTGGCAGACATTTTGGGGATGGAGCCAGCGGAAATGGATCAAAATAAGCCGCTGACTGAATACGGCTTCGATTCAATCTCCTCTATTCAGCTGCTGAAAAAACTTGAGGACGGAGACAGCCGCATCAGTCTGGAGGCTCTTCAGAAATGCAGCACTGTTCAGGAGATTAGCATGCTGTTAAAAACGAACCAATCGCAGGAGGCGGGCCGAAATTTTCCAGAACTCGTCAAGCTGAATGATAGAGAAAAAGGCCGTCCTGTTTTTTGGTTTCACGGCGGAACGGGAGGCGTTGAAGCATACCAGCCATTCGCCAAAAAGAGTCAGCGACCTTTTTACGGCATCCAGGCAAGAGGTTTGACAGGGAAAGAGCCGCTGCAAGGAATCGAAGAGACGGCCGCTTCTTATATGAGAATCATCCAAGCGGTACAGCCGAAAGGCCCTTATGACCTCGGCGGATATTCCTTAGGCGGAATGCTTGCATATGAAACCGCGCGCCTCTTGCAAGAGGAAGGTCATACGGTAAAAAGCGCCGTCATGATCGACACCCCGTACAGTGAAAAATGGAAAGAAAGAAAACCATCTGTTAAGTCGGTCATGCTGCAAACGATCAATACGATGCTTACAGCATATCTTAAGCCTGAAAACCTTGAAGAGGCATTAATCAGCAGAGAAGACATTACCGTCCAGGCTGAGGAAGAAGAAGTATTGAAAGAATTGACCGGCCTTGCCAAAAAGCGCGGTCTGCCAAAATCCGAAGAAGCGATCCGGATGCAGCTGGAGCAAATGATGAAGACGCAGCTCGCTTACGGAATGGAAGAGTATGACATGAAGCCGCTGCCTCATCCGGAAGCGCTGCAATGCTACTACTTCCGTAATAAAAGCGGTTTGTTCCTCGGAGATCTTGAACGTTATCTGACAGCAGAGGAAGAACAAATCCCGTTAGACCATGATGCGTATTGGAAAGAATGGGAACGCCAGATGAAACAGTTTCACCTGCTGGACGTTCACTCTTCCAATCATGTCACAATGCTGTCGGAACCAATGCCGCAAAACGCCATTAAGGCATTCTGCGAAAAACTGTACGCAAACAAAGGAACGATCAGCGCAAATTTCCTTAAATCTTTCAGAAAAAAGCTGGACGAAACAAATGAGCTGGTAAAACGGTAATAGAGAACGGCCGGAGCAATCCGGCCGCTTTTTTTATCTATATAGAACTAAATTCACTATGTACTAAATTTTCATTGTCATATTGATTTCAGTTTATAAGACATTAAAAAAACCCCCAATAACAGGGGGACGATATTAAAATCTGACAGGCAATGTTTCAAGCCCTCTCAAAAACACATTTTTTCTCCATGTTACATCCTCGGGCGCGCCTTTCAGCTCTATATTCGGAAACCGTTTTAAAAGCGCGGTAAAGGCAATGGATGCTTCCATCCGGGCGAGCGGAGCCCCGAGACAAAAATGAATGCCGAATCCAAAAGAAATATGACGGTTCGGTGTTCTCGCTATATTTAATGTATCAGGATCATCAAAATATTCCGGGTCCCGATTGGCTGAACCGATGCCGATAAATATCATATCACCTTTTTTAATAGAAACATCTTTATAAGTGAAATCTTCAATCGCCCATCGATTCGCCATCATGATGACGGGAGAGGTATAACGCAAAAGCTCTTCGACTGCCGTCTGGATATTTTCCGGCTGCCGCTTTATCTTCTCCATCTGGTCTTTGTGCAGAAGAAGCGCCAGGGTGCCGGAGCCGAGAAGGTTAACCGTTGTTTCAAGCCCGGCAACGACTAACAAAAACAGCATGGAATACAGCTCTGATTCACTCAGCTTTTGGCCGTCCTCTTCAGCGTAAATAAGCTTGCTTGTCAGATCTTCAGCCGGATGTTTTCTTTTTTCTTCGATCAGTGTTTTCATATATTGTTTAAATTCTTTGAGAGCCTGGTTGGTCGCATCTTGTCCGCTTTCTGACGTGTCGACCATTGCGTTTGTCCACACTTGAAATTTGGCGCGGTCCTCTTTCGGAATCCCGAGCAGTTCGGAAATGACGATAAACGGAAGCGGTGCGGCGAAATCTCTCATGATATCAGGGTCTGCTTTTGTTTCCATTTCATCCAGCAGCTCTTCTGTGATCTGCTCTATCCCGGTGCGAAGCTGCTCAATCATCCGGGGAGTGAACCCCTGATGCACCAAAGATCGAAGACGTGAATGATCCGGAGGGTCTTTTGCCAGCATATGCTCTGAGACAAAATCGATATCTTCACTGACATTCAGCTTCGCGATCAGCTCCTTCGGCATGACCCGTTTTACATCTCTCGTAATTCTGCCGTCTTTTAAAAACGCCATACAATCATCATAACGCGTGATGAGCCAAGCCGGAAAGGTGCCTCCGAAACGCTGCAGTTCGAATTTATGTATGGGGTCCTGCTCTCTGAATCTGCTTAAAACCGCAAAAGGGTTTTCGTGAAACTCGGGTGAGTGTGGGTGAAACATTGTTTTTTCCATCTGGATTTCCCCGCCTTCATGTTTTTGAAAAGACATAACAAACAGCCGGTGCCTGCCGACCGGACGGCATTCCTCCTTTTATCTGCCGAAGACACTGATCACAACGGCTCATAAGTATGACTAAAATATATAAGGAAACAGAAGCCGGTTCAATAGACAAATCGTAAAGCCGCCATTTTCGTTGATTATCAACAAAACAGCAAACTTTTTTTCCCATTTCATCATGTGTGTTAAATCCGGCTAATATACATATTTACGCTTCATATCAACTTCTTAAGGAGGATGTGAATTAATGCGTTTATGAAATGGGCGGCAAGTCTGCTTTTGGTGATCTCTCTTCAGGTCGGCCTTACGGGCGCCGGCATCCATTCGGACAGTGCTGCTCGTGCCGCATCCCGATACGATCAGGTGCTGTATTTCCCGCTGTCAAAATATCCGGAGACGGGAAATCATATAAAAGACGCCATTTCGGCAGGTCATTCTGAGATTTGTACAATTGATCGGGGCGGAGCGGAGAATAGAAGGAAAGAATCATTGAAAGGAATTCCGACAAAGCCCGGGTTTGACCGTGATGAATGGCCCATGGCAGTCTGCACAGAAGGCGGGGCGGGGGCTGATATCAGATATGTAACCCCGTCGGATAATCGCGGGGCCGGTTCATGGGTTGGAAATCAAATGAGCGGATACTCCGACGGCACGAGAGTACTATTTATCGTTCAGTAGCTTCTCCGGTTCGCCGGAGTTTTTTATGCTCTGAAAAAGCGGCACGCCGGCTGGACATATGAAATGGCAAAGAGTAAACTTATATGTTGGAATCAGCATGAGAAAGGATTGGATCACATTGACAGTGACTACATACCGAAATATTGCACTTTTACTTCTTTGTTTAACAGCGGGAATTGTGGATGTGATCGGTTATTTAAGCCTGGGACATATCTTTACCGCCAATATGACGGGGAACATCGTTCTGTTCGGCCTGGCGATCGGCAACTCATGGCACCTTGCCGTACTCAAATCGTTAACCTCGTTAATCGGATTTATTGCCGGCGTTATTGCCGCGGCCCTGCTTGTGGGCAATAAAAAGAAATCATTCTGGCCCCCTGCGGTAACTGCCGCTTTAGCTATTGAAGGAGCTGTTTTGCTGCTGTTTGCTTTGTTCTCTTGCTTTTTTGCAGACGCAATTTCTGTTTATGTGCTGATTATGCTGCTCAGCTTCGCAATGGGAATGCAGACGACAGCCGCGAGAAAACTTGGTGTAGCGGGGATTTCCACGACCGTATTAACGGGAACGCTCGCTAATTTTTTTGAAGATCTCACCGCAAGGTTTTACAAAGCGGACAAGCGGAAGCAGTTTACGAGAGATGCTGTTTTGCGCGCGCTTGCCTTGGTTCTGTATTGCTTTGGGGCGGTCATCGGCGCTTTTGCCGAACCGGATTATAAGTTTGCCGTGATCTGGCTTCCGATTATCATTATTTTAGGCATTATGCTTTGCGCATTCACGATGTTCCACGGATATTCTGAAGAAAAAAACCAATAAAAAAACGCCGCTGGTTCAGGGCGTTTTTTCTTTTTATTGCTCTTTCCGGGTCCCGATTGTATACACGGCCCGATCTGTATGTACCTTTAATCCGTCTTGCTCCTTTTGGATGGTAATATCGCCGAGCAGAGGGATTTCATACGCATCTTGAGGAAGCGGGACATTTCCTTCCTCCGTATAGGTTGTGCCGTGCCCTTTTAAGACGAGCTCTTCGTCCGCTACATAGTCATCGGGATGGTTTGTCCGGCGGACGAGAACATCATCAAGGTGAAGCATGATCTGGTCCATATCAGAAATCTCGTTTCGGCTGTCTGTCAGCTCTCCTTTTCTGATATCAAGCGTTTGTCCGATCTGTTTTTGCAGCCATTCATACAATTCGGTGTTTGTAAGTGCCATTGTGATTCCTCCTTTTATCTACACCATACTTATTCCCTATTTTTTTAGAAATACACTGCCTTGATTGATCTTTTTTTCTGACAGCCGGTTCTGAAGCATTCCGAGTTCCTTCATTATAAATGTTTCATCTGTTCACCTGAAAAACGGAGTCATCTGCAGGTTTAGACGACCCCGTTCTCATGATAAAAAGATTACTCTTTCGGCACGGCGTTTTCAGCGTTTACTGCGCCCGCTCCGTAAATGTTCGGATCTTCATTTGTCCATTGATCCGGACTTTGTTTGATCAGTGTTTTCACTTCGTCAGGCGAAAGCTGCGGGTTCTGCTGAAGGATTAAGGCGGCAATGCCAGCACAGATCGGAGTGGCCATGGACGTGCCCGACAGACTGAAATACAAGGAGCCTACACGGTTTGATTTCTGTAATTTGTCAAGATATGAACGCGGAGAACGGAGAGATACGATATCGACCCCGGGCGCAAGAATGTCAGGCTTCTCTTTTCCGTACACCGTCGGGCCGCGGCTTGAGAATGAAGCGACCGTATCGTCCTCATTGCCGGCCGTATTATTGTCATCATAGGCGCCTACCGTGATGACCTTCTCGCTGACACCGGGGCTTGAAATCGTTTGAGCTTCCGGACCGGAGTTGCCCGCGGCGACGCAGACGACGATTCCTTCATTCCATGCCTCTTCAACGGCCTTGACGAGCGGATCGTCCGTTTCTTTATCATATCTGAGCGCATCTCCGCCCAGTGACATGCTGATGATTCTGATCGGATTCTTCGTGTGTTCTTTATTATATTGTATGCACCATTCCACACCTTCAATGATATCAGCCAAGGTTCCTGATCCTGATTTGTTTAAAACCTTGACTCCGATCAGATCGGCTTCTGGCGCCGGCCCCTGATATTTACCGGAAGATGAAGCGCCGCTGCTTGCAATATCACCGGCGCAATGGGTGCCGTGCCCGTTGTCGTCATACGGTTCTGTCTTTTGGTTGACGAAGTCCGCAAATCCGATAACTCTGCCTTCTAAATCGGGATGCTGATAGATTCCGGTATCAATAACGGCGACGGTTACGCCTTTTCCTGTTAATACGGTGCCGTTACGGGTCACTTCTTTTGCATGAGACGATTCAGCTGCCGTATCAAGGAGCGCTTTTACTTCACGGTTTAAATAGATTTTACGGATATCCCGGCATTGCGAAAGAAGCATGTGAAGGGCGGACGGAGTGACTTCGGCGCTGCAGCAATTGATTGTTTGAAACTGCTTTTTTATAGTGCAGCGTTTTTCTTTTGATAAGACCTGTCCTGTGCTGTGAAAACCGGATTCATGGCAGCCCTCTTCAAATTCAATGATGACTGACATTTTCTTTCTGTTTTTCACCTTTTTTTCGAAAAACTTGTGCAAAAAGCAAGGTGTCCATTTGAAAGGTTTATATAACTGTAATACGTTTTCTCTGAGCGGCCAGTCCAGCTTATGAGCATTTGACCGCACCATTTGTACCATTGAGTAACCAAACATATATACTTTTCCTCCCATTCTGGCGATTCTCTCTATACCATATGAACAGGCAGTATGTTCGGTCAGTTTGTTTGTCCTTCAGGAGAGCTGGTTACTTGCGGCTTTTTCAGGAGAAGAAACCGAGTTGAAACGGAACGCGTTTATAATGAAGCCGGCGGAAGGAGGTATATACATGAACATAATATTGAGACATTCCTTGGAAAAACAGCTTCCGATTGATATTATATATATGAAAAAAGACGGCTCCATTTCAAAACGGACCATTATTGTAAAAAAAGGGGATGAGCGGGCTGTAACGGCATTTTGCTGTACAAAAAGGCAGATGAGAACTTTTTTGACGGGCTCCATTCTGTCCTGTGCATTTGCTTCGGGAGGCGGATATTCATTTTTAAAAGCGTATTCTTGATGCCGTCCGTTTCCGGCCGTGAATCTCCCGCCCCTGAAAATTCGGGCGTTCCTCCCTTTTTTTTTGCCCTCTCTCAACCTTTTTTCACTGATGCCCGGCATTTGAGCGCTTGAACCGTGACAATCCATTGATTTTTCGAAACCGGGAAGTTTTTCACTGATGATAATGTTAATAGAATGTTAAGATAAGACCTATTGACAAAAATCCATATAATGAACATGTCATTTTTCAGAAAGGAGCAAAGAAGGAGAGCTGATGAAAAGAATTTTACTTAATGTCATCATTATCGTAGCAATGGTCTTACTAATAAGATGTGCTCATTATGCGTCAGACCCTGATCCCTCGAATTCTTCTGATACATACACAGATTTTAAAGATCTGGCTGAACACGAAGACCCCGATGATTATCATATATCGTACAATAAGCGAAAGGGGAGCCCCGTATTGATCATGTCGCCGCACGGAGGGAGAATTGAGGGCGGGGTGAGCGAGATCGTCCGCTCTTTCAGGGATGATTATTCAACCTACCTGTTTGAGGGATTAAAAGCGCATGATAACCAGACTCTTCATATTACGAGCACCAAGTTCGATGAGCCTTCAGCAGTCGAAAGCATTAAGCAGCACCATTATGTTATCGCAGTTCACGGTTATAAAGGCGACGAGAAAAATACTCTTGTCGGAGGAAGCGACCGGAAGCGGGCGAAAAAATTGGTGAGAGCTCTCGAACGAAACGGATTTTCTGCAGAATTGGCAACCTCAAAAACCGGTCTGGCCGGGGTTGACACCGAAAATATCAATAACCAGGCGCAAACCGGGCTGAGCATACAGCTTGAGATCAGCAGAAAACAGCGGGAAGCGTTTTTTGATAATTTTGATTACCGCGAAAGGGAATTCACAAAAACGGAGGAATTTTACCGGTTTGTCCGTACGATAAAAAGAGTGATCAATCAAGAGTATTCGTGAGCTTAAAAAAAGACAAACCAGTGAAAGATGAGTAAACTGAAAAAAAAGAGGTTTGTCCCTTGGCAAAACATCACTTCTATTTAAAAGCAAATTGGCCCGGAAATCGGAATGACGTCGGCGATATTAAAAGCGGCCGGCTGGAGACGGCTGTGTCCATTCCTAAGGAAATGGACGGACCCGGAGAAGGCACAAATCCTGATGAAATGCTGCTTGGAGCGGCCGCGACCTGTTATATTATAACGCTTGCGGCGATGATGGAAAGAAGCGGCCTGGATAAAGAAGATCTACATATGGAATCTGAAGGAATTGTAGACGTCACGAACGGTGTGTTCACGTACCAGAAAATCATTCACCGCCCGTTTATATTATTAAAGCCGGATGCAGCCGAAACGGATTTTACGCTCGCCAGGAAGTTAGCGCAAAAAGCGGAGTCCTCATGTATGATTTCACGAGCGGTCCAAGGAAACGTGGAGATGGAGCTTGAGGTTGAAGTAAAAGCTGCCCGCGCTTGACGAGTTCAAACGGTCAGCTCCGGGCCGTTTGATTTTTTTTAGCTTTTTGAGACTTGGAACGGTTCAGCAGGATGACGCCCGTGATGACAAAAACAAGCCCGATCATCATTTTGACTGTCATGGCCTCCTTAAAAACAAAAAAGCCGACAATTGCCGTTAAAGCGGTGCCGACACCTGACCATGTCGCGTATGCGGCGGATAAATCAAGGCTTTTCAATGAGAAGCTCAAAAACATAAAAGAGGCTCCGATTCCGGCAATGACGCCGAGAGCGGGCCACAGGTGCGTAAAACCGTCCGACAGCTTCAGCATCGTGCTCCCGAACACTTCTGATACAATGGCTAATGCCAGGCAGAGTAATCCTTTCATCAGCATGCCTCTCCTTTCTACCAATTCATCAAAATGACACCGGCCAATAAGAAAAAGAGTCCGATGACGGCCTGCTTGTCCAGTTTTTCATGAAACCATTTCGCTCCGATAATGGATGCGAGCACCGTTCCGGCTCCGCTCCATGTTGCATAGGATAAGCTGAGCGGAATGAGATTCAGTGTCAGTGAAAGCATATAAAAGGCCAATGAATAGCCTGCCACTACAAGCGCGCTCGGCAAAAACCGCGTAAATCCGCGGGAGACTTTCAGCATGGCCGCGCCGATTGACTCTGATAAAATAGCAATTGTGAGGAAGATATAACCCAGAATCATATCAAATCCCCCTCTCATCATAATCCTTATGCCTTTTGTTTAAGGCAGTAAAGTAAAATAATATCCGAACTTTGCCCGCCAAGTCAAGACATTAGACCTATACAAAAAGGCCCCCGGGGAGGAGCCTTTTTGATTCGTCAATAGAAATACGGATAGCCGTAGCCGTAACCCCCGTACAAGTACGGATTGAATAAAGCGCTTCCGACAAGCCCCCCGACAAGCCCTCCGAAAAACGGTCCGCCGTAAAAACCAAACGGCCGTCCGAATCCATAACCAAACCAAGGCCGGCCAAATCCAAAACCAGGCCGTCCGAATCCAAATCCGAATCCGGGCCGTCCGAATCCGAAGCCCGGCCGGCCGAACCCAAATCCAGGCCGCCCAAACGGTCTCATATCACTATCTACTGCGTATGTGTATTCTTCATTCATAATTAAGGTACCTCCAAGAATAAATTTGAGATGATAACAGAGTATTCAGCCCACCAATTTTTGATTGGGCGTTTATCAAAAAAATAAAGGAGTGAGCTTTTGTGGGTCTGTATCAGTCCGATTGGTCAAAAAAACCTCCGCACACACACGCATACCGGGCGGTTACGGATGTTGTGCAGGGGCATTACCATTTGATCGAAGGCTTTTCGCAGCCGGAGAACGGCAGCAATACAGATGAGCATACACATTTCTATACGGGCATCACCTCGTTTGAAAACGGCCATTTTCATAGGTATTACGGCATTTCCGGCCCTGCCATCCCGAGGGTTGACGGAACACATTACCATGAGCTTTCAGAGACCACCTTTGCCGCCTACAATGAGCCGATTCAGATCCAGCACGGCGGCGTCGTTTACGATCCGCGGGAGGAAGGACGGAAAACGCACCGCCATACACTCAAAGGAAAAACGAGAGAGGTTGTCGGAAACGAGCCGATCGGGTGGTAGTGGACGTTTAGCGCTCAGGAAAAAGGGCAAAATGGATAGGTGCCTGAAGAAATGAATGCTATAATTAGGGGGAGATTTATAAAAGAGAGTGATACATATTGAAAAATAAAAAACAGCCTGTCGTCATACTCGTCGGACCGACGGCAGTCGGAAAAACAAAACTAAGCATCGGACTCGCGAAAATGCTGAATGCAGAAATCATCAGCGGAGATTCCATGCAGGTATATAAAGGGATGGACATCGGAACGGCCAAAGTCACCGAAGAAGAGACAGAAGGCGTGCCGCATCACCTGATTGATATTTTGGAGCCGTCCGACACTTTTTCAACGGCGGATTATCAAAAAATGGTGAGAGGAAAAATCACCGAGATTGCCGATAGAGGAAAGCTGCCGATGATTGTCGGGGGGACGGGTCTGTACATTCAGTCCGTGCTGTATGACTATACGTTCACGGAAAACTCCGGCGACCCTGTATTCCGGGAGCACATGGAGAAACTGGCAGCTGAAGAAGGGGCGGAAGCGCTTCATGCCAATCTTGCGGCAGCCGACCCGGAAGCGGCGGCAGCCATTCATCAAAACAATACGCGAAGAGTCATCCGCGCGCTCGAAATCCTGCATGTATCGGGAAAAACAATGTCAGAGCATCTTAAAACCCAAAAACGGGAGCTGCTTTACAATGCGGTTCTTATCGGTCTTACAATGGACAGAGAAGTGCTATACGGCCGGATTAACGAGCGCGTTGACCTGATGCTGGAAACCGGCCTTCTTGACGAAGTAAAGCGGCTGTATGATATGAATATCCGGGACAGCCAATCGATTCAGGCGATCGGCTATAAAGAGCTGTATGAATATCTTGATGGAAAAGTGCCGCTCCCTCAGGCTGTGGAGCAATTAAAACAAAATTCTAGGCGATATGCGAAACGCCAGCTGACCTGGTTTCGCAATAAAATGCCCGTTTCATGGACAGATATGACGCCGCCTGTTGATATTGAGCAGAAAAAAAAGGAAATTTTCGAGTGCATAGCAGGAAAACTGGAAATTTAATCGAAACAGTATTGTATTGAGAACCAAGGAGGACGAAACATGAAACCGATTAATATTCAAGATCAGTTTTTGAATCAAATCCGAAAAGACAATACGTTCGTCACGGTGTTTTTACTCAACGGCTTCCAGCTTCGCGGCCAGGTAAAAGGCTTTGACAACTTTACCGTTTTGCTCGAAACGGAGGGGAAGCAGCAGCTTATTTATAAACATGCCATCTCCACGTTCGCCCCGCAAAAAAACGTCCAGCTTGAGCTTGAATAGACTTTTTGAAAAAGACCATGAACAATGGTCTTTTTCTATGCGCATCTGTATATTGCAGGCTGTATATCGGAAACATAAAAGGGGGTTCGGAAAATCGTGTTCGAAAGTGAAAATGAACTGAGAAGAATCAGGATTACGCTCGTTTGGATCGCTGTTTTTTTGCTGTTTGGAGCTTGCAGCAATCATGAGACGGTGGTGACGGATGATGACGGCGGCTTGGCGGATACCGAACCGCAGACAGAAGGCATGGTGCAGCTGGAACATAATCGTTTCGGCATCGTTAAGGACGGTTACTTAAAAATATACCGCTATGATGAAAAAACGAATAAAATCGAACTGAAAAAAGAAACGGCGCTGGATGAGCTTGAATAAATTTCACAAGCGTTCGAATTTACAAAGCGGGCCGCACAAGCTACACTAAGTACTGACATTGATCATGCAGAGGGTGAGACGATTGAAACACAAGGTGATAATCAACCATTGGGAAGAAACTTGTGAAGATGATTCCTGCTATGAATATGGAACCAGCATCATCGTTGACGGCAAAGAACTGATCAGAGAGGCTTCCATCACAAGCGCTCTGAAAGCCGTGCTGAAAGAAATCGGTGCTGATGTGGAGATTGAAGAAACCGTTGAAAGCGAAAAAAAATGTGATTCTTACAAAAAATAAGAATAAAAGTCTAGACTACTAAGCAGTTTTTTTTCATGTTATGATAGACATCGGCTTACACATGACACCTTGAGTAGGATGAGAGATGATTCTCGTTCTGCTCTCTTTTTTGGGCGTTAATCGGGCCAGAGCCAAAGTCCGCTCTTTCAAAAATATGAATTTTTTATAAATCGATCTCAATATGTTGTGTTTTTCTGAGAGGTTAGTATACTATATATAGTGTTAAGAGATTCATTATTTTTGATAGGTCGTGATAAGGATGGTTCAAATCATATTTGATTCAAAGACAGGGAATGTTCAGCGTTTTGTGAATAAAACAGACTTTCAGCTGATCCGCAAGGTGGACGAAACGGACCACGTGGACACTCCGTTTGTTTTGGTCACCTACACGACAAACTTCGGCCAGGTACCGGCATCAACACAATCATTTCTCGAAAAATACGCCCATCTCTTATTAGGAGTCGCTGCGAGCGGCAACAAAGTATGGGGCGATAACTTTGCAAAAAGCGCCGATACCATTTCAAGACAATATCAGGTGCCGATCTTGCACAAATTTGAACTCAGCGGCACATCTAAAGACGTTGAATTGTTTACTCAGGAGGTAGAAAGACTTGTCACAAAATCAAGTGCCAAAATGGATCCAGTTAAATAACGAAATCATGATCCAACAAGATGGAAAATTCCAGTTTGATAAAGATAAAGAGGCTGTACATAGCTATTTTGTTGACTATATCAATCAAAACACAGTTTACTTTCACGATTTAAAAGAGAAGCTGGATTATTTGATTGAAAACCAATACTACGAAGAGGAATTCTTAAGCCTTTACTCTTTTGAAGACATTAAAGAAGTGTTTAAGACAGCTTACGCAAAGAAGTTTCGTTTTCCTTCCTTCATGAGTGCGTTTAAATTTTATAATGACTATGCTTTGAAAACGAATGACAAGAAAAGAATTCTCGAGCGTTATGAGGACCGAATCTCAATCGTCGCGCTGTTCTTCGCAAACGGCGACACTGAGAAAGCAAAAGAATATGTAAACCTGATGATCAATCAGGAATATCAGCCGAGTACACCGACATTTTTGAATGCCGGCAGAAAACGCCGCGGAGAACTGGTGAGCTGCTTCTTGCTCGAAGTCAATGATTCCTTAAACGATATTTCACGGGCGATCGATATTTCCATGCAGCTGTCTAAATTGGGCGGCGGGGTTTCTCTTAATCTGTCCAAGCTTCGCGCGAAAGGCGAAGCGATTAAAGATGTTGAAAACGCCACAAAAGGTGTTGTAGGCGTCATGAAGCTTCTTGATAATGCGTTCCGTTACGCTGACCAAATGGGCCAAAGACAAGGCTCAGGCGCGGCGTATTTAAATATTTTCCACCGCGATATCAATGATTTTCTTGATACGAAAAAGATTTCTGCGGATGAAGATGTGCGCGTCAAAACGCTTTCTATCGGTGTCGTCATTCCGGATAAGTTCGTTGAGCTTGCACGTGAGGATAAAGCGGCTTATGTATTCTATCCGCATACGATTTATAAAGAATACGGCCAGCATATGGACGAAATGGACATGACGGCGATGTATGAAGAGCTTGTCGACAACCCGCGTGTCAAAAAAGAAAAAGTGAATGCGCGCAAACTGCTTGAAAAGCTTGCCGTTCTCCGTTCTGAGTCAGGTTATCCGTACATTATGTTCCAGGATAACGTAAACAAAGAGCACGCGAATAACCACGTATCAAAAGTGAAATTCTCGAACCTTTGCTCTGAAGTGCTTCAGGCGTCACAGGTTTCGGCTTACACAGATTATGACGAGGAAGACGAAATCGGCTTGGACATTTCCTGCAACCTTGGTTCATTAAATATTTTGAATGTCATGAAACATAAATCGATTGAGCGCACGGTGAAACTCGCGACGGATTCCCTGACTCATGTATCTGAGACGACGGATATCCGCAACGCGCCGGCAGTCAGACGCGCGAACAAAGCGATGAAGTCAATCGGTTTAGGCGCCATGAACCTTCACGGCTACCTGGCCCAAAACGGCATCGCGTATGAAAGCCCGGAAGCAAGAGATTTCGCGAATACGTTCTTTATGATGGTGAACTTTTATTCCATCCAGCGTTCAGCTGAGCTTGCGAAAGAAAAAGGCGAAACGTTTGAGCATTATGAAGGCTCCACTTATGCAACGGGAGAATATTTCAATAAATACATCGAAAAAGAGTTCTCACCGGCATACGAAAAAATCGCTGCGCTCTTTGAAGGCATGCACATTCCGACAATCGAAGACTGGAAAGAGCTGAAGGCGTTTGTCGCTGAAAACGGCATGTACCACAGCTACAGACTGTGCATCGCGCCGACAGGCTCCATTTCCTACGTCCAATCCAGCACGGCGTCCGTTATGCCGATCATGGAACGGATCGAAGAAAGAACATACGGAAATTCAAAAACGTATTACCCGATGCCGGGGTTAGCGTCTAATAACTGGTTCTTCTACAAAGAAGCTTATGATATGGACATGTTCAAAGTGGTGGATATGATCGCGACAATCCAGCAGCATATCGATCAGGGAATCAGCTTTACCCTGTTTTTGAAAGATACGATGACAACTCGTGATCTGAACCGTATTGATCTGTATGCCCACCATAGAGGCATCAAAACCATTTACTATGCAAGAACGAAAGATACCGGGCAGGACAGCTGTCTTTCTTGTGTCGTTTGATTAAAGGAGAGTTTACAGTGACAAAAATTTATGACGCAGCAAACTGGTCAAAGCATGAAGATGATTTCACCCAAATGTTTTACAACCAAAACGTAAAGCAGTTTTGGCTTCCGGAAGAGATCGCATTAAACGGCGATCTTCTCACTTGGAAGTATTTGGGAAAAAATGAGCAGGATACGTACATGAAGGTGCTCGCCGGCCTGACACTGCTTGATACAGAGCAGGGGAACACGGGCATGCCGATTGTGGCCGAGCACGTCGAAGGCCATCAGCGGAAAGCGGTGCTGAACTTTATGGCGATGATGGAGAACGCTGTCCATGCGAAGTCGTACTCTAATATTTTCATGACCCTTGCACCGACTGAAACAATTAATGAAGTATTTGAATGGGTTAAACAAAATAAATATTTGCAGAAAAAAGCGCAAATGATTGTCGGGCTTTACAAAGCCATTCAAAAAGATGATGAAATTTCACTGTTCAAAGCGATGGTTGCTTCCGTCTATCTGGAAAGCTTCCTTTTCTACAGCGGTTTCTATTATCCGTTATATTTCTACGGACAAGGAAAACTGATGCAAAGCGGTGAGATCATTAACCTGATCCTTCGTGACGAAGCGATTCACGGCGTGTATGTCGGTCTCCTTGCTCAGGAAATTTATAATAAACAGACAGAAGAGAAAAAAGCAGAGCTTCGTGAATTTGCGATTGACCTTCTGAATCAGTTATATGAAAATGAGCTTGAATATACAGAGGACTTGTACGATCAAGTCGGACTCTCACACGATGTAAAGAAATTCATCCGCTATAACGCCAATAAAGCTTTGATGAACTTAGGGTTCGATCCTTACTTTGAAGAAGAGGATATTAATCCGATCGTATTAAACGGATTAAACACCAAAACAAAATCACATGATTTCTTCTCCATGAAAGGGAACGGCTACAAAAAAGCGACGGTAGAGCCGATTAAGGACGAAGATTTTTATTTTGGCCAAGATGAAGAGCAGATATAATATCTGCTCTTTTGGCTTGGATGGAGAGGTAAGACAGGAGGAACGGGCATGAATAAAATGGATGAAATCATCTTGGCTGCACCGCGGAGTGACGTCTTTCAAAACGAAATGCTGACATTTCAGGGAGTCAACAGTGAGGATGAACGTATCGTAAACATTATGGCTCAAATTGAGGCGCATTTTTTTGAAATCAGAAGAGGCGACGCGGAAGAGGACCCGCGATTTAAACAGCCGATTCCGTATGTCGTCATCCGCCGTGATGATGAGGTGTTTGTGTATGAACGGCTCGCGGGCGGAGGGGAATCGCGCCTCCATAATAAGCTTTCTCTCGGCTTCGGGGGACACATGAACCCTATGGAAGGGGCGGCTTCATTTTCGGAAGTGCTGAAACAGAATACCGACCGGGAGCTGGCGGAAGAACTGTACATTCGCGAGGAGGACAAACTAAACATTGTCACACTCGGCCTGATCAATGATGATGAAAACGATGTAGGGAAGGTGCATATCGGCATCCTTTCTGCGCTCCAGTTAGCGTCTGCGGCACAAGTCGAAGTGAAAGAAAAAGATCAAATCGCCGGGCGCTGGATGAAACTGAGCGAACTGAAAGAGGAAAATGTGTATCAGCGTCTTGAAGCTTGGTCTCAGTTTGTCGCCGATATACTTCAATAACAAAAAACCCCCGTTCGTCCCAAAAAAGGGAGAGCAGGGGTTTTTTCATTTAGTCTTGCACAATGAACGCATCAAATCCGGCTTTTTCGGCCCGTGCTGCCAACGCTTCAGCATTATCTTTGGAAGAGAATGCGCCGATCTGCACTTTAAATAAGCCGCCTTTTGGAAGCACAATCGCGTCAAAACCTTTAGACACCGCATCGGCGGCAAGCGCATCAGCATTTGCTTTCACTTTGAATGCACCGATTTGCACTTTATATAAGTCAGCCTTTTTTTTTAGACCGAAAGCTTGCTCCAAGCCCTTGGCATGTCCTCTTGCAAGGCTTTCAATAAAACTGGCTGTTTTCAGTTTGTTTGCATCAGCTGACGTATCAACAAAACCATTCTCCGTCAAAATCGCCGGCATACTTGTCTCCCGCAGCACATGGAAGTTAGCTGTTTTTTTTCCTCGGTCATTAAAACCCGATGCTTGAATCACTTGCGTGTGGACGGCTGATTGGTAAGTCGAGGTCGGCGCTCCGACACCGGGGTAAATATAGCTTTCGAATCCGGTTCCGCCTCCTGAGTTAATATGAATGGATAAAAAATAATCTGCGCCCCAGCTGTTGGCGGCATCCGTTCTTTCCGTCAGGCTGACCGTCTTATCGCTTGTCCTGCTCATCGTGACAGAAACTCCTTCATACTCATTCGTCAGAATCGTGCGCAAAGCCAGCGCGATCTCCAGCGTGACCGCTTTTTCCTGAAGTCCGTTTCCGGTTGCACCTGAATCAGTTCCGCCATGACCGGGGTCTATAAAAATTTTAACCATTCTCCATCACCTCATTACAGCATATGATGATATTCAAAAGGTGCTTGTACGGCTGTCATTCATGAAAAAAATGAGAAATATACCCAACATTTCCCGGAAAATAAAAATAAATGGTTTGTCCTCCCGTTTCTGCTGAATACAATAAGAAATGAAAAATATTTCTCGGGAAAGCGCAGGATTCAACATCATTCCCGAAGAGAACGGAAAAAGTGACAGATAAAGAGGAAAACGGGCCTCATGATGATAGGCGGATGTCACGGAACCGCTTCATCATGAGTAAGATAAAGAGAGAACAGAGAGGTGAGCATGTTGGAGCGCGCTGTAACCTATAAAAATAACGGACAAATTAACATCATTCTTAATGGCCAAAAGCAAGTGCTGACAAATGCGGAAGCTGAGGCGGAATATCAGGCCGCCCTGCAAAAAAATGAAGCCAAGCACAGCATTCTGAAAGAAATTGAAAAAGAAATGAACACATTAGTGGGTATGGAAGAAATGAAACGCAACATTAAAGAAATTTACGCGTGGATATTCGTCAACCAAAAACGGGCCGAACAAGGGCTGAAAGTCGGAAAACAAGCTCTTCATATGATGTTCAAAGGGAACCCCGGCACCGGGAAAACCACCGTTGCAAGACTGATCGGCAAGCTTTTCTTCGAAATGAACGTGCTTTCCAAAGGACATCTGATCGAAGCGGAACGTGCCGATCTGGTCGGTGAATACATCGGACACACGGCGCAAAAAACGAGAGATCTGATTAAAAAATCGCTCGGCGGCATTTTATTCATTGATGAGGCATACTCACTTGCAAGGGGCGGAGAAAAGGATTTCGGTAAAGAGGCGATTGATACGCTTGTCAAGCATATGGAAGACAAACAGCATGAATTTATTCTGATCCTGGCAGGGTACTCGAGAGAAATGACACATTTCCTGTCATTAAATCCCGGCCTGCAATCGCGTTTCCCTATCAGCATCGATTTTCCGGATTACTCTGTCACTCAGCTGATGGACATCGCAAAGCGCATGATAGCAGAGCGGGAGTATCAATTAAGCCAGGAAGCCGAGTGGAAGTTAAAAGATTACTTAATGACAGTGAAAAGCACGACAAGCCCCATTAAATTCAGCAACGGGCGCTTTGTCAGAAACGTGATTGAAAAATCGATCCGCGCTCAGGCCATGAGACTTTTAATGGGAGACCAATACTTAAAAAACGATTTAATGACGATCAAGAGCCAGGATTTACTTATAAAAGATGAGACGGCAGCTCACGAATAGGCCTCTCAGCCGGTCTGAGGGGTCTCTTTTTTATTTCTCTCTTTAAAACCCGCCGGATGTGTGGTATACGCCCTGCGGGTTTGGTATGATAGTACTACTGCCCAATACGACACAGAAAGGAACATCCATTTGAACGAACAGGAAGGAAAAAAAGAAACGGTCATTTTGGTCGGCTGCCAGCTTCCGCACATGACAGATGAGCACTTTGAACATTCCATGGAAGAGCTTGCTTCATTGACAAAAACGGCTGACGGAACGGTGCTGACCCGGATTACGCAAAAACGGAACAGAGCGGATGCTGCTACATATATAGGCAAGGGGAAAGTAGACGAGCTGAAGGCGCTGTGTGAAGAGCTTGAAGCGGATCTGGTCATTTTTAATGATGAACTGTCACCGAGCCAGCTTAAATCACTCGCCACTGCAATTGAAGCGAAGATCATCGACCGCACGCAGCTTATTTTGGATATTTTCGCAAAAAGGGCGAAGACGAGAGAAGGAAAGCTTCAGATCGAATTGGCCCAGCTTCAATACGCGCTGCCGCGTCTGAGCGGACAAGGAATCAATCTCTCAAGACAAGGCGGCGGAATCGGGACGAGAGGGCCCGGTGAGACAAAGCTTGAAACAGACCGGCGCCACATTAGAAACCGCATACACGAAATTAACGTGCAGCTTTCAACGGTTATCCGCCACAGAAGCCGTTATCGGGAGAGACGAAAAAAGAACGGCGTGCTTCAGGCTGCACTCGTCGGGTATACCAATGCCGGAAAATCAACATGGTTCAATCAATTAACGAGCTCAGACAGCTATGAAGAAGATCTGCTGTTTGCAACACTTGATCCGATGACGAGAAAGATGGCGCTCCCAAGCGGCTACAGCATCCTTTTGTCTGATACGGTCGGCTTCATTCAGGATCTGCCGACGACGCTGATTGCCGCTTTCCGCTCAACACTTGAGGAAGTGAAGGAAGCAGACTTGATCATTCATGTCATTGATTCATCCAATGAAGATTATGCCGGGCATGAACAGACTGTCCTCGGTCTGTTAAAAGAGCTTGAGGCAGATGATATTCCGGTGCTGACCGCTTATAACAAACGTGATGAGACACTTCCTGACTTCATCCCGACAGCGGGAGAAGGCCACATCATGATCAGCGCCAGAATCGCCGGGGATGAAGCAAAACTAAAAGCGGAAATCGAAGCTTATTTGCGCCGGGAGCTGATGACGCCGTATGAAGTTCATATGCCTGCCGCCGAAGGCAAATTGATGTCACGCATCAAATCAGAGACCATGATCGACAGCCTTTATTTTAATGAAGAAAATGAACGCTACGAAGTCTCAGGTTATGTACAGGAAGAACAAAGCATACTCGGAGAACTGAAGAAATTCATGTAAGGAAGGTATACACAACATGTTTGACACACTGACCCACGGCGCTCTTTTACAAAAAACCGCCGAAGAAACAGAAGCGGAAATCTCCGCCGTTCATAAAAGAATAGAAGAAATCAGTGAACGGAATGAATGGAGAGTCCTGCAAAGCTACAGAAAACATAAAGTAAGCGATACGCATTTTACGCCTTCAACCGGATACGGTTATGACGATATCGGACGAGATACACTGGAGAAGATCTATGCTGATGTGTTCGGAGGAGAGGCGGGACTCGTGCGGCCGCAAATCATTTCCGGAACGCATGCGATTTCAATCGCGCTCTTCGGTGTGCTGAGACCCGGGGACGAATTGCTTTATATTACAGGCAAGCCTTACGATACACTTGAGGAAATCGTCGGAGTAAGAGGCGGGGAGTATTCAGGCTCGCTTAAGGAATTTCAAATCGGATACAATGCAGTCGATTTAACATCAGAAGGCAGAGTGGACTTTGAAGCGGTCCGGGCTGCAATCCGGCCGAATACAAAAGTGATCGGCATCCAGCGTTCAAAAGGATATGCGAATCGTCCGTCTTTCAGAATAAATGAAATTGAAGAGATGATTCGTTTCGTAAAGGAAATCAAAGAAGATGTCATTGTTTTTGTGGACAATTGCTACGGAGAATTTGCAGAAGAGCGGGAACCCTGCCACGTCGGAGCGGATCTTATGGCCGGCTCCCTGATTAAAAACCCGGGCGGCGGCCTTGCTAAAACGGGCGGCTATCTTGTAGGGAAAGCCAAGTGGATTGAGGCCTGCTCTTACCGGATGACCTCCCCGGGAATCGGAAGTGAAGCCGGGGCTTCGCTTTATTCACTGCAGGAAATGTATCAAGGTTTCTTTCTCGCTCCGCATGTAGTGGCGCAAAGCTTGAAGGGAGCGGTATTTACCGCCCGTTTTCTTGAAAAGCTCGGCTTTACGTCAAACCCTGCATGGAATGCGCCGAGAACGGATCTGATTCAATCAGTTGAGTTTCAGGACCCTGAAAAGATGATCGCTTTTTGCCAGGCGATACAATATGCTTCACCGATTAATGCGCATGTGACGCCTTATCCGAGCTATATGCCGGGATATGAAGACGATGTCATTATGGCAGCGGGCACTTTCGTACAGGGAGCAAGCATTGAATTATCAGCAGATGGACCTATCAGACCGCCTTATGTTGCGTATGTCCAAGGAGGATTAACCTACGCGCACGTGAAAAATGCGATTTGCAGCGCTGTAAATGCTTTAATGGAAAAAGAGCTGATCTAGGCCGTTTGCAATTTTCAAAGAATTTGATGTTAAGATTCCTCACATTGTGTTGACACAAAATATAACATCACCTATAATGAGACTAAGATAAGAAAAGGAGGAAATTGAGATGAGTGATAACATTCGCCGCTCAATGCCTTTATTTCCAATTGGGATTGTCATGCAGTTAACAGAACTTTCTGCCCGGCAAATTCGATATTATGAGGAAAATGGATTGATATTTCCAGCGAGAAGCGAAGGAAATAGACGATTATTTTCATTCCATGATGTAGATAAACTGTTAGAAATCAAAAATCTGATTGAACAAGGCGTCAATATGGCGGGGATCAAACAAATTCTGGATAAGGCATCTGCCGAACCGGAAGAAAAATCCGAAAAAACCGCCAAACCGATGAAGCACGATCTGTCTGATGACGAACTCAGAAAGCTTCTGAAAAACGAACTGATGCAGGCAGGCCGTTTCCAGCGGGGAAATACTTTCCGCCAAGGTGACATGTCCCGATTCTTTCATTAATCCGTTAGCAACTGTTTTGCTATATACATTTACCTTTTAGAGGAGGAGTTTTACGAAATGGCAAAGTACACAAGAGAAGACATCGTAAAATTAGTAAATGAGGAAAACGTAAAGTATATCCGCCTTCAGTTCACAGACATTCTCGGAACGATTAAAAACGTGGAAATTCCTGTGAGCCAGCTTGAAAAAGCACTTGATAATAAATGCATGTTCGATGGTTCTTCCATCGAAGGTTTTGTCCGTATCGAAGAGTCTGATATGTACTTATATCCTGATCTGAACACATTTGTAATCTTCCCATGGACGGCTGAAAAAGGTAAAGTAGCACGCTTCATCTGTGACATTTACAATCCGGACGGCACGCCGTTCGAAGGTGACCCGCGTAACAACCTCAAACGGATTCTGAAAGAAATGAAAGAACTCGGTTTCAGCGATTTCAATCTTGGACCTGAGCCTGAATTCTTCCTGTTTAAATTAGATGAAAAAGGCGAACCGACGCTTGAATTGAACGATAAAGGCGGATACTTCGACCTGGCTCCGACTGACTTGGGAGAAAACTGCCGCCGCGATATCGTGCTTGAGCTTGAAGAAATGGGCTTTGAAATCGAAGCATCTCACCATGAAGTTGCTCCGGGTCAGCACGAAATCGATTTTAAATATGCCGGTGCCATCCGTTCTTGTGACGACATCCAAACTTTCAAACTGGTTGTCAAAACGATCGCCCGCAAACACGGTCTGCATGCGACATTCATGCCAAAACCGCTGTTCGGCGTAAACGGTTCCGGTATGCACTGCAACCTATCACTCTTTAAAGATAGCGTTAACGCATTCTTTGATAAAGACGCTGATCTTCAGCTGAGTGAAACAGCAAAACATTTCATTGCCGGTATCGTAAAACACGCGACAAGCTTTACGGCTGTCACAAACCCGACGGTGAACTCTTACAAACGCCTTGTTCCGGGCTATGAAGCACCTTGCTACGTGGCATGGAGCGCGCAAAACAGAAGCCCGCTGATCCGTATCCCGGCTTCCCGCGGCATCAGCACGCGTGTTGAAGTCCGCAGCGTAGACCCGGCGGCAAACCCGTACCTGGCGTTAAGCGTATTGCTTGCAGCAGGCCTTGACGGAATCAAAAATAAACTTGAAGCACCGGCTCCGATTGACCGTAACATCTACGTCATGAGCAAAGAAGAGCGCATGGAAAACGGCATCGTAGATCTTCCGGCGACACTGGCGGAAGCTCTCGACGAATTCAAATCAAACGAAGTCATGGTTGCAGCGCTCGGCGAGCACCTGTTCGAACACTTCATCGAAGCAAAAGAAATCGAATGGGATATGTTCCGCACACAGGTTCATCCGTGGGAGCGCGAACAGTATATGTCTCAGTATTAATCTCTCAATCCCTTGGCACTATTGGTGTCAGGGGATTTTTTGATTTTGGTCATATTTTGGTCCTTGACCAAAATATGACCAAAAAAATTTGAAGTTATGAATCTAACTCCACAATTGAGGACACGTATTTCTCGTAATCCTTTATTCGGTTTTGGTCAAGCTTCTTACTAATATGTGAATAAACATCGGCAGTTACCATTATGCTTTTATGCCTAAACGTTCTTGATGTATTTCATATAAGCGCCTGACTCTAAAAGTAAAACTGTATGTGTATGGTGTAATACATGGATCGGCATTTTATTGATATTAACACGTTTTAGCACTATTGGGGTCCTGGAAAACTACTGGATACAAAAAGCCGATTTTCCTTACGCCAAGGAGTTAATCAGCTTTTCCTTTTGAATTTAACATTTGTATATTGCTTCATACAGTCTGGTGACGCCTTCTTTTATTTCTTCATTATTCAGATGCCCATAACCCAAAATAATTTGATTATGATGTTTTCCTTTTTCAATTGTATGACCTTCTACCGGGTATACTTTAACTCCTGATTGTTCGATTTGTTTAAGTGATTCTTTTGAAAAATCGAAGTCTTTCAATTCAACAATTAGGTGCAATCCTGTCGAATAACCAAAAATATTAACCTCATTCGAAAATGTTGTTTTAATACAGTGAATAAGAAAATCTCTCCGTTTTTTATAAATCTTTTTCATCTTGGTAATATGTCGTTCCAAATAACCTTCATCAATAAAACGTGCAAGGATAATCTGATCTAAGGAAGGGGTATGCAGATCCGAAAACCATTTAAGCCTGCGGCATTTTTCAATAAGATGTGAAGGAAGTATTAAATATCCCATTCTAAGGGCTGGTGATAAGATTTTACTAAACGAACCAATGTATAACACTCGTTCTGGATCCAATCCTTGTAATGAACTTACAGGTGGACCTTCATATCGAAACTCACTGTCATAATCATCTTCAACAAGATAACAATTTGTTTTTCTCGAATAGTTAATCAATTGAATTCGTCTTTGAATCGGTAACGTTCCTCCTAACGGGAACTGATGTGAAGGGGTGATAAAGACAAACTTCGGACTTTTATTTAATGGCAGCAAAGATGACTTCATACCATATTCATCAACGGGTATAGGGTAAAGGGAAGAACCTGGAGTTTTAAAAATGGTTTGAATATCATTCGTTATTGGGTCTTCAATTATCACCATGTCATTCGGAGATAAGAGTAATTTAGAAACAAGCGTTAAAGCTTGAGTTGCACCAGAAGTAATCACAATTTGTTCTGGATGACAATCCACACCTCGTGTTTTCGCTAAATAACGTGATAAAACTTGCCTTAATTCCGGACGTCCTTCAGGAATATCATACCCAAACGCAGAAGTTGATGTATCATTCCATACGGCGTGAGACAATTTTGCCCATGTCTTACGCGGAAATAAATCCAATGCGGGTATCCCCGAACGAAAGTTGATGATGTGCTTATTTTTGTTTTTATCCTCATCCCAATTTAAAGAATAAAATAAAGGCATCTTTTTATTTTGTTCTAAAAAAGTCCCTTTTGCAACAAATGTCCCTGCACCCATCCGTGAAACTAAAAACCCTTCAGACGATAATTGATCATAAGCTTCTAAAATCACATTCCTAGACACTTTTAACTCAGAAGATAGTTCACGTGTAGATGGTAGTTTCTCTCCTGATTGTAAGCCGCCATTTAAAATTCGTTCCCGTATTTGCTGATAAACTTGTCTTATTAAAGGTATATCCAACGATCGATCAATGGGTATCCAAAGCATATTACATTTTCCCCTTAAATAAAATTGGTACCATCAAAAATTATAATGAATGGTACTAATATAAACCATTTTATCATGATAAAGTTAATTCAAATAGTAAAAAGGAGATGTATGATGATGATTAGTCCAGAAGTCCAATTCGCCCAAGAACTTAAATCGATTGCACGAAATAAACATATTAAATCCTACATTCAACAATCCAATGAACTCTATCCCTTATTATTACAAGCTGCACAACGATTTGTCACCGGGGAACATAGGCAGGATGGGATTGTAACTGCAAAAGAACTAATCCTAAGAGGTTATTCTATTTCAATGGAATACATAGGGGAAAATACAACTGATTTAGAAGAATGCCGAAAAGCAAAAAATGAGTTTTTGAATCTTATTGAAGAAATGGGTTCTCTGTCTATGAAGCAAACTGTCTCGCTTGATTTATCACATATCGGGTTATCTGTGGATTCAGAAACAGCTTATATTCATTTGCTGGAGGTAGCCGAGAAAGCAAATTTGTACGGGATTACACTTATGATAAGCATGGAAGAATCATCGAAAACAAATGACATTCTTGATATCTATAAAAAAACAACGGAGAAGTACCCTAATGTTGGGATAACGATACAGGCTCACTTATACCGATCTAACAATGATATTCAGGAACTCGTTCATTATCCTGGGAAGGTACGAGTTGTCAAAGGAGCTTATCAAGAATCTGTCGATATTTCTATGCCCAGATCAAAGGAATTAAATAACCGTTATCTTAAACTTGTACAACATGTAATACAAGCTAATCACTCAGTATCCATAGCTACACATGATGAGATGCTTATTCAAGAAATGGAACACCGACAATATTTTAATCATCCCCGCGTAGAAATGGAAATGCTCTACGGAATCCGTCCCGATTTGTTAAGGAATTTAAAAAGTAAAGGGTACAACTGTAAAGCATATTTGACTTACGGAAAAGAGTGGTACTTGTATTTATGCCATCGAATAGCTGAATATCCGGAAAATTTATTTGGTGTAGTAACGGATATGATCAATCCATCTTTATCAGAGAGAAGTAAACTGTATTGAACGAACAGGTTTGAAAATCAGTTTGGCCATGATTATTGTGGGAAGTTCAGTTGTAGTAGGTAAACTAATCGTTCAAAGTTTTTCAGTGTTCTTATCACTAAGATTTCGTGCTGCAGTATTATTCTAGTTCCATTATTGATAAAATTTGAAGGGTATCCTTACTATTAGTAAGGGAGATTTATTGATCCTGTTTTTATAAGCACTATCTGGTGTATTTTTATGTTATATGGACTTACAATAACAACCACAGCAATTGAAGGTGGAATTATTACAAGTACAATTTCAGAAGTCACAGGGGGGCTTGCCGTCCTTTTCCTTAAGGAGGAATTAACAAAAAATATAATGTTGGGAATTTTGCTAGCAGTTTTAGGGACATTAACAATTAAATTTTCATTACCTGTTTCATCCGTTAAGTCTGTTTCAAAAAGATAATGAAAAAAGGAGAAAACTTGAATTTGTGATGGACGGAATAAGAAATAATACAGATCAAAAGCGATCTTACAAGCTGTTTCTTAAACACCTGAGGCACCGTATTGCATTGGACCAGGTTTGATAGGTGAACATAAGAATTAAAAAATGAAAATCAAGTATTTAAAAAAGACCTCCAACATTCAGAGGTCTTTTTCTTATTCGACTTAAAGAGTTATTGATATACGGATATTGGTTAAGATTTATGTTTTCTATACATTTTGTTACAGACATATATGATTAAAATAAACAGAGCATTATACAAAATAGTAGTGGTGAGATATTGAGTTCCTGTGACACCCTTATAACTCCACTCAGGGTCTTTTTTTATATCAAATATATATCCTTTGTCATCTGCTGTTTGAAGTGTGATATATGTATCGCTGCCCTTGGATTTTGTAATATTCACCCCGTAATCAATGAAGTTTGTATCATTATAATGAATGGGTAGGGAAGAATAATCAGCAAATAATTGTTTTATTAGATTAGAAGGCACAGAAATATAAAGTTTTATCGAATCATCGCCTCCTAGACTCGTTAGATATTCTTCTGCTTTTATAAAGCGGGTTTTTTCTGGAAAATGTATATTGAAATTTCTTTGAAATTTTGCAATATCAGAAGAAGAAATGTTGTTTTTTTGATAATATTCCGGAGCGCCAAAGGAATTAAAGAGATGCCAACCATTAAAAACTAAAAAAGCAGTACCTATAAAAATAAATAAAAAAACCTTGAAGAGCTTTTTCACTCTATTCACCTCTTAAGAATTGTAACATATTCTTGTTTTGATTTTTGTAAACCAATAATAAGATAGAGTCCCCCTTCAAAATAAAAGAAAGAAAGGGGATAGGTATTTAATTTGTTGCTTATTAACAGTGCCATCAGCATTTCTGGTAACCGTTGTGCTTTCTTTAACTGTTTGATTGAAGCATTTGAGATGTTTTTGGTAAGTGTCAATAAAGCAGAAGCATCAATATTGGTCTTTAAATTAAGGGAATTAAGCTTTTTCTCTAAAGATTTAATTTGCTGATTTAACTGTTCGACAGCTTTTGAAGATGTATCAGCTTTGGGTGTGAGTATGATCTTTAAATCTTGACTCAAATATAGGTCACATCCTTTCGAATAGGGGAGAGTGATTTTTAGGGCATATAAAAAAGCCACTCATTATTGAGCGACTTTGTTTGCTTTCCGTATTGCTATCTCCATAATCCCTTGCCATATTTCAGCATTTGATAAAGCATCCTTAACTTTTGGATCATCCTGTTTAAACCCTTTAACATTCTCTAGTCCAAATTCATCTTTACTCGGCAGGAAATTAAATCTGTAAATAGGGGAGGAGAAATCATCGAGCTTTAATTTCAAATCAATTTTTTTGAAATACTTTGTTTCTGTCTTATTGGAAGTCAGCCCGCCAACTAAAGCTCCAATACTGCCTGCGGCTAATCCACCTACAACAGCGCCTGTTATTTGACTTCCTTTGGACACTTTTGTAATTGTACTATCATCAATTGAAACCTCGGCTTCAATGATTTTTTCAAAGGGGATAATTGTTTCTTCAAGTGTTCCATATTGATTGAATTTGTGAATCATAAATTTATCTTCCGGTTCAATCAATGTAAGCTTTGCATTTTTATCTGGATTAATAATCGACTTGCAATTAGAAGGGAAGTTCCCAACCATCTCAATCTCGTTTGCCCTTTTTTTATCTATTTCTTTTTGCTTATCCGATGCTAAAACCCCAATAATAATGAAAGAGCCGACAATTAAAATTAGAATGATAGCCCATATCATCCAATCACCGCCAGTATTATTTTCCTACATTATAGCATGATTTCCAAAAGTGTAGAACTAACAATATGAAATAAAGCGAGTGATTACTTACCATCTCTTAGGTAATAACTCTACATTAAAGAAAATTTATTTATCTGACTTAAGCTCTTCGAGCAAATCTTTAAAATAAGCTGCTGTATTTGAAATTTTAATATCCTTTCTGGCAGAATTATATATAATCTTACTTATTATCATAGCAACAATACCGTACAATAAAAAATTTATATAGTTTTCGTCTGTAATTTTTGCAAGGTTTACTTTAAATAAGATTTGTAAAACAACAAGCATTGTACCAATAAGTACAGCGGCAACAGTCCATAATTTGGTATGGTCAAATTTCCGTTGAATTCTAGCCAGTCGGGCTATCGCAGCCGATAAGTCTGTTTTAGATAATGTTTTCAGCACTTCAATTTTTTTTCGGTGAAGATCATGATCATATTCCACTTCTTCTGGAAATTCTCTTTTAATAAATTCTATAAGTTCTGAACTTCTTAATTTAATTAAGCTCTCTTCCAAATATTTTTTGTAATATGCTTCATTGTCCAAAATGTTCACCTCAAGGTGATTATCGGACACAAATGGAAATTTTAAAGAAGAAAGGTGACTACAAAGCTTATTTCATACATAAGCAAAACCCCTCAATTGAAGGATCTTGATTCTGCATAAAAGAGGGATTTCATAAAGAGTGCTGCCTAAAGCAAATCAATTGATATGTCTCCCAACAGGCTTTTCTTAATCTTTCCGTATTCAAGTTTACCGGTGCTTGCGTTGTAAACAAGAACTTTACCATCACTGATTTTGGATTCATCAATCTGTTTAGACCCGAATTGATTCTTATCTGCTTTAGTATCAAGCAGCCTAGTTAATTCAGCAACAGCTTCGGCCAATTCATCAATTTGCTGTTGCATTTTCTCAATTGAACTTTGGTGAGGATTGAAGAGACTCATAATGTTTACGAGAAGATTTGATTCTTTTCTTCTTTAAAATCACGAAGGTCGTAATGCTTAATTGTTGTAGACACGTTATTATGCTGTGCAACATATTTACTCACGAGCTCAATCTTAATTTTCTTGACTTCAAGAAGGTAGGTAATACAGGAGGCTTAAAAGAGGTGAGGGTTAATGCGGCGGCCGAGGATATCAGAAAGAACATCAGAACAAAAATAGTCAGCCCAACCCTCTGACATTTGTCTTGGTTGACCACCGTACTGTGTAGTAAATAGATATTCATGGTCATATCCCCGTTGTTCATGCCAAAGCTTCAAATATTCCAGAGCTTCTGTGTTAATCATGTAGTCGAGGGGTTTTCCTTCGCCTTTTCCTTTTCCAAGAACTTTGTGAGCCATGACATAAGATTGTCTCTTTTAAATTGAATGATTTCAGCTCTTCTGGCACCTACATTATAAACCGTTTTTGGACACAGAAAACCGCGTATGACAAGTGAAATAGCACAACAGCTTGAATCAAAAGGACATACAATGGAGGTGTTGCTGCAGAGAGTCAATCATATTATTTCAGACCGATTCAAATTCTCTGAAAAAAGAGTTGAAAAAGCAGAAAAGATTTTATAATATGAAATCAAGTTAGTTTGTTCGATCAACAAACTAATGAAACCCGCTTTAATTATCCATCATGTAAAGGTCTTAAATGGGAGGGGGATAAGAGGCTCGATTTAATTGGAGGTGTAGAAAGCGAAAGCCAAGTTTTTATCCTGTTCACTGCTATCTGATCACCATTTGGATGTTGAAAATGCTCTGTGAAAGTAAACCGCTGTCATTTTTTGAAAGCGCTTTTATATGCCGCTCACTGGCCGATAAAATTGAAGAAATGTTATACCATTTCATCATGTTCCTTATGTAAAGGATCGAAAAGGGGAGGAAATCATGCTCAGTGAAAATGTAAAGAAGATCAGCATGGTTGAAAAAGTTGGATATGCGTCTGGAGATTTTGCATGTAATTTAATTTATGCAACAGTGTCTACGTATCTTTTGTTCTTCTATACAGATGTTTTTGGTTTATCGGCAGCAGCAGCCGGTACGATGTTTTTAGTGGTTAGAATCATCGACGCTCTCGCTGATCCTTTTATCGGAACAATAGTTGACAGAACAAACAGCAGGTTTGGCCGCTTTAGACCGTATCTTTTATTCGGAGCTTTTCCCTTTGTCATATTGGCAATACTCTGTTTTACAACCCCGGATTTTTCGGATATGGGGAAATTAATATATGCCTATATCACCTATGTCGGCTTGTCGCTTACATACACCATGATAAACGTGCCATATGGCGCGTTAACATCTGCAATGACCAGAAATAATCAAGAAGTTGTTAGTATAACGTCTGTCCGTATGTTATTTGCGAATCTTGGGGGACTTGTCGTTGCATTTTTTGTTCCCTTACTGGCTGCTTATTTAAGCGATACTTCCGGCAGCGAATCTCTTGGCTGGCAGCTAACCATGGGTATTATGGGAGTTATAGGCGGGTGCCTTTTAATCTTTTGTTTTAAAAGCACAAAAGAGCGTGTCACGCTTCAAAAATCCGAAGAAAAAATTAAATTTTCGGATATATTTGAGCAATTTCGTGTGAATCGGCCTCTAGTTGTATTAAGTATTTTCTTTATTATTATTTTTGGAGTGAATTCAATCAGTAATTCGGTTGGCATCTATTACGTAACATATAATTTAGAAAGAGCGGATTTAGTGAAGTGGTACGGTTTGTTGGGAAGTTTGCCTGCTTTGGTCATTTTACCGTTTATTCCAAAGCTTCATCAATTATTAGGGAAGAAGAAATTACTAAACTATGCATTATTACTGAATATGATCGGCCTCTTAGCTTTACTTTTCGTTCCGTCAAGTAATGTATTCCTCATACTTTCCTTTCGATTACTGGCCGCTGCCGGAAGTCTCACTGCCGGGGGATATATGTGGGCGCTTATTCCTGAAACAATAGAATATGGAGAGTATAAGACCGGGAAAAGAATGGGCGGTCTCATATACGCTATTATCGGATTTTTCTTTAAATTCGGTATGGCTTTGGGAGGGGTTGTACCGGGTTTGGTTCTAGATCAGTTTGGATATGTGGCAAATCAGGTGCAAACGCCGGAGGCATTGACGGGAATTTTAATTACAACAACCATTATTCCCGTGTTCTTACTGGTTCTGGCCATGATTGATATTAATTTCTATAACTTAGATGAGAAAAAATATAAAAGCATGGTTCGAGAATTAGAGAATAGAGACAAAGTTTATTTGGATCATATTGACGATTTCAAAGCTTAAAACATGATGAGTCAACAGAAAATAGCTGAGGAGGAGTTCAAAATGAAGATTATCAATCCAGTACTTAAAGGATTCAACCCCGATCCGAGTATTTGCAGGGTTGGAGAGGATTATTATATCGCTGTATCTACATTTGAGTGGTTTCCGGGAGTCCAGATACACCACTCAAAAGATTTAGTCAATTGGCACTTAGTTGCACATCCATTACAGAGAGTATCGCAATTAGACATGAAAGGAAATCCTAATTCAGGCGGGGTCTGGGCGCCATGTTTAAGTTACAGTGACGGAAAGTTTTGGCTGATCTATACGGATGTTAAGGTCGTAGATGGCGCCTGGAAAGATTGTCACAATTATTTAGTGACTTGTGACACGATTAATGGTGAGTGGGGGGAGCCGATACCATTAAACAGCTCGGGTTTTGATGCTTCTTTGTTCCATGATACGGATGGAAAAAAATATTTATTAAATATGTTATGGGATCAGCGTATTGATCGGCACTCCTTTGGAGGCATTGTCATGCAGGAATATTCTGATAAGGAGCAAAAACTAATCGGTAAACCGAAAGTGATATTTAAAGGAACTGAAAGAAAGCTGACAGAAGCGCCGCACCTTTACCGTATCGGGAACTATTATTATTTATTAACCGCAGAAGGAGGAACGCGGTTCGAACATGCTGCTACAATTGCCCGTTCTGCAAATATTGAGGGTCCATATGAAGTTCATCCTGATAATCCTATCTTAACGTCATGGCATACGCCGGAAAATCCGCTGCAAAAATGCGGACATGCATCCATTGTACAAACACATACAGGTGAGTGGTATTTAGCTCATTTAACGGGACGTCCCATTCATCCGGACAATGATTCAATTTTTCAGCAGAGAGGATATTGTCCTCTAGGCAGAGAAACAGCTATTCAAAAGCTCTATTGGAAAGATGAATGGCCTTATGTAGCAGGCGGAAAAGAAGGGAGCTTGGAGGTGGATGCGCCTTCTATACCCGAAACCATGTTTGAAGCAACGTACCCGGAAGTTGATGAATTTGAGGATGCAACATTAAATATTAATTTTCAAACGTTAAGAATTCCGTTTACGGAGAAATTAGGATCATTAACTCAAGTGCCAAATCATTTACGATTATACGGCCGTGAATCCTTAACTTCGACATTTACTCAGGCATTTGTAGCCAGACGCTGGCAAAGTCTCCATTTTGAAGCGGAAACGGCTGTTGCGTTTTATCCGGAACATTTTCAGCAAGCCGCTGGATTGGTGAACTATTACAATACAGAGAACTGGACGGCTCTTCAAGTCACGTATGATGAAGAACTTGGCCGTATTCTTGAATTAACGATATGTGATAACTTCTCTTTTTCAAAACCGTTAAAAAATAAAATTGTGATTCCTCGTGAAGTCAAGTATGTCTATTTAAAAGTGAATATTGAAAACGAAAAATATTATTATTTCTATTCATTTAACAACGAAGATTGGCACAAAATTGACATTGCATTGGAATCGAAAAAATTATCAGATGATTACATCCGCGGTGGGGGATTCTTTACAGGAGCTTTTGTGGGGATGCAATGCCAAGATACGAGCGGTCATCATATTCCGGCCGACTTCAGATATTTTCGTTATAAAGAAAAATAATTAGCACATGAAAAAGGAGATTTCTATTTTAGAACTCCTTTTTCATATAAGAAAGTGTCCTATGTCAGTATTGATTCAGAAATACTCCTAGAATAAAAAAACCCATCTTTAAAGATGAGCGTAAAACATAGAAGTATGTACATTTCAGTTATGAACCATGTCGAGAAAATGATCAATCACAATAGAGGACATTCCTAAAGCGGGTGCATTTTTTCCTAGGATAGATGGTAATAATTCATAGCTATTGTCTAAATGGGAATAAACCCTGGATGACACTTCACTTTTAATTGAATGTAAAACCATAGGATGCGATTCAATGATGCTGTTTCTTAAAATGATGGCTTGCGGATTAAATGTATTTAGAATATTGGTCAGGCCTATTCCTAAATAGAAACCAAAATTTTGTAATGCCTGTAAAGTTCCAACATCATTCAGATGGGCGAGGTCTATGATATCTTGGCTGGACACTTTTTTCTCTTTCGTCTGAAGAGATGTTAATAAAGCCTTCTCTGAAGCATACAATTCCCAGCAGCCTCGGTTTCCGCAGCTGCATTTAGGACCCTTAAAGTCTATTGTCATATGTCCCATTTCTCCAGAAAATCCGCCAACCCCTCTATATAAATGATTGTTGATTATAACTCCGATTCCTATTCCTGTACCGATACTTGCATAAATCATGTTATCGTGATTTTTTGCCGCACCAAATACTTTTTCTCCATATGCGCCGGCATTTGCCTCATTTTCAATAAAAACGGGCACATTGAACTTCTCTCGGATGAAAGATTTTAAGTCAATATCTCTCCAGTTGGAGTTCGGAGTGAAAACAATTTTTTGATCTTTATCAATGAGTCCAGGCACGCAAATACCTATACCAATAAGCCCGTATGGAGATTGCGGCATATTTGCAATAAAGTGATGAATCATCTCAATTAAAATATCTTTAGTGATTTCTGGAGAATTGCATTCCAAATGATGGTGTTGATCAAGGACGATCGTCCCTTCAAGATCTGTTAAAATGCCATTAACATAATCCACGCCAACATCTATTCCTACGGAGTATCCTGCTTTTTTATTAAAAACAAGCATGACAGGTCTTCTGCCGCCGCTGGATTGTCCCTGACCTATTTCAAATACGAGGTTTTCTTTCATTAAAGTGTTTACCTGTGACGAAACAGTTGATTTATTTAATCCGGTCATTTCAGATAATTTTGCTCTTGAAATAGGAGAATTCTTAAGTATTTCGTTTAGTAATAACTTTTGGTTAACTTTTTTGACAAAGGCTTGATCAGCGATATCCACTTCATCCACTCCATTTGTATAATCTTTAAATTAAGTTGAACGTTCTGTGTTATCGTGCGAAACGCAGTACATAGCGAATCCAACCTTTATTATATCTAATGTGTTCGTAAAAAACTAAAAAAAATATTGAAAATACTGATGAGGTTATATAAGATGAAAATAAGTTAGTTTGTTTGGGCAACAAACTAATGTGCAACATGACATAAAAGCATCTGTATTTGAATGATCATGTTTAGAATTTATTTTTAAGGGGGAAATCACACATGGCTCACTCTCATTCCGGTTCAGTCAACTATTTTGAAAGCGTAAACAAAGTGATTTACGAAGGGAAAGAATCCACGAATCCTTTAGCATTTAAATACTATAATTCTCAAGAAGTAATTGGCGGAAAAACGATGAAAGAGCATTTGCGATTTTCTATTGCCTATTGGCATACATTTACCGCTGACGGCACAGACATTTTTGGCGCAGCTACGATGCAGAGACCGTGGGATCACTATAAAGGCATGGATCTGGCGAGAGCGAGGGTAGATGCAGCGTTTGAGCTGTTTGAAAAACTGGATGCGCCATTTTTTGCTTTTCATGACCGGGATATCGCACCGGAAGGAAGTACGTTAAAAGAGACAAATCAAAATCTGGATATAATCGTGGACATGATAAAAGACTACATGAGAACCAGCGGCGTTAAGTTATTATGGAATACTGCAAACATGTTTACGAATCCCCGTTTCGTCCATGGTGCGGCGACTTCTTGTAATGCAGATGTATTTGCGTATGCCGCAGCCCAAGTAAAAAAAGGATTAGAAACAGCAAAAGAGCTTGGCGCGGAGAACTATGTATTTTGGGGCGGACGTGAAGGGTACGAAACTTTGTTAAATACCGATTTAAAATTTGAGCTTGATAATATGGCCAGATTTATGCATATGGCAGTGGATTATGCGAAGGAAATCGGGTATACAGGGCAGTTTTTGATTGAACCAAAACCAAAAGAGCCGACCACCCATCAATATGATACGGACGCAGCAACAACCATTGCCTTTTTAAAGCAATATGGCTTAGACAATCATTTTAAATTAAATCTCGAAGCCAATCATGCCACATTAGCCGGGCATACATTCGAACATGAATTACGCATGGCGAGAGTGCATGGCCTTCTTGGCTCTGTTGACGCGAATCAGGGTGATCCCCTTTTAGGCTGGGACACAGATGAATTTCCGACAGATTTATATTCTGCGACATTAGCAATGTACGAAATCCTGCAAAATGGCGGTCTTGGAAGCGGCGGATTAAACTTTGACGCAAAGGTCAGAAGATCTTCTTTTGAGCCTGATGATTTACTATATGCCCATGTTGCAGGGATGGATACATTTGCAAGAGGGTTGAAAGCCGCCCACAAATTAATCGAAGATCGTGTGTTTGAAGATGTGATTCAACACCGTTACCGCAGTTTTACTGAAGGGATTGGTCTTGAAATTGCAGAAGGAAGAGCTGATTTTAAGACACTTGAGCAATATGCGCTGAACAATCAGCCAATTAAAAACGAATCAGGGAGACAGGAGCGGTTAAAAGCGATATTAAACCAATACATTTTACAGGTATAATGAAAAAAGAAGCTCCAGATCCCGCTGTAAAAAGATGCAGGCAGCCAAGTTCCCGGAATTGCCCGTCATGAAGTTACTGTTATGGCGGGTCATTTCAATGGGGATCTATTTAGAGAGGAAGGAGTGAAAAAATGAAGTATGTCATTGGAATAGATCTTGGAACGAGTGCCGTTAAAACCATTTTAGTCAATCAAAACGGCAAGGTTTGTGCAGAAACGTCCAAAAGTTACCCGCTCATCCAAGAGAAGGCGGGATATAGTGAGCAAAATCCTGAAGACTGGGTGCAGCATACAATTGAAGCATTGGCTGAATTGATTTCGATATCCAACGTTCAAGCCGGGGATATTGACGGGATTAGCTATTCAGGACAAATGCATGGGTTAGTACTGCTTGACCAAGATCGGCGGGTGCTGCGTCATGCGATTCTTTGGAATGATACCAGAACGACGCCTCAATGTAGCAGGATAACCGAGACATTTGGCGATCATCTGCTTGATATCACAAAAAACCGTGTTCTTGAAGGGTTTACATTACCTAAAATGTTATGGGTGAAGGAACATGAGCCTGAACTTTTTAACAAAACCGCTGTTTTTTTGCTTCCGAAAGACTATGTGAGATTCCGCATGACTGGCGCCATTCACACCGAATACTCCGATGCGGCGGGAACGTTACTTTTACATATGACCCGCAAAGAGTGGAGCGATGAGATTTGCAATCAATTTGGTATTTCAGCGGAAATTTGTCCTCCGCTTGTTGAATCCCATGACTGTGTAGGATCGCTGCTTCCGAGCGTTGCGGCGGAGACTGGGCTGTTGGAAAAAACAAAAGTGTACGCCGGGGGAGCAGATAATGCTTGCGGTGCTGTCGGAGCCGGTATTCTTTCTTCCGGAAAAACGTTATGCAGCATTGGGACGTCAGGAGTCATACTTTCCTGTGAGGAAGACAAAGAAAGAGATTTTAAAGGGAAAGTGCACTTTTTTAATCATGGAAAAAAGGATTCTTTTTATACGATGGGGGTCACGCTCGCTGCAGGGTACAGCTTGGACTGGTTTAAAAAAACGTTTGCGCCAAACGAATCGTTTGAACAATTATTGCGGGGAGTGGAATCTGTTCCGATAGGAGCAAATGGACTGCTGTACACTCCTTACTTAGTCGGTGAAAGAACGCCGCATGCTGATTCATCTATTCGGGGAAGCTTGATCGGAATGGACGGAGCCCATAAAAGAGAGCACTTTTTGAGGGCGATAATGGAAGGCATCACATTCTCTTTATATGAATCAATTGAGCTATTCCGCGAAGCGGGAAAATCAGTTGATACGGTTGTCTCTATTGGCGGGGGAGCTAAAAATGAAACGTGGCTTCAAATGCAAGCTGATATTTTCAATACGAGGGTGGTTAAGTTAGAAAATGAACAAGGTCCCGCCATGGGGGCTGCGATGTTAGCTGCCTTCGGAAGCGGGTGGTTTGACTCTCTTGAAGAATGTGCAGAGCAGTTCATTCATGAAGCAGCTGCATTTTATCCAAAAGAACAAAATGTTCAAAAATATAAAACACTATTCGAGTTGTATAAGAACATTTACGTTCACACAAAAGATCTCAATACAGCTTTAAAGAGCTTTAGACAAAAATGAAGAAAGAACCTCGCCAAATTGGCCAGGTTCTTTTTATATTGCACAAAAACAGACACGGTGATATAATCAGAACACGCGTGCTTTTTGTGTGAAAAGTCATAGTTATCCATCTTATATTATGATTATATCATACTGAAAAGCTCTTGTCAAATTTTTTTGAAGGGGAGATATAGAATGAGTTCTTTGGTTCTCGGCATTCACGAAATTGAAAAAACACAGCCTTTGCTCGTTGGAGGAAAAGGGTTACATTTAGGGGAATTATCAAAAATTCAAGGAATACAAGTACCGGAAGGATTTTGTGTCACAACCGCAGGATATCAAAAAGCCATTGAACAAAACGAAACGTTACAAGCGCTGTTGGATCAACTGACCATGCTGAAAGTGGAGAATCGGAATCAAATTGGTGAAGTCAGCAAAAAAATCCGGCAAACCATTATGGAAGCAGAAATTCCTTCAGATGTAGTCAAAGCAGTTGCTTGCCATCTCTCCCGATTCGGCGAAGAACATGCCTATGCCGTACGTTCCAGTGCGACAGCTGAGGATTTACCGCATGCCTCTTTTGCCGGTCAACAAGACACCTATTTAAATATTACCGGCGTCGATGCGATCTTGCAGCATATCAGTAAATGTTGGGCGTCCCTATTTACGGATCGCGCGGTCATTTACCGTATGCAAAATGGATTTGATCACAGCCAAGTTTATTTATCCGTTATCATCCAAAGGATGGTGTTCCCTCAGGCTTCGGGAATTTTATTTACCGCTGATCCGATGACCGGAAACCGAAAGCTGCTATCCATCGATGCCGGTTTTGGACTTGGTGAAGCACTTGTCTCCGGCTTAGTCTCTGCCGATTGTTATAAAGTACAGGACGGGCAAATCGTCGATAAGAGAATAGAAACTAAAAAATTGGCTATCTATGGACGAAAAGAAGGCGGAACAGAAACACAGGAGATCGCTCTTGATCAGCAAAAGATTCAAACACTGACTGATGAACAAATTTTACAGCTGGCACGTATCGGGAGACAGATCGAAGCTCATTTCGGCCAGCCGCAAGATATCGAATGGTGTTTGGACCGCGATACTTTTTATATTGTCCAAAGTCGTCCGATCACAACGTTATACCCCGTTCCTGAAGCGAACGATCAAGAAAATCACGTCTATATCTCTGTTGGTCATCAGCAAATGATGACGGATCCCATAAAACCCCTTGGATTGTCTTTTTTTCTGTTGACGACTGCTGCACCCATGCGTAAAGCCGGCGGAAGGCTATTCGTTGATGTCACACATCAGCTGGCATCTCCTAATGTCAGAGAAGTTTTCTTAAAAGGCATGGGGCAGCACGATCCGCTCTTAAAAGACGCACTTATGACCATAATAGAGCGAGATGATTTCATTAAGCCGATACCTGATAAAACGGCACCGATTCCCGGCAAAGGCAATGCAGATATGCCGGAACAAGCTGAAAACGATCCGGCAATTGTTTCTGATTTGATTAAGAGCAGTCAAGCATCGATAGAAGAGTTAAAACAAAACATCCAGGCGAAATCAGGATCTGATTTATTTCGTTTTATTTTGGAAGATATCCAGGAATTAAAGAAGATTTTATTTAACCCAAAAAGTTCGGTGTTGATTCGAACTGCAATGGATGCTTCATCATGGATTAACGAAAAAATGAACGAGTGGTTAGGTGAAAAAAACGCAGCAGACACGCTTTCTCAATCTGTATCCCATAATATTACCTCAGAAATGGGGCTTGCGCTATTAGACGTCGCTGATGTGATCCGCCCTTATCCAGAAGTAATTGCCTATTTAGAGAATGTAAAAGATGATCACTTTTTGGATGGGCTGGTGACGTTTGAAGGCGGGCGGGAAACCCATGACGCTATCTATGCTTATCTCAACAAGTACGGAATGCGATGTGCCGGAGAAATTGATATGACAAGAACTCGATGGAGCGAAAAACCAACTGCACTTGTCCCTATGATTCTTAATAATCTCAAAAACTTTGAGCCAAATGCCAGCCAGCGGAAATTTGAGCAAGGGCGGCAGGAGGCGTTGAAGAAAGAACAAGAGTTATTAGACCGATTGAAGCAATTACCGGATGGTGAACAAAAAGCCAAAGAAACCAAACGAATGATCCGCATCATCCGGAACTTCAGCGGGTTCAGAGAATATCCAAAATACGGCATGATCAGCCGCTACTTCGTTTATAAGCAGGCTTTACTGAAAGAAGCCGAACAACTCGCAGAAGCGGGCGTTATTCATGAAAAAGAAGACATATACTATCTCACTTTTGAAGAACTTCAGGAAGTCGTACGCACACATAAATTGGATTACCAAATCATCAGCACACGAAAAGGCGAGTACAAAGTATATGAAAAACTAGCTCCGCCGCGTGTTATCACATCTGACGGTGAAATCGTTACAGGCGAGTACAAACGAGAAAATCTCCCGGCCGGTGCGATTGCAGGGCTGCCCGTTTCCTCGGGAGTCATAGAAGGGCGGGCACGGGTTATTTTAAACATGGAAGATGCCGATTTGGAAGATGGAGATATATTAGTTACCTCCTATACTGATCCCAGCTGGACGCCATTGTTTGTATCCATAAAAGGCCTGGTCACTGAAGTTGGCGGACTGATGACCCATGGAGCGGTTATCGCGCGTGAATACGGCTTACCTGCAGTTGTTGGAGTTGAAAATGCAACCCAATTGATAAAAGATGGACAGCGAATACGCGTTCATGGAACAGAAGGCTCTATTGAAATATTATAATAGCGGGGTGTGCAGCACGTCACCAGATATTTCCTGCATTTGTACCAATGATAAAAAGTTCCCATTGAACTAACAAAGATCGAACAATAAGAAAAGCCGGAACCTCTTAAAGGAGGAATCCGGCTTTTTTTATGTGAAAGCCATTTTGCTTAACAATTATTTATATGAATGGTAGCGTTTTATTAAAGAGAGAAGGTGATTTATGAGATGGTCTGTTTGATATGTAGTATTGGTGCCGGATGACAATTATTTTTTTACAAAGGGGTTATTTTCATGAACAAGTCTTGTGTTAAAGATGAAGACAAGTCTGGTGTCTTTGAGACAGAAAAGTCTGCAGAAGATAAAACGGGCTCATCATCAAACATGATGAGTGCTAAGGGTTGGACTGGATGTGTATCAGATTGTTTATGCGATAAGAATATTAGCCAATGGGCAATCACTGGTTTAACTATTTTATGTGGAACTGCTTGCTATGCTTGTATAAATACTGCAGGTATTATTGGTGTCAATGCAAGCTTTGATTGGGAGAAATGTAAATGATTAATATTTTAAGTAAGATACTATTTATTTTGTCTGGTTGCGCATTGTTGATCTTTGGGATCATTTTAAAGAATGGATCAATTGCTTTTGGATTGTTCGCCTTAATCTTCATAGCGGCAATATTAGTCCGAGTATTTCATAAAAGATCTGAAAAGGATTAGCAGCCGTAGGCAGGGGAAGAAACTCTCCTGCTTATGAAAAAACTTCAGAGTAAAAATAAAATGTTTATTTTAAATGGATTTGTTTTCAAAAGTAAAAACGCCATAAAACTTCTTATGGCGTCTGTCCGAACTAAGGGATGCAATGTTTGGGAGACGAATATAAATCGTCAATGTGCTAGAAAAGGAATGCAGCACCTACAATGATTAACAAAATGAACAGCACAACGATCAATACGAAAGAGCTTCCACCGTAATTTCCACCGTAGTTCCCCATATTATTGCCACCTCCTGTTGTTAGGATAGTACATAATATGCCGGACGATAAATTTCGACATAGATTTAAGTCTAAATAAGAAAAAATGGATGTTATGTCTAAAATGAAGAGCTTCTAAGACAATAAATAATAGAGGAGGGATATGGCTAAACATGCAATAAAACTGTGTATGAAAGTGGTGAGCCATGAAGTTACTTCATCATGCAGAGCCACATACGAAGAGATACAGGGAAATTATAGTTAACGAAAATATTCATCATTTCCCGGGCAAGCGCAGTATACGACAAATCAAAACAAATCACAAAGGGACGGAAGGTACGATACAAGGAGGCTGCTTGCGGGTTTGTGGTGCAGATAAAGTTATAGGCAACGATGACCGGGGCGGCTGCGGATCAACTGAAACGAAGTATATTCCCAGGCAAGGAGTATTTCTTTAACCTGAAACTTTTATAAAGCATTAACGTATTACTTTATAAAGGTAAGTAAGGAGGCTTCTGAATGGGATTAAAAAATTTCTTTAATACTGAGTTAACATGCTCTATCTGCGGAAAAACATTAAAATCAGGGGATGAGATAACAGCTTATCTTACACTTCCGAGTGAGAAGAAGATGCCTGTGGGGAGAATGGACAAAGTGTTAAGCAAACACTCTGATAAGGTCTGCTGTAAAGTGTGCAGTGAGTAGGTTTAGTGTTATGAGGAACCTCTGGCGGGTTTCCTCATAACAAATATCAACCAATTAAATTAGAAAAAAGCGAAATTGTGATGATTAAAGTAGATAAAGAACTGAGGGATACCAAAGGGATCATTTTTCGTTTACTTTGTTTTTTTGAAGGTTTGTTTAGCTCGTGGATCACTGCACCCCATAAAAGCATGGATGCTAAAATGATAAGACTCATATGTAACAACACTCCTTTGTTTGTTTTTATAAATTTTACCATATATATCACAAGGATGTCGATTGAACGAACATCTCTTCTAAAATTGTTGAGAGATTCAGTGAACTATTATGTAGATTAAATTGGGCGTCAAATTACTCAGTGAAGATGAAGCTGTATACATAAGCAAAGGTTCAACAGGCGTTTTATTGAATATCAGATGAAGCGATAGAAGGGTTTATCGGGGATAAAGCATATGGTATTCGCGTATTATGCGGTTAGGTGGAAAAATTAAGCTTTCTGCGTGGTTTCTTGAAGTGACAGGAGGTGAGCGGCATAAATGTGTCAAAGCCAAAAGAGCACTTCCAACCCTAATAAGGAAGGAATTGAGAATTGAAATTAGAACGTTTGTTATCAATCATATTCAAGCTCTTACATAATGAAATTTTATCTGCCTCCAGTTTAGCTGATGAATTTCAAGTATCAACGCGGACAATTTATAGAGACATCGAAGCGATTTGTGCAGCTGGAATACCAGTCGTTTCATACCAAGGGGCTAACGGCGGTTTTGGGATAATGAGAGGATACAAATTTGATAAAAGTTTAATCGGTTCTCATGATGTATTGAATTTAATTACAGTATTAAGCAGTTTGTCGAGTGTTTTTGAAGATAAGGAAGTTGAACACACGATAGATAGATTAAAATCTCTGGATACAAGCGAAAGCAGCAGGACTTTGTATGTTAACTTGGAAAGCCTTAGAACAGAACCGAATTCATTAATCCGGCTGCGAAAAGCTATACAGGAAAAAAAGGCAGTACGCTTTGATTATGTCAGTAATAAAAATGAATTTACATCACGTGAAGTAGAACCTATCCACCTTCATTATAAGTTTCGTAATTGGTATGTATATGGCTTCTGCAGAGAACGTCAAGATGATAGAGAATTTAGAGTATCACGTATGATGAATATAACGCTTGCTCAAGAAGAGTTTTTGCGCAGTCACAAAGTAAAAGATGAACCATCTTATTCAGAATCCGACCTGGGAGGGTTTGCGGATGTAGTCATTTGGGTTAATCCTAATTCCATAGCTAAAGTATTAGATCAATTTCAGAACGCTTCAAAAGTCATGAACAGCGATGGAAGTATGACGTTTACAATCTCTGTGTATCGGCCTCAGCATGCCGGATGGCTTAAATCAATTCTTTTGAGCTTTGGCAGTGGCGCTAAAATTATAAAACCGGTGGAACTGCAATCAATTTTAATAGATGAAGCTGAAAAAATAATGAAAATTTATAAAGATGTATGACAATCTGCTGTCATATATCTTTTTTTATAATCACAAGTATCAACTTTAAAGGAGAGATGTTAAATGAACCATGTGAAAAACATGTATCAGTACCATGTTTGGGCGAATAAAGCGTTATTAGAAAGAATAAAGGAATTACCAAGTAATGTCCTTTATGAAGAGGTTCACAGTTCATATCCTACAATTGCTCAAACGTTCAGTCACATCTGCGCGGTGGATGTTATGTGGTTACAAGTACTTAAAGGAATAGACATGCAGGAAGCATTGGAAGCTTCTATGGGTTATTCAGAAAGGGCTCATTTATATTCTGCAGATGAATTTGCGGCGTCTTATGAAGAACTGGCTTCACAGTTTGAAGAATGGATGAATAGCCAAACAGATTTAGAACAAAAAATGAACTTAAATAATCCTTGGTTAGGTTACAGAGAAACTGCTTACTCAGAAATTTTATTCCATGTTGCCAATCACGGAACTTATCATCGGGGCAGCATAACAACTATGTTAAGACAGCAGGGCTACGCTTCGGCAATGACTGACCTTGCATTATATTGGTATCAGGGTTAGTTCAGGCAGTACTCGCTAAATGAATGTCCGCTGAATGGTCTGTAGAGCTTCTTTTCTGAACTAAATGACAAAGTCTCATTCAGTCTGGGTGGGGCGCTGAGCAAGAATCGAGATCAAAGGCTGCCGTATCATTCCCGGCAGCCTTAAGATTAGGAAGTAAAATCGATAACCATGCGGCCGGTCACTTTACCTTGCTCCATTTCTTCAAAAATATCATTCACATCTTCAATCGGGCGCTTTGTCACTTTAGGTACAACTTTACCGTCTGCGGCAAATTGAAAAGCTTCCTTCAAATCTTCTCTGGTACCTACTAATGAACCTACTACCTGAATCCCATCTAACACGAGACGGGGAATATCTAAATCCATTTTGTCCACCGGTAAACCGACAGCGACTACACGGGCTCCTGCTTTTACAACATCAATCGCTTGATTGAAAGGGGTTTTAGAGACAGCCGTGATGACCACAGCATCAAGCCCTGAATCGTTAGTCACTTCTTTTGCTTTAGCGACGGGGTCTTCGTTTAAACTGTTTACAACCGCATCAGCGCCTAAGCTCTTAGCAAAATTCAATTTTTCATCGCTAATGTCGAAAGCAATTACTTTAGCGTTAAAGACATTTTTTGCATATTGAACAGCCAAGTTGCCTAAACCGCCGACTCCAAATACACCGATCCATTGACCTGGTTTAATTTCACTGACTTTAACCGCTTTATAAGTTGTTACACCTGCACAAGTAATGCTGCTTGCTGCTGCAGGATCTAAATTTTCCGGCACCTTTATTGCATAATCAACCGCTACGATTGCTTCTTCAGCCATTGCGCCGTCAACTGTATAGCCGGCATTTTTTACATCCCGGCACAAGGTTTCACGGCCAGTTAGGCAATATTCACAGCAGCCGCAGCTTTCAAACATCCAGGCAATAGAGACGCGGTCGCCCTTTTTCAGACTTGTTACACCTTCACCGATCTCAGTTACAATGCCTATTCCCTCATGACCTAAAGTGACGCCAGTAACATCCCCGAAATCAGCATTTTTAACATGCAAGTCAGTATGACATACACCGCAGTATTCCATCTTAACTTTGGCTTCACCATGTCGCAAAGGACGTAATTCTTTTTGTACGATCGCTATACTTTTGTCTTTTGTTGCTACTACTGCTTTCAAATCATACACCCCTTTCAAATATTAGCAGAAAATTTTTACTTATCTTACAATTTAACATACCGCTCTTATTTTGAAAACCCTTACATTTTGCGGATAAGTGTCTCTACAAAAATTGAGGGAGCTGTGCAGGGAGGATTCTATTGATGATTTGTCATCTCCAAATGCACAGAATTTACATATATACATGAATAGATACGTTTTCAAAGGAGGCCTTTTTTTGAGCGATAAAAAGCTGACGGAAGATAAATTTGACAATCACCGGCTCACTAAGTTTGCGCCCTTTATCAGCTTATATCGGAAACAATGTAAGTGTCGGACATGATGCTCTCATTCATGGCCCTCTTGGAAATCACACGTTCATCGGTTTTAAGGCAATCGTATACAATGCAATTATAGGAAAAGGATCATTTATTTCATACAATGCTGTTATCACAAATGGTGTACGAATTGCACCGAATCGGTTCGTTCCTCCAGGTGCCGACATAGATACACAAAAAAATCTGACAGACTCAGACGAGTGACAGAAGAGGAACGTGAATTTACATTGGAAGTGCAGCGCGTAAATCAAGAATTCCCCGCTTCTTATAAAGCGTTATTCAGCTAACGGAAAAGCAAAATACGAATATCCTGGATTAATTAAATTGATGCATGAGAATTGGCGCTCCACGATGCAAAGGCCAGATAAGTTTTGGGAAGAGTCAGATTTCACACAGGGATTCACAAAGGGAAGAGGTGAAAGCTGTTCATCTGGATATTTATTTGTGGGGAAGCTGCAAGAAGGTTCGAAGGTGAGCAGGGCGGCGGATTAAAACTAATCTTCCCGCAAATTTATCCCAGCAGGACTGACAGGAGGATACAATCATAAAAATAAAATGATAAAGCTTCGCGAATGAGCCTAAAATCGGCTCTTTTATAATTTTCCTTTAGCGCTTTAATGGAGAAATGCAACACTCATGGTTCTGCTGGAACAGACAACTTTTCTTATACAATTAGCATATTACAGTTACTTATTTTTACATAACTGTTGGAAATCGTCTTTCCATCTGAGATAATAAAATTTATATTGATTGATACATGGGGAGTAAGGATGGGCTGTTTTTATCAAGCGGCAGGCAAACCATTTTACAAACAAATTCCTCAAGCGGTTTTTATAACCGAAGAAATCAGTGCTTTGGATAAACGCTGTAAGAAAGACTTTCTGTTTAAATAAACGAGGTGAAAATCAATGAATGGTATAGAATTCTTAGAATCTGTGTCGCGACTTGGACAACTCATTTTGGTGTTTTCCTGCTACGCCGTTTATTGGAAATTGGGTAAAACGAAAAGGGAGCGAAGACTTACAAAATTCGAAGCTTTGCTTAGGTTCTTTGTAATGTTTGGTCTATCTGCATGGGGGCTGTCGTTTCTTGCTTTGAATTTGTGGTCATAATCTTTCTGCCGATATTTGAGCTTAAACTGCAGAGAATTACACTGGCAGGAGATGATTTTACCCTTTGTGAAAAGAATTTCACGGGTAATCATTTGAACTTGAGCGCGGCTGATAAGGTGAAGGAGCCGGCTGCGGAGATGTGTGGATTAAAGGCTTTTACGGATTCGAACACGATGAGCCGGATGCAGATTGGTGAGCGATACACAGTCAAGGTATTTCCTTGACCTTTTTTAATGGCAATAAAATTTCTGGATATTAAGATAGTGAATTGATGATCTGCCAAAAAACATAGATCTTTTAAAGTGATGGATATATACTGATTTTAAACAATAGGAAAAAATGGATACTTTATTTTTATAAAAAGCAGGTGAAATATATGGAAGCAGCGTCTTGGAGCAAAAGTCAAAGCTATACTTACACATTGGCTTTTTCAAGTTTGTCGTATGGTTTGATCTTCGGGCTATATATGTTTGTATACTCGGGTTTTGTGCCATTTGCATTGGTTACTGTGGTTATCATTGCTTTTTACGCATTCATTACTTACCTTTTGTTTGCTGTTCCTGTGCAACTATGGCTAAGAAAGAAGCCTAAAAAGTTTAGTTTGGTTCATCTTTTCATTTATACAGCAGTCGCTTTTTTAGCTGTGTTCTTGTTCTGGTACATAGATAATCCGCCAATTGATTTCTCAGTTTTTAGAACTTTCATTTATTACATAATGAGCATTGTTGCTGCGTTCATATATTGGTTCTGGGACTCTATATTTCTGAGAAATTACAATACTCCCCAGAAGTAAAGCTGATTTTCTAAAAAAGACCGACTAGCGCCATGCACAGTCTGCATTGTTCAAATTGAAATTCATGTGATGAATCCAGAAAGCGGGTGAGGAAAAATGGAATACATTGAGTTGACTAGGGACAATATTGATGACAATCATATTTGCTGTGCATTAGGTACGAAACAATATGAGGATGCGGTAAATGAAAAGAAGAGCTGGCTCAAAGATCGAATGATTGATGGCTTGGTGTTCTATCGCCTAAACAAACGGGCAAAAGTTTTTATTGAATATTTACCTGCAGAAGAAGCATGGGTTCCGGTAAGCGCACCTAATTTTATGTTTATTAATTGTCTTTGGGTCTCAGGTAAATATAAGAATAACGGACATGCGAAACACTTGTTAGAAAAATGTGTGTCAGATGCAAAATCCCGAGGTATGGATGGGATAGTTCATATAGTGGGGAAGAAAAAACTCCCTTATTTAAGTGATAAGCATTTCTTCGAGCATATGGGATTTGCTGTGCAAGATGAAGCAGAACCCTATTTTCAGTTGGTGTCACTGACGTGGAATGAACATGCACATCCTCCTGTATTTAAAAAACAGGTGAAAAGTAATTCCGTTAATGATAAGGGAATCACAATATTTTATACAGCTCAATGCCCATTTGCAGTCGGATTGTTAAAGGATTTAAAGGAACTGATTGAAAAGAAAGGACTTCATTTTCAGGCCCGGCGAATAACGTCAAAAGATATGGCGCAAAAATCCCCGGCAGTTTGGACGACTTTCAGCGTGTTTTATAATGGGACATTTCTCACTCATGAGATGATGAGCGTGAATAAGTTTGAAAAAATACTCAATGGCTTAATTTAAACTATCTTAAGACTAACTTCGAGGGAAATGAATTCTGTAATGACCTTTACTGCGCTGTTAGCTGTTTTTGGCATAAATAATATTGGGTTGTCACATATGAAGGAATCTAGGTGTACTCGTTATCTCACTTCCCTGCATTTAAGACTGGGATCCATACTCTTTATAACCATCAGCCGATGCATTTTCCGCGATTTGACTTGCGGGAGAAAACATCAGTTTGATGGTTATTTTTATGAACGGAGAAAGTTCAACGCAACAAAAAAGAAGTTCTTCAGGCATTATATCCTATGGTAAAATTTAGACAGAAAGAAGCGGAAAGGAGACGTAAATGAAAGTATTTGAAGCAGCCTCGTTCATTTCAGCCGCAGAAAAGCGGGCTAAACAATACGATCAGATTAGAGAACAATTTATTAATCTCAGAAAAGCGTTTCAGGAAATGGCTGACTTAGACGACAGTGAGTTTTCAGGCAAAGGCGCCGACAATATCAAAGCCTTTTTCCAAGACCACGCCAGCGTCACGGACAGCTGGCTTGATCTGATCGATATGAAGATTGCGTTTCTTAACAGTATTTCAGGAAAAGTAGCTGATGCCGGATTGGCCGATTCGTTTGTGGAAGAGTCATTTTTAGAACATGAGTTGATACATGCGAAGAATACATCACAAGCTATCATGCAGGAGCAGCGCAATGAAATGAAAGGTATCCTTGATGAAATCAGTGATATCATTCATCTTGATGTTTTCTCTACAGAAGATGTCGATCAAAAGCTGGATTCAGCAGACAAAAAACGGGATAA
>NZ_JAANHO010000039.1:0-378 GCF_011800725.1 Bacillus sp. EKM208B | reverse complement strand
GGGACTGACCCCATAAGATGAGACAAACAAAAAACACCTTCAAGTTTGAAAACGGATGATTGTTAGCCGAAATTAGACTTGGAGGTGTTTTTTCTATGGGGACAAGAGTGAGTTATCCGGTTGAAGTGAAACAGAAGGCTGTAGAAATGAGATTGGCAGGCGTGCCTATGAAAGAGATCATGCAGGAATTGAATATTAAGAATAAGACACAGGTTCAGACATGGGTTAGATGGCATAAGACTGGGGATACACATCGATTCGAACAGCCTGTCGGAAAGCAATACACTTACGGAAAAGGCCCGGAGTATTCTTCCGAATTAGAGAAACTGCAGGCAGAAAATCGTTATCTGAGACAACAGAATGAAGTTTTAAAAAAGT
>NZ_JAANHO010000038.1:0-385 GCF_011800725.1 Bacillus sp. EKM208B | reverse complement strand
TACGTTCCCGGGCCTTGTACACACCGCCCGTCACACCACGAGAGTTTGTAACACCCGAAGTCGGTGAGGTAACCTTTATGGAGCCAGCCGCCGAAGGTGGGACAGATGATTGGGGTGAAGTCGTAACAAGGTAGCCGTATCGGAAGGTGCGGCTGGATCACCTCCTTTCTAAGGATTTTAACGGAATATAAGACCTTGGGTCTTATAAACAGAACGTTCCCTGTCTTGTTTAGTTTTGAAGGATCATTCGATTCTTCGAGATGTTGTTCTTTGAAAACTAGATAACAGAAGTAATTCACATTCAATTAGTAATGCAAGATATCACGTAGTGATTCTTTTTAACGGTTAAGTTAGAAAGGGCGCACGGTGGATGCCTTGGCACTAG
>NZ_JAANHO010000037.1:0-391 GCF_011800725.1 Bacillus sp. EKM208B | reverse complement strand
CGTCGTCGCGACAAGCGGCGTCATCAATCCGGAGGAAGGGTCGCTTTCGATCGGACGGGCGATTGCCAATACGAGAGTTTATATTCTCGGCGGCGGAGATCAGGTGCAGCCGGAAGGCATTGCCGGTGAATTGTGCGTGGCCGGCCGCGGTCTGGCGCGCGGATACCTGAACCGTGAGGAAGAAACGGCGAAGCGGTTTACCGCAGATCCGTTCGTGCCCGGCGAGCGCATGTACCGGACCGGCGACCTCGTCAAATGGAACGCGCAGTGCGGCATTGAATACATCGGCCGTATCGACCAGCAGGTCAAAGTGAGGGGCTACCGGATCGAGCTTTCAGAAATCGAAGTCCGCCTCGCCCAGCTTGCGGACGTTCATGACGCAGCGGTGACG
>NZ_JAANHO010000036.1:0-460 GCF_011800725.1 Bacillus sp. EKM208B | reverse complement strand
GGTGGAGGATGACGGGCTCGAACCGCCGACCCTCTGCTTGTAAGGCAGATGCTCTCCCAGCTGAGCTAATCCTCCATCATATAAGTGACCCGTACGGGATTCGAACCCGTGTTACCGCCGTGAAAGGGCGGTGTCTTAACCGCTTGACCAACGGGCCCTGGTATTTTTTCGTTTGTTATGTATTAATAATTAGTGGCGGAGAGCAAGGGATTCGAACCCTTGAGACGGGGTTACCGCCTACACGATTTCCAATCGTGCTCCTTCGGCCACTCGGACAGCTCTCCATAAATGGCTCCGCAGGTAGGATTCGAACCTACGACCGATCGGTTAACAGCCGATAGCTCTACCACTGAGCTACTGCGGAATGAAGTCTGCCTGGCGATGTCCTACTCTCACAGGGGGAAACCCCCGACTACCATCGGCGCTGAAGAGCTTAACTTCCGTGTTCGGCATGGGAACG
>NZ_JAANHO010000035.1:0-464 GCF_011800725.1 Bacillus sp. EKM208B | reverse complement strand
GGAGTATTCTTCCGAATTAGAGAAACTGCAGGCAGAAAATCGTTATCTGAGACAACAGAATGAAGTTTTAAAAAAGTGCAACGAATTGGAAAGGAAGCTGATAGCGAAACGCCAGTCGAGCTTGTAGAAGCATTGCGCGGCACAATGACCATACAGGATATCTGTATTCATTTAGGTATCTCACGAGCATCTTATTATCGTTGGAAGAAGAATCTGATGAAAGATAACCCTAAATACCATTTAGAAAAACAAATCGGCACGTTGTGCCGAGAACACAAGTTTCGATATGGCTATCGGAAAATCACAGCCATATTAAAAAAGGGAATGCGTGTGAATCATAAAACGGTTCAGCGCATTATGCAGAAGAATCAGTGGCAATGCCGGGTTAAGGTGAAAAAGCGCAAGAAAGATGGGCAGCCATATGCCGTGGCCGAGAATATATTGGATCGAAACTTTCAGTCTGA
>NZ_JAANHO010000034.1:0-469 GCF_011800725.1 Bacillus sp. EKM208B | reverse complement strand
GAAGTCTCGGTAAATAAATCACTGCAATATACCAGATCTAAAGCGTACCCCTCTTCATACGCTGTAGCTTGTAAATCCAAATCAAATTTGGCATCAATGAAAGGAATGCCCAGCATCTCTACCTGTGCTTTGCCCATCGCAAGATGGATTTCCTCGTTATTCTGCATGGTAAACATCACGTCAAACAGCGGATTGCGTGACAGATCACGGCGTACTTCTACTTCCTCTACCAATTCTTCAAACGGGTATTCTTGATTCTCATATGCATTCAATGCCAACTCTTTGATCTCGCTTAAAAATTCTAAGAACGTTTTTTCAGCCCTTGGATACCCTCTCATTGCCAGCGTATTGACAAACATGCCGGCTATTGTCTCGGTGTCCTGATGCACTCGGCCTGAGATGGGTGTTCCTACCACGATATCTTGTTGCCTGCTGTATTTATGCAGTTCTATCATAAATACAGCCAGTA
>NZ_JAANHO010000033.1:0-505 GCF_011800725.1 Bacillus sp. EKM208B | reverse complement strand
GTCACCTTTTCTGAGGCAAACGCTTCAATCATCCGCACAGGATCTTTCTCCCATCCGGCAGGAAGCAGATACACGGAGGCGCCGGACATCGTCCACCAAAACAATTGCCAGATGGAGGCGTCGAATGAAAAGGATGATTTCAGCACGATGATGTCCTCTTCCGTTAACGGGAACTGCCCTTGCATCCCTGATAAAAAGGCGGCGGCCTGACAGTGTTCAACAGCCACTCCCTTCGGTGTTCCCGTCGAACCGGACGTATAAATGATATAAGCGAGCGAATCAGCATCCGCTTCTTCAGAGACAGCCCCTGTCTCCGTCTCACTTGTCAAAGAAGAAAGAGACACTTCTAGCGTTTCTCCGGAAAAACCGGAAAGGGATAACCCCGGCTGTGCAAGCAGGAGGCAGGCGCCGCAGTCATCAAGCATATGGCGCAGCCTGTCCTCAGGATACTCCGGGTCAAGCGGCACATAGGCGCCGCCCGCTTTTAACACGGCAAGCACAGAAA
>NZ_JAANHO010000032.1:0-609 GCF_011800725.1 Bacillus sp. EKM208B | reverse complement strand
GTCATTGACGAAGCGATCCGGCTGGATATCACCCGCTTAAATCACTATTTCGAAGAGCACGGCGTGACCATCACCTTCCTGCCTACGCAGCTCGCCGAACAATTTATGGAGCTGGAAAATACCTCTCTCCGCATGCTTCTCGTCGGCGGCGATAAGCTGAAGCGGGCGGTGAAACAGCCGTACACGATCGTCAACAACTACGGCCCGACGGAAAACACCGTCGTCGCGACAAGCGGCGTCATCAATCCGGAGGAAGGGTCGCTTTCGATCGGACGGGCGATTGCCAATACGAGAGCTTATATTCTCGGCGACGGCGATCAGGTGCAGCCGGAAGGCATTGCCGGTGAATTATGCGTGGCAGGCCGCGGACTTGCGCGCGGATACCTGAACCGTGAAGAAGAAACGGCGAAGCGGTTTACCGCCGATCCGTTCGTGCCCGGCGAGCGCATGTACCGGACCGGCGACCTCGTCAAATGGAACGCGCAGTGCGGCATCGAATACATCGGGCGTATCGACCAGCAGGTCAAAGTGCGGGGCTACCGGATCGAGCTTTCAGAAATCGAAGTCCGCCTCGCCCAGCTTGCGGACGTTCATGACGCAGCGGTGACG
>NZ_JAANHO010000031.1:0-713 GCF_011800725.1 Bacillus sp. EKM208B | reverse complement strand
GCGCGGCGGTCAAGCTTTCCGCTCGGCGTGACCGGCCATTCGCTCATCTCTATAAACTGAGCCGGCATCATGTAGGCAGGAAGGCGTGCCGCAAGCTCCGCCCGCACGTCATCGCTTTCCCGTCCTTCGATATAGGCATAAAGCGCGGTTTCGCCGTGTTCGGTCCGGGCGGTGACTGCCGCCTCACGAATGCCGTCGATGCGCCGGATCGCCGCTTCGATTTCCCCCGGTTCAATCCGGTAGCCTCGGACTTTCACTTGTCCGTCTGAACGGCCGAGCCATTCGACAAGGCCATCTTCTGTCCAGCGTGCGATATCGCCCGTCTGATACATGCGCTCGCCCGGATAAAACGGATCATCGAGAAAACGCTCCTCCGTCAGCTCAGGCCGGTTCAGATAGCCCCGGGCCACCCCTGTCCCTGCGATGTAAAGCTCTCCTGCCACACCCGCAGGCTGGATGGTTCCTCCGCTATCTAATACATACAGACGGGCACCAGGAACGGGTTTTCCGATCGGAAGCCTTGTCCGTCCGCTGTCCCGTTTTCGGTCACAGACGTAAAACGCCGCATCAACCGTCGCTTCTGTCGGTCCATAGCCGTGAATAAGCATGGTCTCCGGCAACAGATCGGCAAACCGGGCAGCCGTAAGCGGGGAAAGAGCTTCCCCTCCGGCAAACACGCGTGTCAGTGTTCTGCCGAGGCGTGTTCTTGTTTC
>NZ_JAANHO010000030.1:0-741 GCF_011800725.1 Bacillus sp. EKM208B | reverse complement strand
TATATGCCACCAAGAACTAAAACAGAGAAAGTCATTACGGACATATTTGAAGAAATCTTAGGAATATCTCCAGTCGGCATAGAGGATAGTTTCTTTGAACTGGGAGGACATTCGTTAAAAGCGACGGCAGCCATTAATGCCATCGAGAAGAAGACAGGGATTCGTTTGCCAGTCAAAGAGATATTTAGTTTACCAACTCCTGTCATGTTGTCGAGAAAGATTGAGGCCGCGGGAGAAGGCGAATATAGTCCAATACCACAAGCAGAACAGAGAGAAGCTTATCCAGCATCCTCTACACAGAAACGATTGTTTATTCTGGATCAGATGGAAGGCAACAGTACTGCATATAACATGGCGTCAGCGCTAGAAGTAACAGGTAACCTTGATTTAGAAAAAATACAACAAGCCATAGATCGTCTGATTAAGCGTCACGAGTCGCTGCGAACCAGTTTTGTCATGACAGAAGGAGAAACCTTTCAAGTCATTGCAGACGAGGTATTCTACCAAGTGGAATATGAAGAGACCGACAGCTACAGTGACGCTGACATGGAACAATTTGTACGCCCGTTTGACATCGGAACAGCACCGCTCATGCGTTTTAAAGTAGTCAAAGAAAGAAATCGGAACAACTATATTTTACTATTTGATATGCACCATATTATTTCCGATCATCAGACGCTAAATCTATTAATCGAAGATTTCTCACGATTGTATAACGGTGAAGAATTACAACCACTTGAA